>DKBB01000205.1 GCA_002451015.1 Acidobacteria bacterium UBA6911
TATCGTCACCGGCGCATCCAACAATAACTACTGGATGGCGGGCGGTTTGGTGCCCGGCCGGTCCGTCAATATAGACGAGTGGAGGTAATAAAGACAAGTCCAAGGTCCAATGCCGAAGGTCTAAAAACCGTTCATGATCTGTTCGGATCTCAGGATAAGGACTGGCCTCCAACGATCACAATTCGTTGAGTTGATCTAAACTCAATAAAAAAAAGCCCCGGGTAAACACCCGGGGCTTTTTGCATATAAGTAGAAGAGCGAACACCAAATTGCCCGCCGAAGCCCGGAGGGCGAAGGCGGAAGGTTCGCCCCTACGGATAAACATTCCTTCTTTTATCTCCAGTCGTCCACCAACGTGCCGCGGCCGGCTCTGAAATCGGTGACGAACCAGGTGGTTTGTATTCCGCCGCCGGTTACAATCACCTGGACGCTCCTCGGCTGAAACGGCTGTATCAGGGTGTTCCCGGAAAGTTTTCTCTGGGATGCAAAGGGTTCGAGACCCTGGATCGCCATGGAAGAGTACATCGTGGAAACGACGCCGTTGCCCCAGTAGGAGGCTACAGTCTTTTGGACGTTTTCGGCCAGCCACGCGCTGAGGTCCTCCTTGGTTTTGAATCCCTGCGTATCCCGGAGGAGTCCGGCCACCGTGGGATCCATAATCACCGATGCGCCCATCCCGGTGAGCGACCGCATGTAGTCCCGCATCAGGTTCTGGGGCGGGTAAGCGATCTGCACTTCGCCCACGCTCGAGATATAGCTCCAGCCGGTGCCTACGGATACGACGCTGTCGGTCGGCTTATGGCCGTTCTGCACATGGACGGGTTCCCATCCTTCGGGCAGGGCTTCTTCGTTCTCGGCGATGCACAGGTTGTTGTACTGCAGATTGCTTCCGAGAGTGCTGAAAGTTGTCTTGCCTGCATGCAGGTCGCCGGCGGTCTTCGACATCAGGGTGAAGACCCTTCCGAGTACCGCATTGACCTCGGCGTGGGGACCCATGACGTTGCCGCCGTAATTCATGCCGACTTCATTCCGAATCGGACCGTTGACCAGGATCATGTTGGCCATGGAACTCGTGGAATTTCCGAAAGGAACTGCCATGGCGACCGCGAGAATCAGGGGGAAGTGTTTCGGTTTGGCCCCGGCCATGACGGCGCAGACGGCGACTTTTTCAACCGTAAGGGAACGATTCCCTCCGGGCCAGGAAAGTACCTTGACCTCTTTTTCCGGGGGATGGCTGGTCCCTGCGAGCATGGCGGCGACTCTTTCTTCGGTCGGCAGGATGATGGGATTGTAGTCCGTCCAGTCCATGTCCTTGAAAAGCTGCTGCAGGTTGTCTTCCGTGTCCGGAGGTAGAAGTCTCGGTTCTGCAACTGCTTCGGGCGGCTGGCCCGTGATCTGTTCGTCTTCCGTCAACGGTTTGGTGAAGGCGTCGATGATGGCTTCCATCATCGGTTTGCCGCTTACGACGTCGTTGCTTTCAAATACATAACGGTGGTGCACTTCTTTAGGCTGACCTGCGACAGGAAACGGGAACCCGACATACCGGATCGGCATGCCGTTGGTGTATTTGAAGTTGTATCCTATCGCGTAATTGACGATATTGGCGCCCGCAGCGCCGATAGAGGGGATGCCCATTTTTTCAAGAGTTTTTGCATGTTGGCTCACGGCCGACGTACAGCCGTCTCAACCGGATATGCCGATGATGGCGGCATTCCCCTTTTCAGCGATTTCTTTCCATAAAGCCGGATCGTCGGTTGTGTACATCCCGGCTTTTCTTTTGATGACCGTTTTCACGGTCGGCATATTCTGTTTAAACCAGGCGGATACTTCTTCGAATACGCTGTAGGCCGCGTCGGGTCCGCCCCAGTTGATGTCAACCATGTAGATCGTTTTGCCTTCAAGCGTGTCCAGGCGGGGGCCTAAAGGTTCGCGATCCACCATTTTGCTGGTAATCGCCGGATTGAGAACCGTAAGCTTGCCTCCGGTTCCGCATCCTGTCGACAGTGCAAGGGCCACTGCCAGTAGGATTATACTGCTGAATACATACTTTCTTTTCACAGGTCTCCTTCCCTTCTAGATCTTTGAATTCGATTAATTATTCCTGCACGCACTCCTGTTCAATATGTTCATGATTTTGCTGTTTTTAGCACAACCCCATACGGCGCGACAAGCAGAAACAAAGGGAATTCGGTGTCAGGTTAGCCTGACTCCAAATTGCCCTGTTTTCTCTCCTTGATGATGGATTCCGCCGTTTGAATGAGGCGATCCAGTCCTTCACGCCTCAGGGCGCTTGCGGCAACGGCGTCGTAACGCCGGCATAATCCTTCCATTGCCTTGGAAGTTACCTGATCCGCCTTGTTCATGACCAGCAACCGGGGGATGGATCCGAGATTCAAATCAGCCAGCACCCTGTTCACGGCTTCTATTTTTCTTTCCAGGTTCGAATCGGAAGCATCGACAACGTGAAGCAGCAGGTCCGCATCGGCCAGTTCCTCCAGAGTTGCCCGGAAAGCAGCCACAAGGTCCGGTGGCAGATCGTTGATGAATCCGACCGTGTCGGTGATGATGACGTCCCCATGGCGAGGGAATCGAAGCCGGCGTGATGTCGTATCGAGCGTTACGAACATCTGGTCATTTGTGTCGATCCGGCTTTCAGTCAGGGCGTTGAGCAAGGTGCTTTTACCGGCGTTGGTATAGCCGATAATGGAGAGCACCGGCAGCCCCTGACGTATCCGTCGTTTCCGGCGCACGCCGCGCTGCCTGGAAAGCCTGTCGATCTCCTTTTCCAGGTTGCGGATGCGGTCCCGCGCCCGGCGCCTGCCGATTTCAAGAACCGTTTCGCCCGGTCCTCTTCCACCGATTCCTCCCACGAGACGGGACAGCCCGGCGTCTTTTTCCGTCAGCCGCGGCAGGGAGTATTTCAGCTGGGCCAGTTCCACCTGCAGNNGTGCGGTCGACGGCTTTCAGCCCGGTGCTGTCCTCGAAAGCCCGGGCTTGGGCCGGTTTTAAATCGATGTCGAAAATGGCGGCGTCGGCGCTCGAGCGCATCGCGGTGAGGGCGATCCGCTGAAGTCTCCCCTGGCCCACCACGGTGCGCGGATGGATCCGGCCGCCGGAAAACTGAAGGGTCTCCGCGATGTCGACGCCTGCCGCCCGGACGAGTTCCGTTATCTCGGTTCGGGCGACTTTTCCCGGCGTAACGGCCAGGATAAGGGCGCGTTCCTTCTGCGTCTCTTCCGGGCGTCCCCCCGTTACCCTGGAAAATTCGCTTTCCAGCGCCTGGATCTCCTCTTCGAAATTGAAACGGAGTTGATAGATATCCCGGGATTCAACCTTGCGGAACGGCTCTCCATCCTGGAGGTCTTTCTCCTCCCCCGGCAGGATATGCGCCAGTTCGATTCTGCCCGGATTCCCGTCGTTACCCGCCTGGATCACGGCGACCAGGTCCAGGCGGAGCAGTACCAGGTCGTTCAGGTCGTCCTGTGTCAGAGACTCTCCCTGCAGGTGTGTGTGCACCAGGCGGAGTCCCCGGAATCGCCCCGCACCGCCGCGAAGTCTGCCGATATCCGGCAGATCGAGATGTGTAGCATCGCCCAGGATCACATGGATGACATTGCCGTCCCTGGAAAGCAGCACGCCGACTTGTCGCCCGAGTTCTCTTGAAACTGTCGCCAGGTGCTTTGCCAGCTCCGGCGACACCACCTGTTGCGGCGGGACGCGCCTTCGATAGGTCCGCTCCAGAGCCCGTCGCTGTGACTGCTTGAGGCCCAGGATGTTTCCGCTTATCTGTTCGATGGGACACTCTCCTGTCCAAAGATCAAAATGTTTATTATAGCTTTAATGAGAGCCCGGACATGCTTGTTTATACGCGGGAATTTCCGGAAATCGATTTTGGGAAAATAAACGTCTTCAGCCGAACACACCTATTCCTTCTGGAAGAAATAGAGGTTCAGTTTACCTAAAACCGTTCGCTGTTCTCAACAGGTCGCCATCGCACTGTACCGGGGTACAGTGATAGAGGCGATGCCTTTTAGTTCTTCGGAGTCTTATCCGTCGGTTCTTCAAGTTTGGAGAGATCGTTGAATTCGAGCTTGTGCTGGTTGTGCCACCGAAAGAGGAATACGCACATAACCGCTCCGAAAATGACAAACCCAAGAAGAAACCATTGGACGGAGAGTAGACTCAGGGCGATCAATATTATGACGCCGATTGCAAGAACCACCCACATGAAATTCCCGCTGGTGGGGAGCTTATGCAATGAAATGCTATGGTGATGAGCCATCGTCCGTACCTCCTTAAGAATGTACGTTTCGTTTGGCTTGAGAGTGCTGAAGAACGCATCCCGTTAGCTGCCTTGCCTGAATTCTACCATTAACGGACCGGATACAAAGAAAAATCGGCAGGGGGTATCGTAAATGGAATCGGATCTCTACAACGGCGAAATCTATGACGCCCGGCTGGAAAAGGACGGCTGGGACCGGGCCGGCTATAAAGACNNAATCCGTCCGGCGGGAGTATTTCAAACCCCTTCCGGCGATACCGTCGTCGACATGGGTCAGAACATGGTCGGGCGGATCCGCCTTCGGGCAAAGGGCGAGGCCGGAACGCGAGTGACCTTGCGCCATGCGGAGGTCCTGGACAGGGAGGGGAACTTTTACACGAAATGGCTTAAAGACCTGGCAGCGGATCAGCAGCCCAGTGGTGCTGTGCCCTATGTCGTACCCAACGTAATCTCCCACGGGGCCGATGAAGGCGGCTCCGCCGCTGCCGGCTGGGCGGACGCCGCCCTGGTGATTCCCTGGAATCTCTATGTTATATACGGAGATACACGCATTCTCGGAAACCAGTACGAGAGCATGAAAGCCTGGGTGGAATACATGCGCCGCGAGGCGGGATCGGAATACCTCTGGACTTCCGGTTTTCACTTCGGGGACTGGCTTGCGTATGCCACAAACCAATCGGACTATCCGGGCGCAACCACGGACAAGGATCTGGTGGCCAGCTGTTATTTTGCCCATTCAACAGACCTGTTGCAGAGAACGGCGCGGATTCTCGGTAAAAGCGAAGATGCGCGCGAATACGCCGGACTGCTGGAGAAAATCAAGGAAGCTGTCGTCAACGAGTTCGTGACTCCGAACGGCAGGCTTTCTTCCAATACCCAAACAGCCTACTCCCTGGTTCTGGCCTTTGATCTGCTTCCCGATAATCTCCGGGCAAGGGCGGCCGAACGGTTGGCCGAAGACGTCCGGAAGTTCGGCCACCTGACAACAGGCTTTCTGGGGACGCCGTTGATCACCCATGTACTGAGCCGCTACGGCTATCTGGACGAAGCGTACCTGCTGCTGAACCGGAAGGACTATCCCTCCTGGCTTTATCCCATAACCAAAGGTGCTACGACCATCTGGGAACGCTGGGACGGCATCAGGCCGGACGGTAGCTTTCAGGATGCGGACATGAACTCGTTGAATCATTATGCCTACGGGGCCGTCGGCGACTGGCTTTACAAGAATATCGCCGGCATCAATCCGGATCCGGCGCAACCGGGTTATAAGCACATCATAATTGCTCCCCGGCCCGGCGGAAATACCCATTGGGCGAAGGGTTCCCTCAGGACTCAATACGGGTTGGTGGAGTCGTCCTGGAACAGGGAGACAAACCGCTTTGAGATTTCCGTTCCTCCCAACACACGCGGAACGGTCCGCCTTCCGGGAGCCAGAATTGCCGCCGTGACCGAAAGCGGCAAACCCGTTCAAAATGTCGAAGGCATCCATAAGGCGGAGGAGAGGGAAGAAGCATTATTCCTGGAACTGGGATCCGGGCACTATCGCTTTGAGACTGCTCACTGATAAAGGTGCGATACGATAAAAATTATGGACACCCATAGTTCGAGAATGGTGGAGCAAATAGACGGGCTTGAATCTCCGGCAGGGCTTTCAGATTCCCGATGGATTTCCGGTCATTTTCAACGAATGCTCCCGTCGCAATGATACTGCCTTTCGCCAGGGTCCGCACAGATTGAATGAACAAACAAGGGGGATCAGGGTGTCGCTGCCGTCCACTCAAAACCTGGTAGCCGAATCATTTCTGTCTCCTGCAGCCTGGGATTTTAGCGGTTTAATTATAGGATGCCGAAAGCCACCGTACGTAGGACTGTTTCGTCCGATTCTGCAGCCTTGACACGGACCCGCAGTTCGTAGGTCCCCGATTCGAATTCTCCGATGTCCACCTCGCCATCCAGATCAAACCATCCTTTGCCGTCCGTTACACAGTTTTCCACCGTGATGGGCTGCCATTCCCTTGTCTCTACTGGCTTTCCTTCCTTCAATACTTCACTCATCAACAGCAATTCCGGCTCCTCCGACGCCTGATCTCCCGGCCGGTCGTGGCCCGGATGTACACGAAATGTATAATAGAACATATCGCCGGTTCCATATACGGGCACACCTTGCACCATGCGGACCCGTTCCAGGCTGTTTACCTCAATCTTCTCTGTTTCGACCGGGTCCGCCTCAAGCGGATTGCTCAGCATCAGGCTGCTCATCTGCAGCCTGTCCGGCTTGAATCCAGGCACCTCGATCCAGGTCGTAGCCGTGCCGATTCGTTCCGTGCCCTTTTCCCTTACCCCGATGCGTGCACGGTAGACTCCCGGCTCCAGCGCCAGACGGCGGGAAAACCGGTAGCCGCTGGTCTGGGCTTGCTCCATGCCTTCCGGCGTCAGCCTTCCTTCCACCTGTGCGGATATCCCGTCCACCTGTTTCCCGAAAGAATCGTAGAAAACCGTCAGGATTTCCAGTTCCACAATATTGAGTCCATCCTCAGGCCGATACCGGAATCTGTCTCCCGTAAAACTCACGGTCAGGGAAATCTTGTTATTGTCATTCGCTGTTTCCAGGTAATCCGCTGTCGCCGATACTCCGAGATCGGTGACGGGCAGCGGCCGGTTCATTGCCCGAAGCAGTTGCTGTTGTGGCGTTCCGGCCGACTCGTCTTCAGAATACATTTTCCTGTCCTTCAGAGAAAAGCCCCTGGGTGCCCGGATCCTGTATTCCGGATGGTTCCGTACGCTTACCTCGATTTTGCGGAACCTGTCCGGGTCTTCCGCTTCCGGCACGTAATAGGAAAGGACATAGTAGAACCGGTTGGCATCGAAAGCGCGGCCGAGCAGAGCGTTGAGATTGTTGGAGCCTTGGTACATTTCACCGCCGGTTTCCGCCGCCATTGCATGCAGCCCGTTCAGTTTTTCCAATTCGAATCCGTCTATATAGGTTTGCAGCATGTCCGGAGTAGGGAGAAGGTAACAGCGAGGATCTTCGTCGGGGGTAACCGGAGAACGAGATATGGGTTGCCCCCAACTTCTGCCGGCATCAATAGTAGCAGGAGTGCGTGGGCCCCTGGCATCGACTGAGTAGATTACCACGCCCGACCGCACCGCCCGGTAAACGGCTTCCTCAAGCTCGGGATTGCTGAGGACTCCGGAACTGTCGTACATTGTGAATCCTTCGGAAAAGACCACAATTATCCGCTTTCCCGGAAGATCCGCCATTTGCTCGGCATATGCCTTGAGGATCGAGAGGGTATTTCTACGGTCCTGGGCTGCCCGATTGAGAATCTGCATGGCTTTGATGCGCATTAAATTAAGAATTATCGGGCAGTTCTCCGGCTGGTTCTCGATATGATTTTCCTGAATAATTATTTCACGAGCCACAATGGATTCATCCAGCTTTTCGTCAATGACTCCGGCGGCGATATTGGGTGTAAAGAGACTCGTGGAATCTATCAAAGGAACTCCGTAGTGAATCTGTTCTACGGCGTAATGCAGAAGCCGCCGGTTCCGGGTATACTCCTGCGCCACGCCGAGCGTATGGCTGGTCGCCAGGGCGACCAAATCCCGGTCGGTCATCTGCTCGCTGATGAAACGGTGCAGCGCCTGCTTGACCCAGTTGAGACTGCCGAAGGAAAGATGCAGGTTGTCGACGAAGATCAGGGTTGTTCTGGCCGGAGAGGATTCCAGCTTTTCGATAACGGTCCTTGGAGGGGTTTCTTTTGCGCGCTCCGCTTCTTTTGCCTCCGGTGGTTCTCGTTTTCCTGTTTCCCTCCCGGATTCCGGATCTTGAATGCCTTCGATTTCGGATACTTCGAAAAAACTGATCGCCTGCGGCCGACCGTTTTCCAGAAGTTCGAAATCCTCCTTGCTGAGGTTTTCAACGATCCGGCCTTTGCCGTCCGTGACGACGACCGGCACTTCCTGGAGATCGGTTTCAACCCTGATTCTGCTTTGTTCCCCCCTTCTTTCTGAATTTATCTGAACAGCGCCATCCTGGCCAACGACTCCGGGGATAAATAACAGGAGAGAAACGATCGCAAGGCATAAAGGGAATCTGTTCATTACCGTTCCTCTCATTTTTCGAGAATGTTTTTGGAATAATTAAAACGAATGAAATATGCCGGTTTTCAACCTTTTATTATCAGCATTCAACGGTTTATGCATAAGATTTTTTTGAATAGGAAAAAAATTCCTCAGAATATTGCTAATAGAGTGCAATGACAGGCGGGAGGTTCACATTATTTTTGACCGGATCCCTTCTCTATTGCATGGATTTCAAACAAACCTCTGTTCATCTAATTAAAATTTTTCGCTCAAAACCGTCCGAGGTTGTTGGATAGAGCAAAGGAGCCTTACGGATCATGCTCTTCCGCGTATATTCCGCAGCCATTTTCGGCATCAATGCCTATCCCGTTTCGGTGGAGGTGGACCTGAGTTCCGGGCAGAAACTCGACCTGAAGATGGTCGGGTTGCCCGATACCGCCGTACGGGAGAGCAGCGAGCGCATCCATGCGGCGCTGCGCAACTGCGGTTATGCGCTGCCGGCACAGCACATCACTATCAATCTCGCCCCTGCGGACCTGAAGAAGGAAGGATCCGCATTCGATCTGCCGATGGCAGTGGGAATTCTTGGCGCTTCGGGACTGGTGCCGAAACAGGACCTGTCCGCCTGTTTGTTTATGGGAGAGCTTTCCCTGGACGGCACCCTGCGAACGATCCGGGGAACGCTTTCCATGGCGTCGATGGCGTGCGAAAAAGGGCTGCACCGCCTGATTGTTCCGGAGGCGAATGCTCGGGAGGCTGCTGTCGTAAAGGGAGTGCAGGCGTTTGCAGCCCGTTCGCTTCCACAGGTGGTTGATTTTTTAAGCGGCCGGCAACCGTGGGCTCCTGTCAAGGTCGATCCCGGGCAGTTGCTCGCTCAACGGAAGATATACGATGCGGATCTCAGCGATGTCAAAGGGCAGTACCAGGCCCGGCGCGCGCTGGAGGTGGCCGTCGCGGGCGGGCACAACCTCCTGCTTGTAGGTCCGCCGGGATCGGGTAAGACGATGCTGGCTCGGCGACTGCCTTCCATTCTGCCCCCGTTGAGTTTCGAGGAGGCGATAGAAATCACCAAGATTCATTCCGTTTCCGGCCTGCTTTCGGATCGGGCCGGCTTGATCGCCACGCGCCCTTTCCGCGCGCCGCACCATACCATTTCCGATGCGGGACTTATCGGCGGAGGGACCATACCCCGTCCGGGTGAGGTGAGTCTGGCTCATAATGGAGTGCTGTTCCTCGATGAGCTTCCCGAGTTCCATCGCCATGTTCTGGACGTATTGCGCCAACCACTCGAGGACGGAGAGGTAACCATTTCCCGTGCGTCGATGTCCCTGGCTTACCCGGCCCGTTTTATGCTCGCGGCGGCTATGAATCCATGTCGGTGCGGGTATTACGGGGATCCGGAGCACCGCTGTACCTGCACCCCTCCGCTGATTCAGCGCTATCTGGCCAGGGTTTCCGGGCCTCTGCTCGACCGTATAGACCTTCATATCCAGGTGCCGGCCGTAAAATACAAGGAGCTGGTTCAAATTGAAAAATCCGAAGAATCCACGGTGGTTCGCGAAAGGGTCCTTTCCGCGCGAAATATACAGGCACACAGACTGGAACCCTTCGGAATCCATTGCAATGCCCAGATGACCCAGAAGGCTCTTCGCCGTTACTGCAGGCTCGATGCCGCTTCCGAGAAGAAGATGGAGCATGCCATAACACGACTCGGCCTGACTGCAAGGGCTTATGCCAGGATCCTGCGCGTTTCCCGTACGGTAGCCGACCTCGATACCGGCGGCAGGATTCTGCCTCGACACCTTGCCGAGGCGATCCAGTACCGCGCACTCGATCGTGCCCACACCCGACAGAGTTTCGAAAAAGAACCGTAACCGCAGTCCACAGTAGTTATCTGCGGAATAAAGAAAATTCATAAGGTTAGACGGCAATTAAATGACAGGGAAGTTATCCGGGGGCGCTTCCTTGCCCGTTTCTTGAATCCCCGATTTCTAAGGAGACATGTATGGAAAGAATGAATCGCCGGAGTTTTTGCGGTGCCTCTCTTCTGGTGCTTCCTCTAATGAATGGATTTGCCGGAGAGCGTGAGGAAAAGTGCTGCTCGGAGATCTCGGACCCTATCATGGATGTTCTAGCGGACGAATTCGCCAAAACGACCTTCGCCGGCTCACGGAACGGCTTCGGTGCCGAGCATTTCCGGCAATACGCCGGGCTTGTCCGGATTTTTGACGCGCATCTTGATGCCAAAGGTACGAATAAGAAATTGGACAAAAAAATGGATGATGATGACTATTACCTCTTGAATCCGGACCGGACGGTACGGATGACCACGGAGTATTGGAAGAAACATGGCGTTCTGATAAACGAGAATAATTTGAGAGACCAGATTTCCTTCGACATGGACTCTTACAGGTCTATGAAAAAGGTCATTAAAGCAGGAGGCGGCGTACGGGTATTGCACAAGAATGTTGCTGAATCTCTCGAACGTAAAGCCAGGGAGTCGGAAACAGTCGTTTTCAGGGGCGGCTCCAGGATAAGGAACGGGCAGGCGATGATTCCCGCTTCAGGTAATCCGGATCATCAGCTAAAACCGGCAGTTATCGAATTTGATGTTCACTCGTTCATAGGCATTGATCTTGACTGTCTTTGTAAAGCCATGGCGGTAGAGGGTTCGATACTGGCACTGATATGCGCGCTGGGGTGTGCTCCTTGCTGCGCCCCTGCAGCCATTCTTTTGGCGCTTGAAACGTTGATGGATAGCACCGGAATTTGCGATCCGGATTTATGCTGAGAAGGGGGTGGAATTATGCTGTCCCGTTCTATGTTGTGCGTCGGGCACACGATTGGATTTATATTACTAATGTTCGGACTCTGGTGGCTTGTGGAAAATATATCCGGCTTGCCTGATTATAAACTTGTGGCGGCTTTGGCCGCCTTGACCGGACTGGTCATGAATCACTATCGGTGGTGGCGTTTGGGCAACAGGATCGATAACCGGGAGATAATCCAAAAGGTGAATTATCTGGTTGTTTCCAATTACGTGATACTGCTGCTTCTTTTTGTCCTACTGGATTTTTAAGGGCAATCGGGTTCATGTTGCGGCGGTAGTCGATGCGGGACTTCCGCCGCTTCCTAAATCCTGTGAACTATTCGGGTGAGCCTTATTTTTGAATACTCAATAAAGGAATAGGGAATCCGGGCTAGCCTCTCGGGTCCGACGATTCTGTTTCGTCGTTTCCTTTGCGTTCGGTAGTTTGCCTGGAGGTTCCTTGCCTGTGGCCTTCCTGTTGGAGGCAGCGGGGGCGGAATGGAAATTTGCCGGGGAGGTGCCGCCNNGCTTCATGCAATCAGGCAACGTTTTTCTTGATTTTGAACGGACGATGGATAAATAGCGCCTCATCCCGGTCGCGGGATATCTGATACACCGTGTCCCGGCATATAGCACAGGTTTCCAGGTGGGTCAGAACTTCCAGTTTTTCATCCAGCTCCAGTTGCTTGTCCAGCAATTGAACCAGTTTATGAAAACTGCATGACTTCATAACGCCTCACTAAAAATATCAAATTTAAAGAACGCACTGTATCGATAAGTCGAGGTTCGTGTTCCGCCTAAAGAATTGTAGATGTACAGAGCGTTATGCTGCGTTATCGTAATATTCTTAATTCAATGATTTTTCAGTTTTAAAGTCAATGAATTGTAGTTCCAATCAGTCCATACGCATCAACTATTAAAACCTACTTCATATTAATACCTATCGGCAGGTGTGGCGCGAATATGACTAATTTTCGCTCGGAAAGAGAAATTATTCAATTGGCGAATGACGGCATGTCTGATTGACGCAAGGACGACAATGCCTTTAATCTGCTGTTTGATAAGGGTTTAATGTAATTTTTTCAAAGCCGGCATTCGGCCGCTGTATGGAATTGAAGAGGACTGGTATCGGATAGGGAAAAAGAAAAACCCGCTGCAAACAATTCTTGCAGCGGGTTTTCCGTGAGAAAGTGCTAGAGGTGTAACACCACTCCCTTATGGGGTGGATCCTCATGTTTATGTCATATTGTGCCGGTAATTAAAGCTTATTCGTCCTTCACGCATGCATCTGTGGGGCAGACAGACGCGCACATCGGCTCGTCGTGAAAACCCTCGCACTCCGTGCATTTTTCAGGAACGATATAGTAGAAATCTTCGGAAAGGGCTCCTTTAGACTCTCCATTGAGCTCGTAATCTTCGCCGCCGCCATAAATTGCCGTATTGGGGCATTCCGGTTCGCAGGCGCCGCAGTTGATGCATTCTTCGGTGATTTTCAAAGACATTGTTCTAATTCCTCCAACATTTTATACAATGACATCGGATGCCGGATGAATATTAGCATGGATCCCATAATCGCGCCCAAATTTTTAGATATTTTTCTGTTTATGTTCGGGACAATTCAAATAGGTGGATTGCCTGCGTATGTGCTAGGCTGAAAGCTGGTCCGCGTAGGACAAGGTACGGCATGGTGCCACTACGAAACACAAGGGCCAGGAGATAAGATATACAATGAAAGCGGCTCTGCTGACAGGACCTGAAGAAATTAAGATCGACGAAATCGACCCACCCCGACTGTCCCCGAACGAAGTTATGATTCAACCGAGGTGCATCGGTATCTGCGGCACGGACATCTCCTTTTATTTCGCACACCGCCAGGTTCCTTACCCGTTTGTGCTGGGCCATGAAGTAATGGGAAACGTGACAGCTGTAGGGAATGCCGTGGATAAATTCACAATCGGCCAGCGCGTTATAGTCGAGCCCAACTACCCGTGCGGATCCTGCAGGTTATGCCGGACCGGGCGGGGCGCTGTCTGCGCGGATAAGGTAAGCATGGGGGTAAATGTTCCGGGGTGTCTTTCCGAATTTGCCGTCGCCCCGGCCGAGTTTGTATGGGGCGTTCCGGATACGATTTCCGATCCCGATGCCACGACTATTGAACCATTGGCTGTTTCGATGCACGGATTGATGCAGTCTGGCGCAAAGAAGGGGGATACCGTCGCCGTACTGGGGTGCGGCGTTGTCGGTCTGCTTTTGATCCATGCGGCGTCAGCTATGGGAATACGGACAGTCGCCCATGACAGGATCGGCTCCAAACTGGCAATGGCTCGAGATTTGGGAGCAGCCGTAGCCAGGGAGGCCGAGGACGATACCAGCGGCTTCTGGAGGGAAGAGGACGTAACGGCGGTCTTTGAATGCGCCGGCACTTCAAGGACCGTGGAACTTGCCCTGGCGGCAGCTCCGCGCGGAGCACGCATAATCCTTCTGGGATTGCCGNNACCGATACCTTCTCTTTCGAGTCCGTTGCCCAGGCACTCAAGCAGGCAGGGACGGGAGAATCGGGCAAGATTCATGTGAAGATGGAATAGTAACCCCTATATGCGCGGCCTATTGCACATTTACCAGGGCTGCTGCACCTTATATTGAAGGAGAACCGGTAGAGATGAGGATACTGCTTATTCACGGGCCGAATCTGAATCTACTCGGCAAAAGGGAACCGGGAATTTACGGACTCAAAAGCCTGGAAGAAATCAATGCGCAGGTCGAACATTTAGCTACGGAAAACGCTGTTGAACTCACTGTTTTCCAATCCAACAGCGAAGGAGCCCTGATCGATGCCATCCAGGATGCCGGGGAATGGGCGGACGGAATTGTAATCAATCCAGGTGCCTACACCCATTATTCGTATGCGATCCGGGATGCCCTGGCCGCGGTCGGATTGCCGGCGATTGAGGTGCACCTGTCGAATATCTTTGCCCGGGAGGAATTCCGGCATCATTCCGTGATATCCGCCGTTGTGGAGGGAACCGTTACCGGACTCGGATGGCGCGGTTACCTGTGCGCCGTTGAAGGGCTGATCGACATGCTAAAGAATCAGAAATAATAAGCATCTATTACGGGAAAAAGCCGGAATGCCCCAGCCAAAAGCTGGTGGATGCATGGCAGTTGGGAGTTTGGGGACAGAAGCCCCCATGGGTTTTCCTTAGGAAGAATCTCCGATCTACGGTCGGAGTTCTTCACTCTGATTTCTGCGCTGGCCCGTGTTTCTCAAGAGCTATCTTCTGTGGCTGCGAAGGTCCCGATTTGTGCGCAGCATAAATTGGAGTGCTCCCTCAAACTTCTCGATGCGCTGTCGAATACGTTTCCAGGATTTCGATCGGATATTTATCCACGACCCTTTGCGCGGCCTCTCTTGGAGGCTCTGCGAGAAATGCGACCTAGCAGAACGCATATATGCCGGGCCACTTCATTGATATTGAGGGAGGAAGTATCCACAGTGAGGTCCGCCTGCGCATAGGCGCTTGCCCGTTCCCTCATAAGCGTAGCAATGCGCTCCGCCTTGTCGCCTCCCTTCAGCATCGGGCGATCCTCTCCCGACCCTACTCTTAGAAGGATGGTCTCGGGGTCCGCAGTGAGGGTAACCACAGTACCGCTGTCCTTAAGGATTTCCAGGTTGTTGCGATTGGCGATGGTGCCGCCGCCGGTTGCGACGACCTTGCCGCTTTGCGCGGCCAACCGGTGCACCAGATCGGATTCAAGTGCGCGGAATGCCGGTTCTCCACGGGAGGAGAATATCTGCGGGATGGACATCTCCTCTTCTTTTTCGATCACGGCATCCATGTCTAGGAAATCATAATCCAGCATGGATGCCAGGCGTTTTCCCACGGATGATTTTCCCGTTGCCATGAAACCGCACAAATAAATATTACTTTTTTCAGTCGACTTCTCATTCATTAATAAACGTTTAACCTTCAACGTACTAACGTGCAACGGTTTTTATTGATGCTTGGACAGGGGCTGCCCGGTCCCACCCCGGCGCACTTTTATCATTTCCGCTATAATGGAAAGGGCGATTTCTTCCGGCGTTTCCGATCCGATATCGAGACCGATAGGCGCGTGGACTCTATTTAACATTTCTTCGGGTATGCCGTCCTCATCCCGGAATCGGATGAAACACGCTTGAATCCGCCGTCTGCTGCCGATCATTCCGATATATTTAGCCTGGCTGTCGATGATGGCCCTGAGGCAGGGCTCATCGTACTGGTGTCCCCGCGTAATCAGGACGATATACGTGAACGGGGTAATCGGAATATCCCGAAGAGTCGCCGCCATGTCTCCGACAAACACTTCATCGACATCCGGAAACCTTTCTCTGTTGGCGTATTTTACTCTGTCGTCCAGGACTGTGATATGAAATCCGAGAATTTTGGCGAACTGGACCAGCGGAATCGCCAAGTGCCCCGCGCCGACAATGATTGCTTTACGCATCGGCGGAATTATCTCAAAGAATACTAGCGCTTTCCCGTCGGTTTCCGGCAGCGTGATGGGATTTTCCTTGCTCTCCTCTTTGTTCAATTGTGATTCGGCTACTTCGAGGATTTTTTGCAGCAGCGCCTCGTTGGGGATATTGCCGGCCTTTAACTCGCCGTTTCGGATAAAACATTTCTGTCCCGAAGAAGCCTCACCGCAATTTTCAGCCTTCAGAACAGTAGCAATGACGCCTCCGCTTCCTTCATCCGTGACCCGGGAAAGTTCCTCGGCGAATTCCTTGCATGGGGCCGAGGCGGGATCATCCCACCAGGGATCAACGAACACATCCATGATGCCCCCGCATACTGCCGGACTGTCCGATTCGATGTCATCCATCAGTTCTACAGTTACCATAGCCGGTTTGCGCGAGCGGATGACCTCGACCGCTTTGCGGCAGACTTCTGCTTCACCGCAACCTCCACCGACGGTTCCCAGGATATCTCCCGAAGCTGTTACCACCATTTTTGCGCCCACTTCTCTGGGTGTAGAACCCTTGGATGAAACAATGGTCGCCATTGCCAGGGTCTCGCCTTCTTCCAGCAGCTTCTTTACTTGAGAATACATTCCGTTCATTCCTTTATAAAGTTCATCCGTGCACGGGCTCCCGCCGAATCAGGGGGAATTCCGGCCACGTTACTGCCAATCCGTTTACCCCGGTTGCAGCAGGGCTGCTATATTGCCCTTACGGGCGTAACAGCGGGCAAGTATTATGATTACCCTATATGTATAGATCGATCCAGATTAATTTTAAATCCGGACGTTTCAGAATGGCCAACTTTAATGCTCATCTTGCAGCCTTTCTTTCCGGCGGGGAGAAAGGAGTGGAGCAGAAGACTCTTCCGTTTTTCATTCCACTCCCGGATATTTCGCCGGCGTTTCTTAACATTCTTTTTCCATTAAAACCGTTTTTAAGGCCACGGTTTGATATAAAATCCAGGGGATTAGACACAGTGAAGAACTCCGACCGCAGGGCGGAGCTTCTTCCTAAGGACAAAGCCATGGGGGCTTCTGCCTCCAAGCCCCCAACTGCCATTCATCCCCAGCCAGAGGCTGGGGCCCCAGCTTCTGGCTGGGACATTCTGGCTTTTTCCCGTAAAATATCTTAAAAAGGTTCTAAAATAAGGTTGAAATATGAACAGAAAATTGTATGGAGCGATGTTCAAAATATGCCTTATCCATATACCGGTTTTTATCGCATTCCTTTTGCTGACCGGGTGTCGGAATAGCCCCCGCAGTGAATTCGATTTAACGGGGACTGTTGTATCCGTAAACCGGGATCTGGGACAGGTGACACTGGAGCATGAAGAGATCCCGGGGTACATGGACGCGATGACAATGCCCTTCAATGTCAGGGAGGACTGGGCCCTGTCGGCGCTGTCGCCCGGACAGAGGGTGGAAGCGACTCTGGTTGTTCTGCAGGACCGGTCGTGGATCGAGAATATCCGTATTTCAGGCAGCGAATCCACGGGAGAAACCGGAGAAACACTCCTACTGCCGCAACCGGGCGATGTTGTGCCCGACTTTGGATTGTTGAATCAGGACGATCGGCGGATCCATCTTCACCAGTACCGCGGGCGGCCGCTTGTATTGACCTTTATCTATACCCGCTGCCCGCTTCCGGATTACTGTCCGTTGACAAGCGGCAACTTTGCCGCGATCCATCATGCTGTTAAATCCCTGCCGCAATCGGATAAAACGCCCTATCTGCTTACAATCAGTTTCGATACCGATTTCGACACTCCTTCGGTTTTGCGGGAGTATGCCGCCCGTTACATGAGGCCGGTCCGGTTCGATCAATGGGCGTTCGCGACAGGATCGCCGGAAGAAATCCGGGAGATAGCGGGGTATTTCGGACTCGTCTACAAGAAGGAGTCCGATCAGATCGTCCATTCGCTTGTCACGGCCCTGATCGATGCGGACGGTGCCTTGATTCGGCTCTACCAGGGGAATCAGTGGCGCCCCGACGATGTAATGAAGGATCTTGGCCTGGAAACGGGCGGTCGATAATGGCGGAAAACGGAAGCGTTCTTTCGATATTGGATGAATATCAACACTTCCTGATGGAACTGGACACCTGGTTCCGTTCGATCCGGGTTAAGTACGGCTCCAGTATGCAGTGCGGTAAAGGGTGCACATACTGCTGCTGTGGTCTGTTCGATGTCCCGATTGCGGATGCGCTGCGAGTCGCTGCCGGTTTTCAATCGCTATCCCCTTCCACGCGGGAGACGGTTGCCCGCTGCGCCCGGTCCCTTCATGCCGGGCTTATCCGGGAGTCTCCTGAACTGGAAGAGCCTTTCTTTCTCGACCGGATTTCAGAGACTCGGATCGATCGTCTGGCGGACCGTTTCGATGACGTCCGATGCCCGTTTCTCGCCACTGATGGTGATTGCCACGTTTATGAATTTCGCCCGTCGGCCTGCATTCTGGAAGGAATCCCGATGGTGGACGTTCAGGACGGACCGTTTGACGACTGGTGCGAGTTCAATTTTACCGGGGGAGTGGCACGGGAGGTGGAATCGGACCTGCGGTTGGACTATTCCGAAATTGAAGCGACGATCCAGCGTTTTTCCCAAAACCTGGCAGAACAGCTGCCGTCCCTTCCGCAAAAGGAAACGACGGTGTTTATCCCTTCCATTATCGTTGCATTCGAAAGCTTCTGGAGAGACCTGGTTCGTGAATAGTTATGAAAGCAGGGAGGCAAAGAAGGGGCGGACACAAGGTCCGCCCCATAGCTTTTATAGCAAGCCCCGATTCTGACTAGGAATTCGGCTCTTCCGGTTTTTTTGCCTCCGTGGTCGACGCTTCCTTGGTCATACTGCCGAGATAGTCTGGCAGTTCCACTCCGGCCATGGATGCGACTTCCTGAAGCGGCGGCAGGCTTTTAATCAAGCTGGAAATAAAGTTGGCGGTTGATGAACCGGTGCCCGAACCGTTGCCGGAATCCCAGACGGTGATCTTGTCGATCTTCAGTTTGCTGATTGCTTCGACCTGTTTTTCGACAATCTGTTCCAGTTTTTCAACCATTAGAAACGTGGCAGCCGCACGCGCATCTCCGCCGCAACTGTCAACAAGCGCCAGATAACCGGAAGCCTTGCTGTCCAACAACTGACGGATGCCCTTGGCTTCCGCTTCGTATTCCGCCAGGATGGCGTCGGCACGCCCTTTCGCGGTTCTGCGGCTGCGTTCCGCTTCGGCATCGGCCGCAATTTCTATTTTGCGCCGTTCCACTTCCACTTTAACAACTTCCGCTGCGTTTAACCTTTCCTGTTCGGCGAGGTATTCGGCCTTTTGGACCTCGGCCAGTGCCTGGCGTCGGGCCACTTCCCCGCGTTGCATGGCTTCGGCTTCCTTGATCGCCAGTTCGGCGTTGCTGGAGGCGATGTTGATTTTTGCCTTATTTTCACCGGCGACTGCTTCCGCTTCCTGCCCCTGTACGAATATGCGCCGGTCCGCTTCCGCCTGCTTCTTGCCTTTTTCCGAATGCTGCATGGCTTCGGCTTCCTTGACCGCCAGTTCGGCATTGGTAGCGGCGATGTTCGCTATAGCCTTATTTTCACCAGTAACCGCTTCCGCTTCCTGCCCCCGTATGAATATGCGCTGGTCCGCTTCCGCTTTCTTCTTGCCTTTTTCCGACTCGGCAAGATTTTCCGCTACGCGAATCTCTCTTTCTCGAACGGCTTCTGCTTCACCGATAGCGCCTGATTTTTCCTGTTCGGCCACATCGACCTTGGCGCGGTTGATGGCTTCAGCCGCGGCCTTTTTCCCAATGCTTTCGATGTAGGTTGACTCATCGGTGATGTCGGTAATGTTGACGTTGATCAGGTACAGGCCGACCTTGTTGAGTTCCGGCTCGACATTCTTGCGGATCGCTTCCAGGAAGCTTTCGCGGTCCTGGTTGATCTGCTCGATCGTCAGGGATGCGACCGTGAGACGAAGCTGTCCGAAGATGATTTCTCCGGCCATCTGCTCGATCTCCTTGGAGCCTAGATGTAGCAGGCGTTCCGCCGCATTGGTCATGATTCCGGGTTCCGTGCTGATGCCGACCGTGAAGGTGCTTGGGACGTCGATGCGGATATTCTGCATCGACAGCGCGTTCTTAAGCGGTATGCCGATAGTCATCGGAGTCAGACCCAGGAAGGCGTAGTCCTGGATGATGGGCCAGACCATGGAGCCGCCGCCGTGAATGCACCGGGCCGACCGGCCGGTTCCCACTTTTCCGTAAACGACAAGTATCTTGTCGGATGGGCATCGCTTATAACGCGATGCCATATATACAATCATGAAAAAGACGATGATGCACAGGCCAATTGGGATCAACAGTATAGGCATGAGAGTATTCCTTTCTGTGTAATCGACTGCGCCCGTCGGGTGTGGCTATGTTCGGCACCGTATGGCGAGACTAATTAAAATCATAATTTCCCGTTTCCTGCCCGGCATCCACCGTTCAGGGTTACAGCAGGAAACAAAAAAACCGGATTTCTATAACCAGCGGTCGTGGATTGATAATTTAAAGGGCGCGGACTGCGAGCATTCCTCCGCTGGTGATTTCTGAAACGCACACGCGTTCCCCTGTCTTCAATTCAACTTTATCCTGCGAAACGGCATCCATGACCATGAGGCGCCCGCTTATGGTAACCTGGATTTTACCTGTACCTTCGGCGGGAATAGTCAGATAAACCGTTCCCTCTTCTCCCATTGCGTCGGAGATCCGCATGGTTCCGGTACTTTGAAGGGATCGCATCAATGCAAATCCCTTTGCGATCAGCCACATCGCGAAGAGACCCACAAGGACGCCGATAACGGCGGTCATTATGGAACCCAGTATCGAACTGCGGCTGAAAGCAAAGCCGGTTAAACCGAACATCATGACGAAGGCGGTTATTCCCTGGATTGTCAGAAGCTTAAGACCTGCATCGTGATCGCCATGGTCGCCGTGATCGATATCATCGAGGTGGCTGTGATCGTGGTCAAAATCTCCGGAATCCGTGTCCGCATCCGTATCCGGACCTCCGATTCCGGCAAGCATAAGTATGGTCCGGAGGATGAATAGCCCGCCCCCGAAAATCGCACACATAAGATACACCTGCTCGAGGAAATTCAAACCGGCCAGATAGCCCATCATTTGCGAGTCCTCCTGTCAGGGACGCTGCGCGTCCGGATTTGTTGCTTCTTTTCCCTGATCGAGTTCAGGCGACGCTCGATCTCGGCTTCCCGTTCCAAATTTCGTAACCTGTCTTCGAGAGCGTGTTCTATAGTTGCGGATTTTCTGTCGATTGACTCGGGAATATATTCTTTCGCTTCTTCCACCTGATTCATTCGGGACACCTCTTCGAGGATCGCTGTGCCGGCCGCTCGAATTTTGTCCATATCCCGGTAGGTGCCGGCGGTTCTTTTCGCCTTTCGGGACCTGGCAAGGATCTCTTTTTTGCGCCGTTTCAATTCTTCAAGTTGCGTTTCCAGATGAGCGCGCAACTCACGGGCTTCGAGCAGGGCTTTTTCGCTCTGATCCAGAGCGCGGCGCTGATTTTCCGCAACGCTGTCAACCTTGATCTGTTCGGCCAGTGCCTCCCGGGCGAGGGATTCATCGCCATGTCGCAACGCCAATTCAGCGCCCTTGGCAAGCCGGATCGAACGTCCCGAGGATTCGTCGAGGTGCCGCTGATTAGACTTGTTTGCCGCCGTGGCTTTACTTTCCGCTTTCACGGCATCCCTTACCCTGTCCTGCATTTCACGAACCAGTTGAGGGAATATGGTCTCGGGATCCTCGACCGTTTCTAGAAACGCGTTTATGCGCGATACGGTAATGCGTTTTAAGCGGCTGACTAAACCTGCCATCGGATACTCTATAGAATACTGGAATTAATAAAATCGGCGGAGAGTTTATTCCTGCCTTTCCAATTTTTTCTTCAGTGATTCCAACTCGGAATCCACGATCGATTCGACCGCCTTCTGTTCTATTTCCTTGTCGATCGCAGCCATGTCCGTCCGGACTTCCCGGTCAATTTCAACCTCCATCTCCTTCTGCAGCACTTCCTCTTCGAAGGATGAGAAATCGATATCACGGCCTGAAACGGTCATGGCTTTATCCAGGCTTCCCCCGAATGCTTTCTGTGCAAGGGCGGCTTTTTTCCGGGTATGCAGTTCGGAAAGACTCAGCTTTGCGGCACGGAGATGATCGTTTAAAACCACCAGGTTTTCTTTCAGTTCCTCGTATATCTTCCGGCTTTGTTCGATCATGCTTCCCAAACGCCCGGCGCGCTCTTGAGAGCGGATTCTGTGCGTCAGGGCATTGCGTGCTGCGGATTCTCGGCCGTTTTTCAATTCCGTTTCAGCTTTCTGCATCCACTCCGAAACGGCGCGGTTGGACTGGGCCTGTTCCATTTCCAGGCGTTTGCACGAGACGGCATATCCGGCCAACGCCTCCTTGGCATCTCCTATTGTTTGTTCCAGTTCTTCGATTTTTTCCTGTAACGCCATTTCCGGCGTATCCACTTTGTCCAGCAGGCCATGTATGTTTGCCTGGGCTATACGCCGTATTCTGTCGATAATAGACATGATTGCCCCCGTATAGATTGATTGGACGGATCGGTTCCCTGTGGCGGTTGCCTATTTTTCAGGCGAGCCCGCCCTGGCTTCTTAATGAAACACGTAACGTAAATATGCACGTATTAGACGTTGGAGTCGCCGATCTTCTTTTTCAACGCAGCAAGCCGTTTCTCGATTTCGTCGTTCTGCTCGAGTTCATCGAGGCGCCGTTCGAGCGACGGAGTGGCTCCGCCCGTATCCATGCTGCGACGGATATCCAATTCCGCTTCAGCTTCTTCGACCTTGCTTTCCAGGCGCACGACGGCGTCCAGAATACTGTTGGCCGAACTGGCTCTACCGCTGACGGTTTTCTCGATTTTTTTCTGTGTGGATGCTATACGCGCTCGGGTAAGAATCTCGTTTTTCTTTGTGCGCAGTTCTTCAAGCTGTTCCTCGATCTGCATGCGGGCACTTCTGGCGTCTTGATAAGCCCGCTCTGCACGGGAGACGGCGTCATCCTGAATTTTCAGGTCCGATTCGAGCGCAATCTGTGCCTTCACGGCATCGCGTGCGGTTTCATCTTCACCTTTTTCAACGGCTATTTCGGCGCCGCGTGTCAGGCGTTCCAGTTTCTGGCGAATCTGGGCGGAATCCCGTTCGGCCGCCTTTTGGGCGGCCAGAGCCTTTGTCTCGGCGGAGATTGCGGCACGTACCTGGTCCTCCATCTCGCGCACAAGCTGCGGAAATAGAACTTCAGGATCTTCGACCGTGTTAAGGAAATTTTCGATGCGAGATACAGTTAGTCTGCGAATGCGGCTGATGAGACCCATTTCTTTACTCCTTTCGGTAGCTTCCGGGCTGTTCGCCTCGGAGTGGCCGGCGACGAAAGACTGTTTTAAAGCTTTCTCATCGCCTCAGGTTTGGGCTTTCTCCATCCTACCCTTCGGTAGATTCTGCCACCCGGCAGCGGAGGCCCTTTTCAAGTCTCTAATATCTTATGCCACTGATTTAGAAAAAATTCAAGAAGATTCGGGAAGAATTCCGAATAAGGCTAGGACACCCCGGCTTCTTTGATCACCTGTTTGAATACAGGGTTTGAGGTGAGGAAAGAGAATTCCTTCGCCCGCGCCTGGTTGATTTCTTCATTCGGGAAACTGGCCAGCATGGCACCCATCCTTTCCGCGACCCCTTCTCTGAATTCCCGGTGGGTGAAAATATAGAGATCGTTGCGCCGGATGCCGCGCAAGACTCTTTCTCCGCACTCCTCGATATTCATCTCGTTAGAAAACTTCTGCCGATCGGCCAATTGACTTTCCTTTTCCGCGTATCCGCTATCCTTTTTGAATTTCTCCGGACGCATAAGACCAACTTCGTGAATGTTCGTCGAAACAGGACCGGGGCAGAAAGCCGACACTCCGATGTTGTCTGCGGCCAGCTCGCCGCGCATTGACTCGCACATTCCGATAACAGCAGCCTTTACGGTCGAGTAGATCGGGCTTCCCGCCAGGGGGATCACTCCTCCCATGGACGATGTCGTGACGATGTGCCCGCCTTCGCCGTGCTGGAGAATGAGGGGCAGGAAAGTTTGAATCCCATTAACGACGCCGCCTATCATCACCTCCAGCGCCCAGTCCCAGTCGTCGAATCTTGCCTGCTTAAGGGGGCCGAGAATACCCATCCCCGCATTGTTGCAGAGTAGGTGCACTTTACCGAATACCCGCTCGGTTTCGTCCGCTGCGCTGGAGAACGCCTCGCGGTCGGTGACGTCCAACCGGAGATGATGCGTGTTCTGTTCAAGGTTCTTCTGCTTGAAATATGCCTTGGATTCCTCCAGGTGATCCTGGCGGAAATCGGAAATCACGACTTTCATGCCGGCGTTGACGAATGCATTCGCGATGCCGAGTCCGATCCCGCTGGCTCCTCCGGTTATAAAGGCGACTTTCCCTTCAACATCCTTCATAATCCCTACTCCTTAAAAAATTTGGTGACAGGCTAGAATTTCACTTTTTAAGGGATTGTATAACCGCCTTGGGCTTGCGACCTCGTTTCTTTGGCCGCAATTGTTTCCCTAACAACCGCTCTAGCCTGATGGCAGTTTCTTCGCTTCCCATCAAATATCCCTTAGATGTAGCATAACGGATATTTGCCGTTATAGCTTCATTCTCCGCAGTTTTTTCAAGATATTCTTTCCAGCCCTTTGCTTTAAATTTCTTTTGCCAGAAATCCATGTCCAATAAGCCGCTCGAATCGTGGCCGGTAATGTGTGCTCGGGCACTGGACCACTCCCAATCCCATGCATTCTTAACCATATGAGCCCGTACCGGATTCATTTCTATGTAGCCGAGTACTTGTCCGATCCTGTCATCTTCGACAGGGCAAGAGAAAAATCGATTCTGCCAAAGATGTCCATTCCTTTGGCGCCGAATGTTTTGCCAAACTGCATAATCATGATGCAATTGAGCGCACCCATCCGATAGGGAAGGTCCTGATTCCGGAATAACAGCAAGGTGGACATGATTACTCATAAGGTTATAGCCAATCAACCTGAGCTTATATTTCCCGAAGTATTTTGCACATAGACTAAGATAGGCAGTACGGTCATTTGAAGAATAAAATACGATCTGCTGATGATTACCGCGTTGTGTGACGTGGTGCATCCAACCAGGGATTACTATACGAGGACGGCGTGTCATAATTCATAATGTTTCGTAAATCTTAGCAATATTTAAAAAAAGTGAAATTCTAACCTGTCACCATTTTTTACTGGAAAATTTGGAAAAAAGTGAAATTCTAACCTGTCACCAATTTAATGGGGGGGGTATGAGCGAAAGAATATTTACCGAGCAGGAGCTTAAGGAGATGGGGGCGCGGACCCTCGACCTAGTTCTTAAAGCCATTGACGCAGGGGACAAAGACAAGGCAAAAGAGCTGGCGAAAAGAATGAAGCAGGAATTCAACTTTCTTCATGACGGCTACTTTTTCTGGGTCACCGGCCTTCAAACCTACATATATAAAAATTACGGGATCGAGGCTGTGGAAGAGGCGGAAAGGGAGGCCCATACCATCGAAGCAAAAGTTGTTTTCAAGCCTCCCGAGAAGACCGATATCCGCACCCGTGTCGAACACCTGGCAAGCGGCTTGCGCGGGCACATGCAGCCCATCGAGATTAAAGAAGACGACAAGACGATCAGCCTCTCCATGAAGCCGTGCGGATCAGGAGAAAGGCTCATACAGATGGGGGGATACGACCCTGAGACCGGTCTGGCCAGGGTAAACAACCCGCACCCGATTACATGGGGCAAGAAGGATTTCCCCATGTACTGCGTACACTGCCCGGTAATGGAGGCCCTGGAGTTGGAAGGCACGGGGCAATTCGGGGCCGTCCACATTGTGACGGACCCGATATATCATGGGGCCTGCGAATTCGTGTTTTATAAAAATCCGGAGGATATCCCGGAAGAGTTCTACACGCGGATAGGAAAGAAGAAGCCGTCCAGTTCCAAGAATAGTTGACAGTTTTCCGGATTCGCCCAAAAGGGATTTGGCAGGTGGATATAAACACTAGCCAGGTCCCTTTTTTATTTAACGTAAATTTCTGTTCAGGAATTTTTCTGTCATTTCCCCCCTATATTTGCTAATCAAGAGTCCTACGCACCCAGGCTCCTCTAATTCCGCGAGCGGCATT
>DKBB01000152.1 GCA_002451015.1 Acidobacteria bacterium UBA6911
TATCCCCGTGCCTGTTTTCCCTCCAGGCGAAGTGTGATTTCCAGGTTTCGATTCGTTTCCTCCTTGAGAAATGGATTTCCCTTTTCATACAGAAGCGCTCCATCATGCGGGCCGTCGGCAAACAGTTCATACTCGGACGGATTGCGCCACCCTCTGCTGTAACTCAATCCGAATGAGAGATCCTGGGAATATCTGAAGACGACGCCCAGGGATCCTGTCACGGGTGTATAGCTTTTAATGAAGTCTTCCGGAATGTTTCGGTCGGGATTCGCGGGTACCTCCAGGCGCCGATTGTCGTAACGGAATCCCAGGTTTATAACCAGACGATCATAATTCCTCTCGCGGGCCAGGCGGACTTCTTCAAAAACAGCCGCGGCCCAGGTACGGTTTCGGTAAAAGGGAAGCAGTGTAACCGGTCCAAGAGATTCATTTTTTTGCCGGTTGTATTCCAGTTGTAGCCAGCCGCGGAATATGCCGGCCGGTTTATGCTGCAGCGACGCCCGATAGGTCTGGGTCAGCAGTTTCAGGTCTACCCTGACGCCCTGGGACCGCCCGCCGGGAAATGCACGACGACTGTTTCTCGAAATATTGGAGGAAAAATTCCATTCGCCCCATTCCGACGGTATGTGCGACTCTAATTCTCCACTATCGTTGCGAAGGTTGAGGCGAAAGTCGGGTTCGGGCGGAATATAGAAGCCGAGGTCGTTTTCCCAGTAACGGTATTGTCCGCGAAGTAGAAATCCGCCGGGAGACCGGTAACCGGTTTCAAACAGGCTGGAACGTTGATCGTAATCGGTATTGGGAAGCGATCCCTCCGGGGTGCCTGTGTCTCCCGCAGCACGCCGCGTCCAGGCGGCACGGGCACCTAATCCGCCCCGTGCGCCCTCAATCTGCCCGTGGCCGATTATGGATCCATTGTTGCCGGCATAACCCAGGATGCCTTCCCCCTGAAAGACGGAGTTGTTTTCCGGCGCTGTGGGCAGAGGGGCTGAAACAAGGTTTGCCAGTCCTCCCATTGCCTGTGTTCCGTAAAGGACGCTGGCCGGACCGCGGATTACTTCAATCGATTGGGTGTCGTAAGTTTCGATATTCGGCATATGCCGCCGGCTGAACTGGTAGTAGTCATGAGGGAAGCCGTTGCTCAAAACCCGTATGCGCTGATTTGTCTGTCCCCGGATCATGGGCGTTCCGGCGGATTCTCCCGTAGAGATGTTCCGGACTCCGGGCAGGCTGCTGACGGCATCTCCGACGGACAGACCGGAACGGGATCGGATTTCCGAGGAATCCACCACGTTGGCGGATTGTGCGACATCAGCCCTGTCAACGACCCATGGGGCGGCTGTGACCAGGACTGTTTCCTGATAGAGCGGCAGAGGATGCACTTCGATATTCAATTCCGGCACCGGAGGGATATCGAAGACTATGCGTTGTTCGATATATCGGGGGTGGGAAGTGACGAGTGCATATCTGCCGGCTTCCAGATCTATAAATTCAAAACATCCTTGGCTGTTGGTAACGGTTTCGGCTGTCGATTCGACAAGGCGCACTGCCACTCCCGGCACCGGTTCCATGGAATCGAAGCGGACGATACAACCTTTCACGGTTTGCTGCTTGTCTTCGCCGGAAACGGTTTCTGCCGGCAGGAACTGCAGAGACAGAATGAAAACCAGAATGCGCACAAGCCAGCGGGAATCGCGGTTGGCATTGTTGCTATGCAACATGGCATCCTCCTGATCGGATGAAACTGAAAACAGAATTTCCAGGAAAATACGAGAGGGCTTCAGTTCAATTTCCAGGCAGGGGGAGCGCGGGCGGGAAGAGATTCCCAGTAAACCGGGGTCTTGTCGATATTCGCTTCGATAAGGACCGGGAGTCGGGATATGGGGGGAGTCTCAATACAATCGGAAGGGTCCGCAGTCAGTACGGTATGGCCGACGATGGAGCAGAGGAGGCAATGGGGATCGGATCCGCAGGAATCCTCATGACCGGCGTCCGGGCAGGAGTGCAGCATGGCCGGCGCAAGAAAACAGACGGAAACGATACCGGAAAGGAGCACAAGTTTTACAATCCGAATTCCGCGATTTTTCATGGTTCTATAGCCTGATCCCAGCCCGATGGGGAATGATGATATTTAATTAGCATGATATTGCATTTAATGCAAATTCGTTCGCATATAAAACGGCGAGTGCCGTGCCCCGCATTTCTCGCTGGAATTTTACCGCGGAAGATCATTAAAGGACGTCGATACTTTGATAATCTGCGTATGGTGTCAATTATAGAGATGAAATGGAACGCAAACGCCGGATCACGGCCGCAAGAGCTTCGATGGTCGTTTCTATGTCTTTATACCCGGTGTCCCTGCCGAGGGAAATCCTTACGGATCCTTGAGCTTCCTTCTGCGTGAGACCCATCGCGACAAGCACATGGGAAGGTTCCGGCTCGCCTGTGGAGCACGCGGACCCGGTCGACACGCAGATCCCTTCCAGGTCGAGCCCCAGTACTATGGATTCTCCATCAACGGAATCGAAACTGATGTTTGTGGTGTTCGGGATCCGGGGCGCATCGGCACCGTTTATCTTCGATCCCGGAATGACCGCAAGAATACTGTCTTCGAGGCGGTCCCGAAGATCCTGCAACCGTTTGAATTCCCGTTCGGCCGAGTCCGATGCCAGAGTAAATGCGTGCGCGAGCCCGACAATTCCCGCGACGTTTTCCGTACCTGCACGAAACCCGCGCTCCTGTAAGCCTCCCGTAATAATGGCCGCCAGCGGAGTTCCTTCATGGACGTACAGAACCGCTGCACCCTTGGGCCCGTGCAGTTTGTGGCCGGAAAAGGAAATAAGGTCGGCTCCAAGTTCGCACAGAAGGTAAGGAATTTTACCTGCTGTCTGCACGGCATCGACGTGAAATAGGATGTTCTTCTTTTGCACTAGATCGGCAATTTCCTTTACGGGCTCGAGAACGCCGGTCTCATTGTTTGCGTGCATGACAGTGACAAGAATTGTTTCCGGTGTGATGCTTTTGTCCAATTCCCGGCAGCTGACTGTTCCGCTCGAGTTTACCGGCAGATAGGTTACCCTGAATCCTTCGTTTTCCAGCGCTTTGCATGTATTCAGGACGGCGTGGTGCTCTATGGCGGTTGTGATGATGTGTTTGCCCCGCGAACTGAGAGCGTACGCTGCTCCGCGTACGGCGAGATTGTCCGATTCTGTACCGCTGGAAGTGAAGACTATTTCATCGGGTTTGCATCCTGCATATTCGGCAATCTGATTCCGGGCTTTTTCGACCGCCAGTCTTGCCCGGCTCCCGAACCGATACGGGCTGGACGGATTGGCCCAATCATTTTCAAGATAGGGAAGCATGGTTTCAAGAACGCGGTGATCCAGGGGCGTTGTTGCGTTGTAGTCGAGGTAGATCACTGTTCTTCCTCCCCCTTCAGGATGGGTTTGGATTCCCAGTCTTTGATTGCAGCCTGAAGAGCGAGAACGCCAAGAAGGGAACAATGCTTCTTTCTTTCGGGGATGCCTCTTAGAGCTTCCACAACGTCGTCATCCGTTATGTTTCGGGCTTCTTCAACCGTCCTGCCCTTTGCCAGGTCCGTCAGCATACTGCTTGTCGCAATTGCTCCCGGGCACCCGTAGGATCTGAACGCAATCTTGTCGATTCTTCCGGAACGGATGGATATCCAGAGTTTCATCTGGTCTCCGCAGGCGGGATCTCCCACCAGCCCGTATCCATCGGTTTCGTTTTCCATCAACTCCCCCACGTTGCGAGGGTTTGTGAAATGATCTATGACGGTCTCGTTATAAAAAAGTATCGGACCGCTATATTCTGACTGCGCGCCGGGTTTTTTATTGGAAGGTGTTCCCATCGACTGTAATCTCCTAAAAATCTCTGTATGCAGACTGCGCAGGTGTACTGCGCGATGCGTGTCCCATCCCATCCACTGACTTCAGGCAATCCATGTGCCGGAAGTCAGGGAACAGCGAGATTTTCCAAACGATGTAAAGCCGTCTTATCTCAGGACTTCATATTCCCGATACATTGGGTGTCCCCGAATATATCCACGAATAATGGAAATGTTTCCGGTCGGACTCTATTCTCGATTTAATGGGTGTCCACGATCGGATAGATTCATGCATGTTGCATTAATTCACCTGCTTTAAATGATGCACAATGCAATGATTGAACGCCGTCAGGGATGGCGCGGGTCTGGACTCGGACTTTTTACCCGGGGGATTCAGATAAAAATTTAATGTAAAGTCCAGACCCGCATTATGTCGCCGAATAATCCAGGTCAATAAATTTGGCGGAGGCGCGGACTGCCTTTCTCCCCCCTTGTTCCAGTTCTGCTTCCAGGACGAATAGCGGCGGTTCGTAATCCCGGATCCACGCCCTGACGGTTGCCGTTTGATTGACCTTGACCGGAAAAAGATAGCGAACGATCAACCTGGCTGTAACCGCGGTTACCTGATGTGCGAACAGGCAGTTGGCCATTGCTGAATCCAGCAGCAGGGAAGTGATGCCTCCGTGCAGGAACCCGGAATACCCTTGATAGGCGCCGTCACATTGGAAAACGGCTTCGACTCCACTGTCATCCCTGAGGTGGAACTCAAGTGCGAGGCCGGATTCATTTTTGCCGCTGCAGCCGATACAGTGTGGATGGGCTTGATCTTTTAAGGCTTCCAGCGCGTGTTGTGTCGGATTTGACATAGAATCGATAAAGATTGAAAATTCCAGATGCCCGGATGCTTCCTGCACGTCCGATTTTGATACATCAAATGTCTTATTCCCGTGCTAATGGCCGCATTGGCCCTGGTGTCCGCTGCAGGAATCGTTGGGCGTAATCTCTAGAAGTTTGTTCTCTTTTATAAGGTCGATATTTTCACATACTTTTACAGCACCGGCGCTGTAGATCTTGATTCCCATCGCATTCAACTTCATGATGGCGCCTGCCCCGATGCCTCCGACTACCAGTGCGTCGATATGGTTTCCCCCTAGCTTCCCCATTGGATTGCAACTGCCATGTGCCTCGTGGGCATTGGCGTTGTCCACCTTTACTACCTGTTTCTCTTCAGTGTCTACTATCAGAAATGCCGGTGCGGAACCGAAATGGTCGTAAACGGTGCTTTCCAATCCTTCGTCGATTTGAACTGCGAATCCAACCTTCATTCTTTACTCCTTTAATTATCTCTCGATCATCCATTCGGGTCTTGGACCCTCTGGGACTGGAACTTCTGTAATCTTCCTTGATCCGTTCATGCAATTTGTTTGCCTAAAGCATTCATTTATTCGTAATGGCTGAAGAAGGTATGCAGATTGCATTCCTTCACTTGGCTGCGGTAACTTATTCCTGAGATGGAAAAGCCCGGCTTTTCTATACATTATGGAGAGATTTAAATGCTGGTAAATGAAATTTGCGATTATATGCTTGATTTGAATTCCGATCCTGAAACAGTCGATATTCGGATCGGCCTCGGGTATACGGCTGTGCTGCTTGAGGATGGGCGGTGCGGGTTGGCCTATACCCTGCATGAAGAAGAGTATGAATCCTGTTGTGTGGTTGCCGATGCCGGCAAACTGGCGGGACGTAAAATTTCGGAACTGCTTCAGTGGATAAAGCTCCCGGATGTAACCGCCTGTGCCGTCGGTTTGGCTGCGGTCAATGCAGTCCTGTCGCCGCCGGACGCGGCCGTGGAATCGGATATTATGGAGCTGCTGCCAGTTGCTGCGGAAGATTCCGTCGGAATGATCGGTTATTTTGGGCCGCTGGTAAAGCCCCTGAAAGAGCGGGTTCGGAATTTGCACATTTTCGAGCGCCGGCCCGATCCGGCCTATGGGATCCTGCCCGAGTCTGCAGCCAGGGATTTTCTTCCCCGCTGCCAGGTTGTTGTTATGACAGCCACGGCTTTATTGAACCATACGATGGATAAACTCCTGGAGCTATGTCTTGATGCCCGCGAAGTAGTGATCCTTGGGCCTTCGACTCCATTTATTCCGGAAGTTTTCACGCGCCGTGGTGTCACAATGCTCTCCGGTCTTAAGGTGGAAGATCCCGGAAGAATTCTTCAAATTGTAAGTGAAGGCGGCGGCACGCGTCAGTTCGGTCCTGCGGTGCGAAAACTATCGCTTCGTATATAAGGATGAATACTTCCTCTCACCGTTGATAATATAAAGTTTCCTTGCAAAAATAGAATGTAAATATTGCATTGTGCAATGGTATTATTATAATATGTTGCAATATGCATTGTATTGCAGGAGACGGCAGTGATGAAGGAATTGGATGGAAGGGAAAAAACGATACTGGATTCGATCAATGAGGGTGTTTTTACGGTGGATCTCGATTGGCGGATTACGTCTTTCAATCGTGCCGCGGAAAAAATCACGCATGTAAGAGGGAAAGAAGCGCTGGGTCGTCAGTGCTGTGACGTTTTTCGAGCCAGTATCTGCGAAAATGCCTGTGTTTTGAGGCGTACCATGTCCAGCGGAAAGCCGATACTGAATGCCACGGCGCATATCATCAATCAGAAGGGGGAGCGTATACCGATCCGGATATCCACCGCTCTACTGAAAGACGAATCGGGAAAGCCTATCGGGGGCGTGGAAACCTTTCAGGATCTGAGCCCCATTGAACAGCTTCAGAAAGAACTGAAATCCAGGTATACGTTCGAAGATATTGTCGGTCGCAGCCCGGCGATGATGAAGCTTTTCGAAATTCTGCCGCAAATTTCGGAGAGTTCCAGCACGGTGTTGATAGAAGGAACAAGCGGAACGGGGAAGGAACTTTTCGCGCGGGCGATTCACAACCTGTCGCCGCGAAAAAACAAGCCCTTCATTGCCGTCAATTGTGCCGCACTGCCGGATACACTTCTGGAGAGCGAACTGTTCGGGCATAAAGCCGGAGCTTTTACTGACGCCCGGCGGGACAAACCCGGGCGTTTTACCCTGGCAAACGAGGGGACGATATTCCTGGATGAAATCGGAGATATATCCCCTGCGATGCAGGTGCGGCTCCTGCGTGTGCTTCAGGAGCGGGTGATCGAACCCCTGGGATCTGTGGAGCCGGTCAAGACGGATGTTCGTGTAGTGGCGGCGACAAACAGAGATTTAAGCCAGCTGGTACGTGAAGGCGTTTTCCGGGAGGATCTTTACTATCGTATCCGTGTCATCAGCCTGAAACTCCCTGGATTAAACCAGCGCCGGGAGGATATTCCATTGCTCGTGGATCACCTTGTCGCCAAGTTCAACCGGATTCAGGGAAGAGATATCGAAGGCGTATCCGAAGAAGTGATGGCCCAATTGATGGAATACGAATACCCCGGTAATGTTCGGGAACTGGAGAATATCATCGAGCAGGCTTTTGTGTTGTGCCGGGGGCGACTGATTGAACTGCACCACCTGCCTGCCGAATTGAGACCTGCAGACGCAATCGGATACGGCGGCAGCGGTCCGATGTCCCTGAGTTCCATGGAGAAACTTCTGATCGGAGAAGCGCTGCGGCGTCACAAGGGGAGCCGAACCAAAGCGGCCCGCCAACTGGGGATTAATCCAAGCACTCTGTACCGGAAGCTGAAGTCGCTGAAGATGAACGTTACAGATTGAGGCATGGATGCGATGCATTCAGGGATTCCGAATGGGAAGCGGGCACGGCTCCCGAGGAGGAAACGGCGTTGGAAAAAAATAGGCTCCAAGCCATAAACATCCAGGCGATCGGAACAATTCAGACACCCTTTAAAGAAGCGTCCGGCACTCCCATTCAGGCGGTATACGCGCAGGGAGCCGAGGGGCGTGTGGTGTTGTACGAATCGTTCGTTTCCGCACTCGATGACATCGAAGGTTTCGAGCGAATCTGGCTGATCTACTGGATGGACAGGGTAGGACGGTTCCGTCCGAAAATCATTCCATACAGGGATACGAAAGAGCATGGATTATTTGCAACCCGCTCCCCCTGCAGGCCGAACCCTATCGGTATATCCGTCGTTCGCCTTATTAAAAGGAAAGGCTCTGTGCTCCATGTCGCCGATGTGGATATTCTGGACGGAACCCAGCTACTCGACATAAAGCCCTATATTCCCGAGTTCGACGCCCACCCGGTTTCCCGCGCCGGGTGGTTTGACAATCCCGGTGTGGACCGGCGCCGGGCGGACGAAAGGTTTCATGAAAAATAGAAAGTATTCAGAGGACGGCTCTATTTAGAGCATTGATGGATCTTAATCAGGTACAATCCTGAACATGTATTCGGAAATTTCTTCCCACTCCGTCGGTTGATTCTGACAGCGTGCCGGTTTGGACTTCCATTTTGAGAAAAACTCGATAACCTTTTCATCCAGACCGGCTCCAAGAGGACTGATGATATCCTTGATAATAACGTTTCCCTCTACATCCGTAATTGTTCTCAGCCGGATTACTCCTTCAATCTTAGTCTTTTTGATAAATTCGGTGGGACGGGGGAACTGTTCGGGTCTGGAAATAACCTGGGGTGCATAAAAGGGACCGGCCGGACATTTGTTTTCGATTTTGGAAAGATCTATATTTTCCCCGTTATAGGCGTTCATGACGAATTTTTTCCAGTAAGGCGGGACTTCTTTGTGCAGGGATTCGAAATTCGGCAGAAGAACCTTGTCGAGGACTTCTTGGACGGAATGGACATTCAGGGGCGTACCGGAACGCCCTATTTCAATGCGGGTTCGGTCCGGGGATGGAATATATTGAATGGCCCGGTCTTCGGAATTGTAACTCCAGTAGAGTCGTTTTCCCTTCAGCTCTATTTTCCTTTTCTTAATTGTCAGGTTTTCTATTTTATATAATCCGTAAAGAGTCCATGGCCCGGATTCTGTTTTGGATGTGAGGGTGCCTTCAGCGTCATATTTCAGATGGTTTCCAATATAGAAGTGGCGAATGATAAAAGCTTTGTTTTCATAAAGAATTTTCAACTGCTTTTTTACATCCTTTTCGATGTCATCGCCACTCAATCCGGATGGAAAAGTTAGAAGCAGGATGCCAATCATGCAGGAACGAAATATTCGAGGCATGGATATATCCTTAAACGTAGAAAGGGTCATGAATACAAATTTCGAACCTTTTTTCTGTTTCTTGGTAAAATGACTGCATCTAAATTACTATCCCGTCCTGGAGATTTCTTAAGCTCGCCTGTCGGCTGACTTTCATGTGCCCTTATGAAAGGGGCTGGATGGAGGAGTCGGTCGCAGCCAGCATTACAGGAAACCTCCTGAGAATTGCGGATTAAACCCGTTTCCGGTAATGCTGTCTGGTCTCGGCCACGACCACGCCGGATAGGGCCAGCAGCGCAATCAGGTTCGGCACAGCCATCAGGCCGTTGAACACGTCGGCTACCGCCCAGACAAGATCCAATTTTGTATAGGCTCCGATCAAAACGGCAATACAAAAAAGGATCCGGTAGGGCCGGATCAACTTCGAACCGAACAGGTATTCGAGCGATTTTTCGCCGTAATAGCTCCACCCGAGCATGGTGGAATAGGCAAAGAGAATCAGCCCGACGGCCACTATGATGCCCCCGATATTTCCCGGCAGTCCTGCATTGAACGCCATCGTGGTTAATTCCGCGCCGGTTGCACCGCTGGTCCACATGCCGGTGGAAAGAATGACAAATCCGGTCAGGGAGCAGACCACGATGGTGTCGATGAATGTCTGGGTCATGGAAACCAGCGCTTGTGTGACGGGATTCCTGGTCTGGGCGGCAGCGGCCGCGATGGGTGCGCTGCCGAGGCCGGATTCGTTGGAGAAGACGCCTCGGGAGACGCCCAGACGGATCGTGTCCTTCACCAGGGCGCCCAGGAAGCCCCCGGTCGCGGCGGTTGCCGCGAATGCATGGGTGAATACAAGGCTGATGGTTTCCGGGATTGCTCTGAAATTTGTGGCGAGGACAAAGAGGGCGGCAAGTATATAAAAAACGATCATGACAGGCACCAGGACCGAGGTCACTCTGCCGATGGTTTTAATCCCTCCGAGTATGACACAACCGGTGATAAGCGAGAGGAAAAGGCCGGAAATCCACGGTTCAATGCCAAAGGTGGCCAAGACCGCTTCGGCGACCGAGTTGGATTGAACCATATTTCCTATTCCGAACGCGGCTACCGAAGCCAGCACGGCGAACACAACCGACAGCCACCGCCATCCCAGTCCTTTTGAAATGTAATACATGGGGCCGCCGCGCATGGCGCCCGTATCATCCCGTTCCCGGTATTTCACCGCCAGGACCGCTTCGGCATATTTGGTGGCCATCCCGAACAGGCCGGTTACCCACATCCAGAAAAGCGCTCCGGGGCCTCCGACGGCAATCGCCAGGGCTACCCCTGCTATATTTCCGGTGCCGACCGTGGCAGAAAGCGCCGTCATCAATGCCTGGAAATGCGTGATGTCCCCTTCGGAGGCGCCGTCTTCCTTTCTCTGAATGAATGCCAGATGCAGTGAATGGAAAAGACCGTGAAATTGCAGGCCGCGCAAGCGAATTGTCAGGAAAATACCGGTGCCCACCAGCAGTACGAGCATCGGGGTGCCCCAGATGTATTCGCTGGCTGTTTGAACGAGGTTCAGGATTGTTCGGTCAATCCCCATGGAGTTCCCGGCTTGAATATTTATTTCTGAGGATACGTTCGACACGGGCCGCGTGCCTGGAATTCAGGCACTTGAAAAGGATTTCAAAATTACATGTGTCCTCGGTCTGCTCTTTGAGTTGAACAATGGGCGCCGTGCCTCCCGCCGCCCAGGGAATGGACCGTACATCGCGCGTCAGGATCGACTGAAGCTCCTCCGGGGAGCCTTTCTTGGGGATTATCAGATGGATGCGGAAGTAATCCGATGCCGTCTCTTCCGGTCGTTCCGGCACAATTTCCCCGCTCAGCCGGGAATAGGGGATTCTGGCAATATCACCGTTGTCGGTTCTCACCGTTATGTGGGTCACGCCCCTTGCAATGATTTTTCCGGACAGGTCCGTGAAACGGATACGGTGATTGACAGGGAACTGTTTGCGGCAGGAGACAACCGTTCCCGCAATAACGTCGCGCAGAACGAACCAGACAAAAAGCGTCGCCAGAAGCGCGAAACAAAGAAACATAATAAATGGATACAGAGGACTTCCGGATAGCCAGCTGTGCACAATCCAGAGAGCGTAAAGAAGCCAGGCAATAAATGAAAAGGCCGGCATAAAGGAGGGGATCCCTTGTAACCTGGATACCCGATGCGCCGCCGCCCGGATCGTTTTACCGCCTATCGACAGCACCGCCCATAAAAGAACGCCGACACTGAGCTGCAAAAAAAACTTCATAGGATCTGTTTCTCGCTCAAGACCTTGATGATAAAAGGTTCCAGATACATGTTCATGACGAATACCCCTCTTCCTCTCTCCTCTATCAATCCGTACCGTCGCATGGCCTGAATCATAACTTCCAGGGAGGATTCCTCGAGACCGGTGACGCGAACAAGCTGTTCGATGGTCAATCGTTTATGAAGTGCGAAAACAGTCAACAAAACCAGCCTGTCTTCGTCGAGTTGTCTGAGGGCTGTAAGACCGGGCGTTTCAGGCGTGGCAATTTCCAGGGTATTGCCGGATACGCTCCGGATGTTGCGAAGCCAGGCGTTCAAAGCCATTCCCGGATTGCCTTCGGAGTAGCTGAAGTAGGAATCGAAGAGGGCGGCAATTCTCAATTCGGAAATTCTTTTTTCGTTTCTTCCATTCCAGCGGAATTGCAGCCCGCTGGATTGGTGGCGACGGAGAATCAGATCCTTCAGATCTTCCGTACTGAAAGGAGAGAGACGGATTGTACTGATGAATTTCGAGCGGATGGGCTCCAGGGAATCGATCAATGCGAAGGAGTTCGGATTGGTGTTGACGATAAAAAGTATCTTCTCGCTGAAATCGTCCATTAACCGTGCAAGTATTCGGATGACTCCTGTTCCTTCGCGGCACTGTTCAAACCATAATTCCAGGTCATGAATGACCAGTACGCTTTCATGCGGCAGGGTTGCAGCGATTTCCGGAAGTGTTCCCGTAAAACCGGTTGCCTGTTCCGCGATTCTCGCAAGATCCTCAACGCGGGCGGATCCTTCATTCGGGGCGAATATATGAACCACGTTTCTTTTCGGGAAAAGCTCGCCTACAATGTGTTTGCAGAAAGCTGTTTTCCCTGCATTCCGTTCGCCAAGAACGAGAATGCCACCCCTGTACCCGTTATTATAATGGTCTACAGCCAGCTGCATTCGCCTTGCATCTTCATCCCGTTCGATAAAGAACTCCGTTCCGATGCTTGACCGGCTGCTGAACAGATTGGTGTAGAAACG
>DKBB01000038.1 GCA_002451015.1 Acidobacteria bacterium UBA6911
AATGAGAAAATCGATTAAATACCGAGCAGACCGGAAAAGGATTTTTCTGTAAACACCTTTTTCTCTGACGGCTGCCATCATGGACGGGACCCCATGAGCAGCGCCGGAATCTATCGATTGGGCCACTATCGCGTTCCTTTTCTGAAGATCCTTTCCTACGTCGATCATTTTTACGACTTTTTGGCTTCTCCTTGTTGCGAGCCGAATTCATTTCCGGCAGACGTTCATTCCACAATAATCTTCCTGGCAAGCAGCCAGTCGTAAAGCCGGTCTGTCCAGGTTGCAACCGGCATTCCCGAAGCGGGACCGTACGCATGGTCATACACGTGAAACTCCACCGGACGTCCGGCTTCCTTCCACAGTGCAAACAAAGCCGCACATCCATTGGTCACGTTGAAATGACCGTCCATTACGGCGATGAACAGAGGAGCTCCCTGCTGAGGCAAGGTAACATCAACCAGTGACGGACCATAGATAGTGGCCACGAAATCCGGATAAGCGTCCGAGGATTCTGTCACGGCGGTCCCGATAGCAACGCCACCTCCTGCCGAGAATCCCAGAATGCCGATACGTTTTGGATCAATCCTGTACATGGCGCTGTCACGTCGGAGAACGCGGATAGCCTGCTGTCCGTCTGCTATCGCCATCCGGATCACTTTGAGATGCTCCTGATTGTCCGGTGCGGGGTTGGCATTACCGTTCCTTTTCAGAATTTCCCTGAACGAGAGTTCTTTTCCCATTCCCATAACCATGCCCATTTTTCTCCCCGGGGCTCCCGGCTTTGACGGACCTGAAGAACGCGCGCCATCTTCGGCGGGAGGGGAGTCAGGAACGACTCTGTACCTAAGAATGAAAGCAGCAACACCTCTGGAGTTCAGCCACTCCGCGGTTCGCTCCGGCTCGGCGAAACCCAGCATGCGCATGGCGCCGCCCGGACAAAGTATGATCGCCACTCCATTCGCTTCGGCCGCATCAGGCAGATAGACCGTGAGGGTGGGAGTCACAACGTTGGAATACGTCTTTGAACCGCCGGGTCCTTCAATGACCCTTTCGCTAAAGGTCCAATCCTCAGAACCGGGCGCCTTTCCGGGCCAGATAGGAAATGCGGGTTTCGTCTGGATTTCAGCGTCCTCAGCAGACGGTTGGTCTCCAGCCATTTGAGAATAAGCCGGTGACACAGCCAGAACAATAAGCATTACTAAAATAGTAGAAAACGATTTCTTTCTCATATTATTAGCCTCTTAAGAATATTTCATTGCATAGATAAAATTTACACTCCCCACTTTGTATGACCGGCAGAGCCCATGAATACAGGGCCATCCCGTTCAGGTCTGCGGCGATCATGGGTGCTGCAATGTTCTGGCCAAAGGTCATTAGTAAGAATAAAAAATAAGTTAGAAAAACGGCCGTCAGGCCCAGGGTGACCGGCTTTTTCCCACCAGGCTGGTATTCAACTCCAATATTTCCTTGTCCCATTGGTTTATCCAGATAAAAGGGGCATCATTTCCTTTAAATCATCGGTGCATCGATATCGAGCCCGGTATGGCGCACTTGTCTTCCCGGGCCCGGCGTAAAAATCGATTATTGCAACGGAAACCAGCTAATCTGCCTGCGGATCACCGCGCTTCTATAATCGGCAATGTAAGATAGGATCTGTGTTTTGAATCGCGATATACTGTAACTTCCGGCGCAGGATCGAGCCTGGGCGTTGACCGGTCCGCGAAATGTATCACCAGCCGTAGGCGATGGCCGGCCTTGACAACCATCGAAATGGGTAATATTTCAAATACGAGTTCGGCCGGTTCGCCGGGCGCCAGCGGGACCGCGTCCGCCTCATGGAAGCGGTGCCAGGGCAACCCGAGGTTGTTGTAGGGAGGATCCTGCAGCTTTCGCAACGAGGCCCGGAGCTGCCCGTGAACGTTATAGGATGCGACGGCGCCGTCGGGCCCGACATCCTGGAGGGTGGCGATGAAGTCTCCATCCTTAGCTGTTGACGATACCCAAAGGTTGATTGCCGGATGGCCGGTGACCTGAATATCGCTATCAAGCGGGGCGGTCTCGTACACAAGGCCCTTGGCCGTCATGGTATCGGGCGTAACATCGTAGGCAACCGCGGTTTCGTCTTTTAGATCGACGCCCGTCGGTTCCGTAGTGCTCAGCGAACCCTCGCCCAGGTAATACCGGGTTCTTGTTTCATCGGCCAGGGGCCACTGTTCGGCTGAACGCCATTCTGATCCGGCCGGGACATTGTACGTGTAGTAATAGACGGGATCTTCATCCATGATGCCGTTATCGATATCCTTAAGCCAGTAGTCGAAGAAACGGCGCTCCTCGACCGTGATATCGAACCCGGTCCGGCTTTCCACATTCATCCAGCCGCAGTGCCCTTCGGGACCTACAATCAGCTTTGCGGGATTGGCTACGTTGTTGAAGGTAAAAAAGGCGCCGTGCTTGGTGGGCCCTTCATCCCAGTTTGCTGCCATGTACATGGCGATGCCGGAAGCGTTGATCTCTTCCAGGTAGGTATGCGGGCTGCTTTTGATCCACCACGGTTGGGAGGTTGGATCCGTGATCGCGCCGGCAATACTGTCGCGGAAGGGTGCGTGGCCCGGGTTTTCAACCGTGCCCGCGTGCTCCGCGATGGCTTCCTTCAACTGTGACTTATCGGTATCGGCGTCCACCGGCACCGCCGCCGCATCGCGGGCTTCCCGGGACGATTTCGCCTGGGTGCGGGTGCGCTGGTCCGGCGCCATGCCGCCGGGTACGCGAAACGGGTAGACGTCGAACTCGCAGCTCATCGGGAATATCGCCTTCAAATGGGGGGGCGCCGTGGTTGCCGCCTGCAGCTGGCTGCCGCCGGTGGCCGAACAGCCCCACATGCCGATATTGCCGTTGCTCCACGGCTGCTGCGCCAGCCATTCGGTGATATCATACGCATCCCGGCTTGCTGCCGTGATCCATTCGCCGCGGTTGTAGGCTTCGTTGTGTCCGTAGGATGCATACAGACCGCGAAAGTCCACCGTGGCGACCACGTACCCGTATTTCACCAGCCGCCCCGCCGTCCCCGGATAACTTTCAACCGTCAGCGTCTCATTCATGGAATATCTGCGATTATAGGGCGTATGCATCCACAGGACCGGAAGGGGAGTGTCGATGACATCTCCGGTGGTTTTTTCCCTGGGACGATATATATCCATTGCCAGCTTGGTACCATCACTCACCTGGACGTACCGGGACGTCATCTCGTATTCATCGGCGTAAATCGCATCGCCATATCCGGCATATTCGCCCTGCCTGGAAACGCGATTGTCCGCGGATTCGTCATTGTTCCCGCATGAGAGTGTAAAAACACAGAAAATCAAGATCGTCAACAAGGCATATCGTTTCATTGTACCGTTTCCTTTTTTGATGATTAATAATTTGGCAAACGTTCTACCGCTCTCACTTCGTCCGGATCAGGGACCGGCGAACCTTTCGACGGTCCAGCGTTTATCGCGACACAAATCGCAATCCTCTCCGAGAAACCAACCGCCCGCCTCCTTATCCCCTTTCAGCTGCCAGTCGAGCCAGTGAACGGCCACCTCGGCCCAGTCGCCGCCATCCGGCGCCGAAAATGTGCCTCCGTGACCAACCGGCAACCACCCGAAAAAGACCGGCACATGTTTGATACGCGAGACATCGTCGCTGGCATTGGGATGAGCGATATCGGTTGGTCCCCCCGTGAAGTAGGCAATCGGGCCATGCAGGTTGGCCAGTTCGTCCTTACTCACCTTGATTTTGCTGCGGCCGCCGGGCTGGTTGTAGACTCCGCTGTCGAAAATGATAGAAGTCGAGATGCGGGGATCGGCGGAAATCTTTATGGCCTGCAAACCGCCGCAACTGTGACCGGCAACAGCGATGCGGCGGGTGTCGATATGCCCGTACAGATCATCGACAGGATCCGCTGTGCGACCGGCCGCCCAGGTCATGGCCTGACTCATCTGCTCAACATCGGTGGCGTCTTTTTCCCGACTGGCAGGGTCATTGCGCGGGGGTTGTCTCCATGCATAACCCAGCGAAATTACGATGTAGCCATGGGAGGCGATGTCACGCAGGAACTTGTCGTGTGACAGGCCATAATCGCTGCAGCCCCCGTTGCCCCAGATCAGCAGGGGCAGGGGCTCGACCGGCAACGTTACGGAACGATAGAGAGTATGAGTACGCAAATCCGCCCGTGACTGCGCCACCGCCGTCCGGTCACCGCGTCCTCCCTGTTCACCGATAAAACCCGGTGCCGGAGCCGCATTATCCGCCGCTATGGCAGTGCCGGTGACGGCAATGCCCGCACTGAACAGATACAGCAGACCGGCTAACAAACGGGCTGTGCATATTTTTCGCATAATGCCTCCATAAGAACGTTCAGTTAATGGGGTTCCCGCGGGCCGTAGTGCGGGACAGCTTGGCCGTATTCGTAGGCCCCCAAATCCGGCAACCGACTACGGTAGCCGTCGTTAATATTGGGCAATATCATCCCGACGTCGATAGCTTTCGAGCCGGCACGCAAGCGAAAGTCCGAATCCTGTGGATCATAAAGCCTGCCGGGACTTTCTGTTGTCAGCGCGGGAACATTCTCAAAAATGTCGTAGTCCACCAACACACTGTGAATATCCTGACCGGTGGCTTGACTGTATTCCGACAGGCTCCGGAAACTCCTGTCGATGCGCTTCCCGGTGAAATCCGCCTGTTCCTCAAAAGGCGGCGATTTCCATATGAAGGAAACCTCTGCATCCGGGTTCGGGCGGAAACCGTTGTAATCCGAACTGGAATAATTTGTAGCGGTTTCCACGCTGAACACTTCCGGTGCGGCGCCCTGGCCGAGAATCAGATTGTTGCGATAGTGCAGATTGGAAGCCTGGCCCATGGAAAGCACTTCAGAAGTAAGGGTGTTGTGGTAGACAAGAACGCCTGCACTGTTGGCGGTGAATTTAACCGACCCGCCCTCCGGAGCGTGATACACGATGTTGCGGATAAAATAGGCAGGCCCCCCGAGGATGGGCTGCGTACTCAGGGAACGGTGCGCTTGATTAAAGCAGCGATTGCGCAGGATGCGGATATTGTGCATGGCGCCGTCGGCCTCGATGCAATTGTCATCCACATTGGTAATGTCGTTGTTGTAGATGTCGATGGATACCGGCATCCGTTCGCGAATCGGCTCCGGATTTCCGTCCGGCTCGCCGTACGTTGCATGATCAATGCCATCGTGAAAGTTCGCAACATGGTTATAGGCGATAACATGGCCGGAACCGTAAACTTTCACAGCCAGCTCTGAAATCACCGGTGTGGGATAGCCGGGGGTTCCCTGCCACACCCGCCCGATCCAACCTTCCAATCGTTCGGGATGACTCTTGCCGATAAAGGTATTGTCCGCGATGTAAAAGTTCTTCGAGCCGGACCAGTCGGTATAGATGCCGCGCCCGATATTTTCCAAACGGCAATTCTTGACGGTTAAGCCCACAGCGCCCGTAACACCCTTGTGGCCCGCCTGGAAGGCCACCTCGGTATTGCGGATGGTAAGACCTTCGAAATAGAGATAATCGGATCCCATCACGTCAAAGAGAATATGATTATCATTCCCGTCAAAAATCACTTCGCCGTCACCGGCCGCTACAATGGCGATGGGTTTCCCGGCCGTTCCGCTCTGGCGGAAGCGATAGGTGCCGTCAAACAGCAAACCCAGCTGGTTTGCATAGCGATAGCGGTCTTCCCTGTACAGACCGGCATGAACCAGGATCGTATCGCCGGGCTGCACCCTGGGCGGGTAGGCGTTGAACCAGTCCGCGCCGTTTGCCCTGGTATAAAATGCCGCCAAAAGACCCGTGAATGAAGGCTCCTNNGCGGCTCGGCGCGGGTGCGAACGAAGAATTGCCGCTGCGCTTCGTTTTCGACGCCGTCCGGATCGGTCATTCTGAGATGGACCTCATACTCCGTATCCGCCTGCAGATCCATGATGCTGCCGGCAAACATGTTTGGTACGATATAGTCATAGGCGCCGTAATTATCTATCAGTTCTTCATGCTGCAGGCGCAGCAGCGGCAGTGCTTCCCGCCAATCCGCCTCTCCCTTCTCCCTGTAACGCACCGAAACCCCGGCATTGCGGTTGTCATCGCCGTCAACATACCACTCAAAACCAAGCGACATCAGGGTCGGAGGCTCAATGATCAGTTCTCCCGAATACACTTTATTTTCTTCCGCGCTTAACAAAAATGCCGACAAAAGAAGCGGAATCGTAACTGTGCAAAGTAAACGATAAATTATTTTTCCCATATCGCTCTCACTTTTAACCCGCATGATTCATGGAGGGAGTGTAACGCAGCAGACATGCCCAGATACGCCACTGCAGTAAAAGCTGCATGAATAATGCGGGTTAAGTTCATTTCTTATCGACTGCCATTTATTTGCAATGTGACGCGGATTTATCATGGATAGGCTTGCATGAGTACCGATCCCGCACCGTCGCCCAGATTAACGGTGAAGTCTTTCATCGGTGCATCATTCCCATCGAGGAACCGCGCGCAAAAGTCGGTGGCTCCGCCGCCGTTGACCACCGCGCATCGCACGACGTTTGGCCCCTTCTCGAGTGTGAGTCGTTTGGATACGCCGTCGTCGATCACCGTCTGGCGATCCCCGTATATGCCGATGACTTCCTTGCCGTTAACCCACCAGACAGAAGCTGCATTGGAGCCGATGGCCAGGCGCACGTTGTTTAGTTCTTTGGAGCAGTCCGCTACCGTGACGGCCCAGAACAGCACGTTGGATGTCGGCTTGTCCAGCGCAAAGGCGAAGTGATACAGGTTGACATTGTACAGCCTCGTGTCGATGGCGTGCCACCTGAGTTCCGCCCCTTCCACGTTCACCCTGTCGCCGTCGCGAGGGATTACAGTGAATGGTTCGGGGAAGTACTCCTTCTTGACGATTGCCTGGACGATGCTTTGGGTGAGTCCGTTGACGCTTATCGGCTCTAAAATCAGCCATCGTCGAATAAATCCCTCTTCATCCGGAGCTTTGGTCGGAGTTGTCGGACGCAAGAGGGTGTGTGCCAGTCCGTTGGAAGCATCAACCGTACCAAGATCAGACCCTGGCTGTGTTGCGGCCATAACCAGGAATACCGCACCGAGCGTTACACCAATTGCAGGTACCAGAAAGCGGCGGATCGTCGTCATAAAAAATACCTCAAAGGCCGGTGAAATTCTGAATAGGAATTCCGATTTTCTTTTGGATGCTACGGGGCATTCAAGCGCCAGCGCTGCTTGTCGATTTTAAAGTCGAACCTGGACAAGGTCGCGAAGCTGCCGCCGACCGCCGAGAGCGCCAACGTTTCGTTGGAATTCGGAATCGCCTTGGGCATGATACGGTACGTGCCGTCGGTAAGCTGCTCGATACGCCAGAGTTGTTCCGGTGTACCGGTGAACGCGGATACTGTTACCAATTCAGCGTCTTCGGTCGCGGCCAGCGCCCGATCCGTGCCGGCGATGGTGATCCTGAAATAGGGTGAACCGGGATAGCCTCCCGCGTTGGCCACGGGTGCAATCGTCCACTTCTGCTGTGCTTGAAGCAGGTAGTTGGACAGGCGGAGATCGATATTGCCGGCGGGCCAATTCCGCGACACCTGTGCCGCCTCCTGTGGCGGAATCACTCCATCTATACCGTCGAATATCCCGCCGCTGCCAGGGCTTCTCCTCGGCATCCCTCTGCGACCGCCGACCGGAACTCCCTCCACTGCCAGCTCCAATGCAGTGCCTGTGCGCACCGACTCAATTTCATACGTACCTTCTCTGACATTATCACCGGCTACCGGCCAGCCGTCCTTCCACAGCAACGGTCGAATATCCAGCACGCTGGCGCCGCCCCGATCCAGGTCCGCTTCGTAATGACACGAGAATTTCTGAACGCCATTTTCCAGCTCCAGCAGGCTAAAGTGCCCCGGCCCCACGACTCTGCCTCTTGAGCCCACAAACAGCTTACCTCCACCCTTGATCATATCGATCCCCATGTGGTCGATGAAAGGGCCGGTCACCTTCCTGGAACGCCCTACACGGATGTTGTATCCGGAATCGGCGCCCCGACAGCAGCTGCCATGAGTTGCCAACAGGTAGTACCAACCACCGTGATACATTATGGCGGAGGCTTCGCAGTTGATGGCGATGTTGCGGGGTTGATCACCGGGATTGAGTCGTTTGCCCGTCCCGGGATCGAGCTCAACCAGTCGGATGTAGCCGAAATAGGAACCGTAGACCAGCCACAGCCTGCCGTCGGTGGGATCGAGAAAGACGCCGGGATCAATGGCATTGCAGTCTTCGATACCGTCGGACGAAGCAAC
>DKBB01000083.1 GCA_002451015.1 Acidobacteria bacterium UBA6911
CCGTGAGGAATCTGGATCGGGCCCGGAGTGCCGGAGCATATTGCCATGCAGAGGACCGGACATAAAAGGCGATCTGTCTTTGATCGTTACAACACTGTGAATGAAATTGACCTGAAAGATTCAGCGGAAAAACTGAACGAACATTCAAAGACAGCATTCAAAGATAGAAATTTAAGGGATATGGAAAACTGTAAGCTATTGAAAATAATGGCGCACCCGGCACGACTCGAACGTGCGACCTGCGGATTCGAAGTCCGACGCTCTATCCAACTGAGCTACGGGTGCGCTGACTGATAATACTACACTTGCAGCCGTTCGTGCCATTTGTTCTTACCTGGTGGTGCCGGTTTTGTGCCAAATATTTTCCCTTTCCCGTGTTGCAATCCTGCGGAATCCGTGTAAATCCCAGCTTGTTGCGCTTTCCCGAACAGCAACCAGTTGGAAAATCCCAGCTCCCGGATTCCAGTGTTCCGGTTTTGTATTAAACGATAACTTATTTTATAAGAATATTTTATGAAGATTTGGATAAAAACTCCCTGGACAGCTCCATTCAAGTCGTGTACGCAATTTTACAATAACTGGCAGGATGGGTAGCAGGAATTCGAAGGCAGAGTCTCCATCCGATTGAGCTACAGGTGTGCTGGAAGGATAATATTACAGGGCATATTTGCCAAACAGGCATCCCAGTCTGTCGGAGATTGTAACGATACGAAGATAAATGCTCTTTAAAAATTCAGTCAGAAGGTTTGGAGGAATGGGGTGAGCGAGGGGATTTGAACCCCCGGCCGCTGGAGCCACAATCCAGAGCTCTACCCGCTGAGCTACGCTCACCACATTAAAAATTCAGGCGAAATAATAGCACGAGATGTCCCGGATGCGAAGGAATCGGTAAAGAAAATAATACTATGCGCGGGAGCATAAATGTGTGANNCTATTGAATTATCCTCATTTAAATTGGCGATGCCATCACAGCGATGTTTTTGGTCTTAAAGTTCAACGTTTAACGTCCCAACGCGCAACGGGTTTATGCCTAAGTCCTTCTTGCTTTCGAGACTCTATCTACCATCATTCCCTTACGGAGTTTCTCGACCTCTTCCGGAGTGTAGGGCTCACGGTTACTGTGCTTCGGATGTGAGGAGGGATCGGCGCCCGGAGCCATAGTGTATTTACCCTGAAACAGAACGTGCATCCATTGAACCGGCTTATCCACTTTCAAGGTGGTTATCGGGCAGTGCACCACTCCTTTGGGAATATAAATAATGGTAGTTTTGTCGACAATATGCCGCTCCTGCTCCTCCCCCATCATGATTTCGATTTCCGCACCGAACTCGAAGTAATTCTGCGGATTGCCCCCGAAGATGAAAAAAAGTTCATCGACATCGTGTGCGTGAGGTTTTTGGATCATAGGACCGGGCTTGCTCAGGCAAAGAATTTGGACTTCAACCGGGAAGCCGGGGAATTGTGCCCCGACACACCCGTCTTCGCCGCATACATGTAGCATCGGGCCTATTTCTATCGGTTCTGTCATGAAATACTTACCGTATTTGGAATCCGCCATGGTTGCGTCCCCTTTATAATGAATGTACGAATGCCGTTGTTTTCAAAATCCGCGGGAAACCTTGCGTCGGAATGCCTCCCTGGATTTACACCGGATACGTCAAACGAAGTTAAAAACCTGAAAAAGCTGCATGGCGGTATTGAACCCCGAATCACCGATCAAGTTCAATAGTAAAATAAACGTCAAAGCCCCCTGAAACAGGTTAAAACCAAGGTCAATTTTTATTGAATCAACCTTTCCGCCGGTCGATAAGGATTCTTACAGGAGTGGAACATACGGCAACATCAATTCAGGCTAAAATTGGGATTGCGGCATTTTTCTTTCATCCCTTATAGCGCATAAGGGTATTATGGTTTAGTGCTATGCTTTTCACCGCTGCATAGGGAGATGTTTTTATGCGCCGAAAATGGCCAATGCAGATATTGTGGATGATTCTTTTAATCACAAGCTTGTCGGCAGCAGCCTGCGCCCAGGATGCGGAGCAGGACCTTAAGATGGAAATTGAGGCCCTGAAACAGGGGCAGCAAATGATTCGCAAGGAGCTCGAGGAGATAAAAGCGCTGATCCGGGATGCCCAACCCGCTCGCCAGGCAGCACCGGATGTCCGCAAGGTCGAATTCGATCTCGGCGATAAACCGGTTCTCGGAGAGAAAACGGCGTCGCTTATTCTGGTCGAATTTACCGACTACGAGTGACCGTATTGCAGTCGGTACGTCCGTGAGACGTTTCCGCAGATAGCCGAACAATATATAGACACCGGGAAAATCCGTTATGCGCTCTTCGATTTTCCATTAGAGATGCATAAACTGGCATTTAAAGCCGCCGAAGCCTCCCAGTGCGCCAGAGAGCAGGGAAAGTTCTGGGAAATGCACGACAGTATGATGGCCGACCAGGAAACTCTGGATGCGTTGGAATCACATGCGGAATCGATCCAACTCGATGTCGCTCAATTCAAGGCCTGCCTGAACAGCGACAAATACGCCGATTCGGTTCTCCAGGATATGGCATTAGCCGGCAAACTGGGCGTCAGCGGCACTCCCAGTTTTTTGCTTGCCCTAACGGATCCTGAGGATCCCTCCAAGGTCAAGGGTCTGCACCTTCTCAGGGGGGCCCGGCCTTTCACCGTTTTCAAGCAGGTCCTGGACCAGGTCATTGAAGGCGCGGGACAGTAATAT
>DKBB01000219.1 GCA_002451015.1 Acidobacteria bacterium UBA6911
GCCGGGAACTGGGAAGAAGGGCAGAGTTTACCGGAAATACAGATGTCTGCTGTTCAATTTAAATGGCAGGTGGATAAACCTGATATCTTTGCCAGGGCCATGGTCCTTGCGGATAAAACACTGTTTGTAGCAGGTCCTCCCGATATCCTTGATGAAGAGGGGATTTATTTCTTTTTAAACGATGAAGAGATAAAGGAGGAACTTGCAAGACAAAATGATCTTCATAAAGGCAAAGAAGGCGGAAAAATGTGGGCGGTTTCCGCCGAAAACGGGAAAAAGCTCAAGGAGTTTAACCTCGATTCATTGCCCGTATGGGACGGCATGGCGGCATCGAAGGGGCAGCTGTACATATCTACAATCNNCCGTGTAAATATACTGAGGAAGTGACGGGCAAAGTAGACGAGGATCAATATCAAATATCATATATAGGTGAGCGGCTGTTTATTCAATAGGCCTCTTAAGGTGTAAAGCGCACCAACAATTCTCCGTCGTTGTTGACTATCGGGTTTTTCACTCTGAACGATTTTTCAGAGATTTAGAGTCAAAGTACAGTCTCAGCGAGGAAACTCTAAATATCAGGAGGACTGTTTTACAATTTGCTTTACATGCCTGGCATCTCGTTCCCGGAGGGCATCGTTGAGGGCGATGCCGTCGGCGGGTGGGCCTTCCCAAACCTCAGTTGCGTCTCTGCCGGCAGCTTCTGCACCGACTCCACATATTCCTTCGCTTCCGGTTTCCACTGTATGACCCACCCAATCTCTATTTTGTCGCCCGGTCGTATCCCTTCCAGCGATACGCCCTTGCCGAGCGTAAACGGCATGCCCATCGTGCTCATGCCTACGATCTGACCGCTGGCGTCGCGGAAGTTGTCGATCGGCTCGTGCTTGACGATGAACTGCGTCCCGGGCTTGCCCTCCTGCGGCACGGAAATCACTTCACCCCGGATGACATACATCCGGGCGTCGCTCGCTGCCACTGCAGGCTGATCGTGCCTCTGCTCTTGCGAGCAGCCAGCTGCAATAATCGTGCCGAGCAATGCGATGATTCTTAAAGCCCGCATCATCCTCTGCTCCTTCGCCTCGGCAATCGCCCGGGTCTTGGTTCCCCACATCCGGTGCATTCGGCGGTATACCAGCTTCGGACAGGCTGACGGGGACTGTCAACTCAGGATTTCTTGTTTAAATTCCCTCTATTAAAATCCTGAAAGTCTCTAGCTTTCGCTGACTGGAAACACCTTTAACTATTTTGACGGTTTTCTTTGTATCAAACAAGTTTTATGATGGGTGTCAAGAAAAGAAAAGGCTTTGATAATTTGACCTACGATCAACAAGACCATACGGAGAAGAAAATGCTGGTGGATAGAAGGAAGTTCTGTAAGAGCGTGGCCGCCCTCGGTCTATTAACCGGTCTTGCGCGCGGGCAGTCGCAAGAACCGCAACGTGTCGAGCCGCGAGGCAGCGAAGGGATACGAGCACGCAAGATCACGACGAGAGGATTCACCTTCGATGCGCTGGAGACCGGATCCGGCGGTGAGCCTGTCCTGTTGTTGCATGGTTTTCCCGAAACGTCACTGATGTGGACCGGCCTGATGCCGGTGTTGTCGAGGAACGGATACCATTGCCTTGCGCCGGACCAGCGCGGGTACAGTCCCGGCGCGCGCCCAACCGAGGTCGACGCTTACCGGTATGAAGANNCTTCGCCGATCGCATCCTTTACCGCAATATCGATACCGCACTACGCGGCCTGGGCTCGCTCAGTCTACGACGACGAAGCGATGGCCGGCTATCGTTCGATGCTCAATACATGGATGACTGAGGGCGAGGGAGAGGCTTCGTGGACGCCGCAACTGTTGAGGCGCATCTGGGCAGCGAAACCGACCGACCAGACCGAGAAAATCATCGCGCAAATGACGGCGCCGGGCGCGATGACCGCGGCATTGAACTGGTATCGGGCGTCACGAGGCCATAAACGCGTGCTCGAGGATTTCGAGATCCCGAAGGTGGATGTACCCACTCTACTAATCTTTGGCAGTAACGACATTGGACAACGCTCGGTGGCAGATGCTGCATCACTCATGACAGGCAGCTACCGTGTCGTCAAACCGGACGGCGGTCACTTCATCGTCGATGAGCAGCCGAAGGTTGTGGCGGAGGAAACGCTCGCGCACTTGCGGGCGCATCCCATAATATAGGAGCCTCCAATCGCTTCCTCAGAAAAAGAAAAAAAAGGAAATACAGGCATAACTCAATGACAAATTACATAATGCCCTTTATCGGATGAGGGAGCGACTGTTTGATAGGAGACCCTATTTCAAAAACACGTGTTTATCCTTCCTATCGGCGGGAGATAGAGAAAAATTGCGCCTGTTCCACCTATCCGCACGGATAGCGCATTTTATCGAAATTGCATATACTCGTGAAAAAGTTTGGTTTTCGATGGTTTTGCAGTTTATCAATCAGGATGGGATGCCGCCCCTAACCCCCCCCACTCCTATGCAAAATAATACGAGGTTTTTCCAAACGGGAAAACCGGCTGATGGAAGACCGGCAATGATGAACAAAACCATGTGTGCCTGCATCATTGCTCTTGGAGCGCCGCGAGCGGTGTAGGAATGTCAGACCTCTTGGGACACTTTAGTAGATAATCTAGGAAACACTAAAGGAGGTCTGACATTCCTACATTCACGTCTTAAACCCCTTCTCCGTAGTCAAAAGACGAAAACGGAAGTTTTACAACAATCTTCCAATACTATCATTCCTTGGGTCTTTCATCGCAATGATCGACCCATAAAGGATTATCGTAAGGCATGGAAAAATGCCTGTGAAGCTGCGGGTGTGACAGGTCGGATTCCACGTGATTTTCCTAGAACGGCGGCAAGAAATCTTGAACGTGCCGGCGTTCCCAGATCGGTTGCCATGAAGCTAACCGGACACAAAACCGAGAGTGTGTATCGACGGTACGCTATTGTGTCGGAATCAGATTTACTGAAGGTGTTGCAAAGCTTGAAGCCCTGCATCAGGACGGCAGTAAAGATGAGAATTATTCAAAGGTTGTAACTTTTCAGAAATGATTTTGGACATAGCAAAATGAAAATCTACTTATTACCCCGCTACACAATTCCGCTAAGTTATTGAAAACATCGTACCGAGGGTTGGAATCGAACCCACACGCCCCGACAGGGGCGTCCAGGATTCTTAGACCTTAAATATACCTCTGTAAACTATTGATAAATAAGCACAAGCCGCAAAGGAGGCGGANNTGGAGTTGGATAAAGTTGGGTTATCGCGGACACAACATGGGGCACAACTCCGGCATATTGAGCACACTTCTTTTTCTAAGATTTAGTATCTATTTTTCTTCTATTCTCTTGATGAGATCCTTCTTGATTTGATTCACCCGTTTCCGATGAGTTACGCCGCCCACTCCCGGAGGTATTTCCGGTGTATATTCCATATCCTTGAGGTTTTCCAGCACGGTGGGAATACGCTGAAATGGTACCGAGATGAGGAAGAGACCCGGCGGGAAGATGTTCATCTCTTGCATACCCATTCCCATCCCGGTGATGTAGAAATTCATTTCACCGCTGACAACGGGATAAACGAAAATCCAGGCACAGGCTATTACCGGGGTTGCCTTGCTTAAGAACGGCTCTCCGGTGGAGTAGTTGATGGACCTTAATATTACCCGCGCCTGTGGCAGGTTGGCGGTAATCACCAGGACGTCCGGGTCGAAGGTGAGTTTGTCCAGTGGCGAAAAGACCACGTATTGCACCGAACCTTTAGGCATATAGGGGAGGTAATCGTACATGGCTCGGCAAGCATTGGCCCCTTTAAATAGTTTGTCTTCGCCTCCCAGTAAGCCGCTTATCAGTACCGGTTCTACATCCTGCATGCCCAGTATCGCCTGTTCTATGCCGACACACACCCAATCTTCGGGCGCCACGTAAAAGGGGTCGCTTTCCTGGGCTTCCTTGAGCATCTCGCACATGTTTAGCTCTTTATCGATTCGCTGGATGCCTCCCGGCTTGGTAATATCAAATTTTACCGCCACCGGTTGCTGGATAAATTCAAATTTATCCAGCACGGCATAATCTTCCGGTTTCAAAGTCATGGCAACCTCCTCGGTTTTTAATTGCTCCGAGGAACTCAAAAGCCCTCGGTAGCTGATTTAAAAATCTGGGCCATCTTTCTTCGGGTCTCCGAACAATTTCAGGCGGAGTTCTACCTCGCGTTTTTCCCTTTCGGCTAAGAACCCTTCTTTCCCGAGGTCGAACCAGTGCGGGAATAATTCCATACCGTTTAAATTTTCCAGCAAACTACCGATAGTGTTGGAAGGGAATGAAATAATTATAAGACCTTCAGGCAATGCCCGGATGGCTTTCATACTGAATCCGAGACCGGTAATGGTGTAGTTCATCTCACCGCTCATGTATGGCTGTACGTAATTCCAGGCACAGGCAAGACAAGTTGTGGCTCTGGAATGCCACATCTTTCCATCGGCGTAACTACTGGCTCGCAAAAGGATTTCTGCCTGGGATGGCTTACAGGTAAATATTAACAAATCGAGTTCAAAGTTCATCTTATCCAGTGGAGCATGGGTGACGTATTTCACCGAATGATAGGGCAGGTGAGGTACGTAATCGTAGACACGCCGGTTGGCCGCCGGGGTCTTGAACATGTTGAAAACAGGGCCGAGTTGACCGCTGTACATAACCGGCGGGTATTCCTCGTAGCCTAAGACCTGAGCACCGCATTCTAACTCCGAGGTGTAGAATGCCCTGCCCTCGTGGGCGAGTCTGAGTAATTCGCATAGGAAATACTTACCCTTGAGGAGATCAATACCTTCCGGTTTATCTATTGAGAATTTTACGCCGACCGGTGCGTAATCGAACTTGATCTTATCCAGTATGGAAAAATCACGTTGGCTGCTCATAAAAACCTCCTGAATCTGTATATGATAAATCTCATGTTATACAATTAATGATATTTCGGATAAAAAAGATAAATAAAAGTTANNAAGTATTATGTCCCCTTTTTTTATTGGGTTTCTCACTTTGAACGAGGTCTTAACGATTTAGCCCGCATTTCTCACGAGGGATCGTAACGCAGCAGACGCATTCGTTTATGCCTCCGCAGTAGAAATCTTGTGAGAAATGCGGGCTAGAGTCCAATGTACATTTTCAGCGAGTAAACTCTCAATGTCAGGCATCTTGTTTTCCGATTTGCTCTACATGCCAGGCATCTCGTTCTCGGCGGGCATTGCGGGCGATGTCGTTGGCGGGTGGGCCTTCCCAAACCTCAGTTGTGTCTCTGCCGGCAGTTTCCGCAACGACTCCACATATTCCTTAGCTTCCGGTTTCCACTGTATGACCCACTTCATCTCAATTTTGTCACCCGGCCTTATCCCTTCCAGCGATACGCCCTTGCCTGGCGTGAACGGCATCCCCATTGTGTTCATGCCCACAATCCGGCCGCTGGCGTCGCGGAAGTTGTCGATCGGCTCGTGCTTGACGATGAACTGCGTCCCGGGTTTGCCCGCCTGCGGCACGGAAATCACTTCGCCACGGATGACATACATCCGGGCGTCGCTCGCAGCCCCTGCGGGCTGCTCGTTTCTCTGTCCGTGCGAGCAGCCGGCCGCAATTATCGCGCCGAGCATCGCAATGATTCCAAAAGCTTGCATCATCATCTTCTTCGCCTCAGCATTCACGCCGATTTCCTTCACGAACGGACCCACCACCAATGTCGGCAGGTCTCCGGCTTCTCTTCAAATCACGTTATCCCAGCAACCCGATTGCGGCAATCGATTGAATTGATAGGATCACAGTTTGCCGATCCCGGTAGATTCGCATCATCACTTCAGTGAAATGAAAAAAGATGCCGGAGGAAAAACTTCATATGAGAATCCGTACTGCCGCAATACCAGCGGAAATCCAGTGTTTACGATTTTCCATTCCACTCCCAATGTCGCTGGCGACGCACACTACGATTGTTGACCACAGGAGGTTATATACTCTTCCAGTTTCGCCTCGGCCTCATTGCCAAAAAGAATCCGGCAGGCTTTCTTTAAACCGGGAGCATGCATGATGTCCTGCCGAGGTAAAACTAACGCAATCTTGGAGCGTCGTCGTAAAAAATCCTCTAGCTTGGTAATCATTTCCCGCTCCGCAGCCTGCTCGACCTCGCAACGAAGATATTCCGCATTTTCAATTAACAGTTCAGCGTCACTAGGGTCCTGGCGTATCGCCTCCAACAACTCCATAGCATTTGCTCCATAGCGCCGCCATAGACGCTGCGACAACGGCTCCGATGAAGAGGCCGCCGTCATACCGTCGAGATCCATCATTGCCGCCTGATGCATAAATTGTGCTTTAATGTCATCACCGGGTTCGCCGTACCACACATTATCGGCATAGGGCACATCAATACCCAATGCCGCCACCCGCTCAGCCACTTCATTGCCAACATTAATACAATCCGTCAGCTTGCCGCCAAAAATACTCAAATGCTGATCATCGATTGATACATCAATAGCATGTTTGCGTGACAGCTTGAGCCAGTCCGCCACCCCCTCTTTCCCTTTTAGTGCCAGCGGCCTTACCCCACAGCGCTCTGCAATCACATCCGTTTCGGTCAATGGACGGGCAAGTTTCAACATCTTGTTCGCGTTGTCCAGAATGAACCGCCTATCATCAGGGGTGACTGTTGCATGGGGAGAATCGACCTGAGTATCCGTAGTGCCTAGACAGGTTTTTGGCCCCATGGGAATCACAAAAAACAACCGGCCATCACTNNGCAGTATGCCATCGGCCTTCGATGCGATTCGCTCCCAGCGACTCAACATAGTTGGCGGCGATACAACCGTTGTTTAACGCTGAGCGTATAAAATTAAAGACAAATCTTGCATCGTTGTCATAAAAATAGCAGTCGGAGTACTCAAAGCCTCCCGCCACATTGTCCGTATTAATCAAAGGCTCACTGCTTTTGAGCATCTTGCTCGATAAGTAGCGAGGCATTCTGGTATAAAAACGCCCCATCACCCAATATAGAATCGTGGCAAGATAAATCAGTGGTGGAGGGAAGCGAAACCCTTTTTGGATACTGGTTAAAAAACGAATTTCTTTAACTGTGGAGGGGTAACTGCGCATCAACTGATTCCGGCTTTTACAGAGTTTATTCACCAGCAAAAACTCATAGCTTTCCAGATACTTTATGCCACCCCAGGCGAGGTTGGAGGAGTTGGAGCTGGTGCAACCGGCAAAATCTCCGCGGTCGATCAAAGCGACCCTTACCCCTTTAGCCGCTAGCGATGCCGCAGCCACAGCGCCGTTGATGCCACCGCCGAGGATCAACACCTCAAAGGTCTCTTCTCTGAGCTTATTGAGATTTGCTTCTCTTAAATTCATCGGGTAGCGCGCCTTACTGCGTCTTGCCAACCATCGAGCAGGTCGCTGCGCCGGCCTTCTGTGATACGCGGTTCATACTCTCCGCCTCCGCGCCATAAAGCGGTAAATGCTTCGAAGTCGCCATAGATACCCAGGTGCCGCCCGGCAAGGTAAGCCGCACCCAGGGCTGTTGTTTCCATCACAGCAGGGCGACACAGCCGCATACCCAATACATCGGCGAGAAACTGTAAAAACCAGTCGTTAGCCGCCATGCCGCCATCAACACGAAGTGATGTCGGCTTAATGCCATCGTTCGCCATGGCTGCAAAAAGATCACTGGTTAGATAGGCTACTGACTCGAGTGTTGCACGCGCAATTTCAGCAGGACCCGTGGCCCGAGTTAAACCAAACATCGCGCCACGGACATCGGGGCGCCAATAGGGGGCTCCCAACCCGGTAAAGGCGGGCACGATATACACACCGCCATTATTTTCTATACTATTGGCTAGTAATTCTGTTTCAGCGGCGCTGTCGATAATACCCAAACCATCTCGCAACCACTGCACGGCAGCACCCGCCACAAAGATTGAACCCTCTATGGCATAGCTCCGAACTCCGTCGAGCTGATAAGCAACCGTTGTTAACAAACGATGTCCGGAAACAATCGGTTTATGGCCCGAATGAATCATGACAAAACAACCGGTACCATAGGTGCTTTTTATGGAACCCGGTTGAAAACAACATTGCCCGATACTCGCCGCTTGCTGATCACCGGCTACGCCCGTAATGGGAATGGCGGTACCGAACACGCTCACATCGGTGTCGGCAAAATGTGTCGAGCAATCCATTACCTGAGGTAAAAGCTTTCCGGGCACTCGAAAAATGTTGAGCAAGTTTTCATCCCACTTACCATCATGGATATTATAAAGATTAGTACGACTGGCATTGGTAGCATCGGTGGCATGCACCTGACCAGCCGTCAGGCGCCAGATTAAAAAACTGTCAACGGTGCCAAAAGCTAATTCACCCCGCGCTGCCTGTTGTCGTGCGCCGTCAACATGATCGAGTATCCAGGCAATTTTAGTGGCAGAAAAATAAGGGTCCAGTAACAACCCCGTACGTGATTGCACTTCGGCTTCCTGGTTAGCGTGTTTCAGTTCATCACAATGATCAGCGGTGCGCCTGTCTTGCCAAACAATGGCGTTGTAAATCGCCTTGCCGGTTGCTCTATTCCAAACAATGGAGGTTTCTCTTTGGTTGGTGATACCTATACCCGCCACTGTAAAACCCTGTTCTTGGGCTTTAGCCAAGGCCTCACGCGAGACTGCAAGCACTGAACTAAGAATCGCTTCAGGGTCATGCTCAACCCAACCCTCAGCGGGGTATAACTGCGGAAATTCCTGCTGGACTGTAGCGACCACGTTAGTATTTTCATCAAAGAGGATTGCGCGACTGCTAGTCGTCCCTTGATCAATCGCCAAAATACAGGGCTTATTGCTCATAGCGAATCCTCAACACCAGACTACATCAGTGGTTAGGAAAAATAAGATAGGGTTTTTTAAAATTTCTTCCCATCAGACTCAACGCAGCTCCTGATAATGCTATCTTATGTAAAATAATCGCTTTCAATATGCTGAAGTTTTGTCGATTTTACTACAGGTAGGAGCTAAGAAATCGGGAATTTTGCCCACAGCAAGTGGAATATGAAGGTATTTTCGGTTATTGGGTGAATAGGCGGAATGCCCGCAAACCTTTATCCGACGCGGGTTTGGATGGTACCGAGGGTGGGAATCGAACCCACACGCCCCGACAGGGGCGTCCAGGATTTTAAGTCATACTGCTGCATACCGCTATATGCTGCAAATACTATATTTATCAATTACTTGAATCTGTCGCAACTTTGGGTTTCGTTGGGTTTTATTGGGTATTGTTGGGTTCCCGCGGGCAAAGTCACGGGCAAAGTGTTCAGGTTTTACAATCAAACATCTTATAGTGTTTGGCCGTTGTTCTGACATCCAGCTGTGCATATATTCTTGCCTCGGTGGTATTTTCCCTGTCATCGGAGACCAGGGTGCGTATATAGGCCGGGATTGGGGTCTCTGACTCAAGGGAAGCCAATGGAGAGACAGGGAATTATTAAACCTTTCATAGAATTCCTAATGGACGGTATGCCCACAAACCAGGACTTTGAAAAAGTTCAATATTGATGGGAGTTTACAAAATCGGGCAAAAATCAAAATTTCGTTTATTTACCGAGACAATCGAGAATTTTCCGGATGGCATACGGCGGATTAATAGCACATAGAATATTCAGGCGGCCACGTACCGCAGCATCACCCCGATCTTCGGCAAACCGCGCAGAAGATGATTCCGCCCCATCAGATCCTGGCAAGAAACGCTGCAGATGCAAGACGCTTCCACCGATACCGTAGCCGCCTGCTTTCTCCTGATCCTTTCGCTTCACCGAGTCAATCAGCTGATTGAGCAACTCCAGGCCAGGCTCTACTCCTCATGTTCAGCATTCATTACCGCGATCCTGGAACCTTTTTTGCAATAACGGTTACGGCCGCTGGAATGTTCAGA
>DKBB01000218.1 GCA_002451015.1 Acidobacteria bacterium UBA6911
TATTTCGGATCACGGCGCCCGATAAAAAACCTGTCTCAAAGGGAAGGAATTCTTCTCGTCGTAGCAATATGGATTGCATCCAGCCTGTTCGGATGCCTCCCTTTCTACCTTTCGCCTCATTTCCACAGCTTCACCGACGCCTTTTTCGAAGCCATGTCCGGATTTACAACTACTGGCGCAACCGTGCTTGCCGACGTGGAAGTTCTGGATCCCCCGCTTCAGCTCTGGCGCTGCTCTACCCACTGGTTCGGCGGCATGGGGATCGTGCTCCTGGGCATCGCCATTCTTCCCCTGGTCGGGGTCGGCGGCATGCCTCTCTACCGGGCGGAATTCTCCGGGGCCAAATCCGAAAAGCTTAAACCGAGAATTACCGAAACGGCGCTCGCCCTGTGGAAGATCTATTTCTCTCTTACGCTGCTGGAATACCTGGCTCTCCGCCTGGCGGGCATGAGCGAGTTTGACGCCGTCTGTCACACGTTTTCAACCATGGGGACGGGAGGCTTTTCGACCCGCACGGCCAGCATCGCGGCTTTCAACAGCCCCCTCGTGGAGGCCATCATTATTGTTTTCATGCTGCTGGCAGGTATGAATTTCGCAATGCATTACCGTTTATGGGTGGAACGCCAGCCCCGCAGTTTCTTTTCAGATATAGAAATCCGCTTTTATCTGGTGCTTGTCGCCTCCGCCTCCATTTTGATCTTCATAACCCTGGTGCTGTACCACACCTATGCTCCCGTCACCGCCCTCCGGGACTCCGTCTTCCAGGTCACTTCCATCATAACAACGACCGGTTTTGTTACCGCAAACTTTGAATTGTGGCATTCCTTCCCGCAACTCATTCTTCTAGCCCTGATGTTCATCGGCGGCTGCACGGGATCCACGGCCGGCGGGATGAAATCGTCCCGGATTCTTATGCTGCTTAAGGTTGTCGGGCGGGAATTCAAACGGATGGTGGAACGGAAAGGGATTTTTACCATCCGGCTGGGTTCGACCATTTTCCCGGAACATACAATCCAGGGTCTTCTGAACCTGGTGTGCCTGGCGCTTGTTGTGAACTCAGTCGCCTGCCTGCTGTTGGCCTTCACGGGCGTCGATGCATTGACCAGTGTGGCTGCCGTTGTCGCCAGTATGTTCAATATCGGGCCGGGATTGGGCGCCGTAGGACCGGTGGAGCACTACGGGCACCTTCCGTATCTCGCCAAATGGATACTGAGCGTATGCATGCTGGCCGGCCGGCTCGAGTTCTACGCCGTGTTCGTTATCCTTACACCCGCATTCTGGCGGAGCTGAACAAACAGCCGAAAGTCGAAGATCAAAGGTCGGACGTTCACCCGGCGTTGTTTATCCCTACAAAGTAATTTTTATACCCTTTACCATGTTTCCGTAAATCTTCCACACACTTGGACCGGGCGGTTTTTAAAGTTCCTGCATGCAACTACTCTCTATTCTTCGTCCCACTCCACTGCGACTTCCTCCGCCCGGCGGAAACGGTCTCTGTTAGGGAAAAAATAGAGAACCGCAATGATCACGCCGAAACCGAATCCTATGGCGTGTGTACGATAGCTTATTTCAGGGCTGAAACTCGTGGGAACCAGTACAATCAGTAGAAAACCCGTCACACGAAAAAGTCTCTTTCCGACGGAAAACCTCCTCTCCAGAAAAACATACAGCGTCAGCCAGAATGCCGCCATTAAGTAAACAACTCCACTGGCTCCCAGAAGAAAGGTTTGGGAAGGATAGGTCAAAAGCGCAATAAACGTAACAGCAGCACCGGCCACAAGAGTAAGACAGGGATATATTTTCAAACCGAAATACCCGTAAAGAAGATAGCTCAATCCGCAGACACCCAGGGAATTGGAAAGCAGGTGTTTCCAATCCGAGTGCACAAAGATCGCTGTGAACAGGCGCCAGTACTGGCCCTGTTCCGTTACCCGCTCCATACTTGCAGCCAACTGGGATCCCAGCCCTGCATAGTTCGACCAGTACAGGAGTGAAAAGCCCATCAATACCAGAAAACTAGTCGCAGCGACAAAACCGCTCCCTTCCGCCGGCTTTTGAGAAAGCAAAGTTTCTTTAACGGTGAATTCATTCTCTCCGATATCCATACAGGCAATATGTCAGGAACAAATACAGATTTTCAATAAGCATGTCTGGAAAAATTCGGATTTATTCCCCGGCAGGCCGTGATAAAAGTACCGTAAGCCGCATTCCGAGCGCCGCAGGGGCCGATGCGAATGCGGCGCAACTCAAAGAGTTGCGTTCGCGCGACCTGTTGTACTTTTATCACGGGCTAGTGTGGTGTCCCGGAAATAGATGCACATATTCAACGGCAATTTGCGATGCTGGCAGCGTTACGCCTTCTTGGAATACTCCCGGTATTGCCCGTCGTTACGCCTTGCCAGCCCCGTGAATTGCTTGCCGACTTGTGCGAACGAATTTCCGGGACACCACACTAGAACTTACGCTTTTTCAGGAATTATAAGAAGGTTCTTAGGTGTAGGGTTTGATAATATCTGAATGAATAAAACAATAATTTGCAGTGTTACGGAGGGATTGACCGGATGAAAGTAATAGAAATTGCAAATATGCGAAGAAGGGAATTCCTTCTCTCTTCCTCTTTTTTACTTTCTGGAGCCGCAGTGATAAAAGCGTCTCCTTTACGGACACAGACAGAGCCTGAAAGCCCACCTTCAAGTTCGCCTGCAGGTCCGGACCTCAAAGAAGCTTTAAGTCCTGAGGAAATGGAAGAGGTGGCAAACTCCGTTATGTCCGAAGACATGCAGAATTTCTGGCATAAAGGCTACAGTTGCGCGGAAACAGGGCTGATGGTTGCTCTTCGGTTTTTGAAAAAACCGGAAGACCTGGTGTGGACGGCTGCCGGTTTCGGCGGCGGCATGGGGCATCAGGACCTTTGTGGATTTCTGACCTCCGGCATTATGGCCATTGGCCTGCACTCCGGGGACTTAAAGATGGAGAAAGACGCAGCCAAGATGCAATGCGGACGCGTGGTTCATGAATACTGGTCCTGGTGGCTGGAAACTGCCCCGCTGCATTGTTCAGAGATACGGGAAGGGCGCCAGGATTTTAATGTCTGTCACCGCATCGGCAGGCTGGCTACGGCAAAACTCGAAAGCCTTTTGAAAGCCTGATACAAAAAAGGGGACATAATACTTTTTTAGTCCGTGCTTTTGGTAAGGATCCCTCACACTTTCGAGTAAAAAAATATTATGTCCCTGTTTTTCTTATGCTTCTACTCTGCGGACGAAGCCGCGCGTAATGCTACGAATGTCGGCAGTCCCGGCAAGCTGCATGACCATCCGCAGTTCCGTTTTGAGCCGTTCGTACACCGCCCGCACTCCCCGGCTTCCGCCGAGAGCCATGCCGTACAACACAGGACGGCCCATCGCCGTAACATCGGCGCCAAGGGCCAGGGCGCGGAAAACATCCTGCCCCCGGCGAATGCCGCCATCCAGGATAATGATCGCCTTGCCGCCGACGGCATCCGCAATGGGCGGAAGAGCGCTGACGGATGCAGAGGTGTTGTCAAGCGCCCTACCGCCATGATTGGAAACCCAGATCCCTGCACATCCGCGCTTTACGGCATCTCTTGCATCGGCCGGCGTCAGAATGCCTTTGACAATCACGGGCAATCCCGTTTCCTTACGGCAGAATTCAACATCGTCCCAGTTCAGGTCCACCTTTAACCGGGCTGCGACCCCGGGGTCGATTCCCGGAGTCCGGACGCCGTTTCCCGAACCAAGATTCGGCATGGGTGTTCCCAAACGAATCGGCCGTTCCCGATTGCTGAAGGTGGTGCTGTCAACCGTAACAACAATTGCGGTAAAGCCTGAATTCCTGGCACGCTGCAGCAGTTCCCGGGCGTAATCCCTGTTTTCGGGGAAGTATATCTGGAACCATTTCGGACCCGTACCGGCCGCGGCGATTTCTTCCATACTCAGATGGGAGACCGAGGTATTGGTGTATAAAGTTCCCGAGCCGTTGGTTCCTTTTATGTTCGGTATCTCCTTCAGTGCATGGGCAATACCCTGCCCGCCCATAGGCGCCGTGATGACCGGTAGAGACAGCCTGGAGCCGAGAACCGTCGTTGTCATATCCGGCTCTTTGATACCTGCAAGATACCGTGGTTCTAGTGCCCAGCGATTGAAGGCTGCTTCGTTTTCCCGCATGGTCCATTCATCCCCCGCTCCGCCGGAAATATAGGCGAAACTGTAGGGAGGCAGAATTTTTTCGGCTTCCTCTTCCAGGTCGCGCAGATTGGTTACCTGGATTTCCTTCTCGTTTGTCAGCCCTTCGTAGGCTGAAATGTCCGTCGTCCCGCCCGAACCTGGGATCGGGGCCTCTTCAAGACCGGGGGTTTCCGGCTGCGGATTGTTCTGTGCCAGTAAGGTTTTTGAGGTGCCCAGGGTTGCGGCGGCTCCAACCCCAGAAAGAATTAGTTCGCGACGGTTCATTTTCATAATGTCTGACTCCTGGTTAAAATGGCGTTCGGGTATTCTTTCAGCAATTTAGCCCACCGTCATCGTTTTATGAAAACGAAAAAATTCAGGCAAAGAATAACCGGTCGGTATTTTTATGCCGGTCGACAAGGCCGGTCGATTTGCCTATAATAACTGCGTTTGTGGACTGTTGCACCGCAATCTTATTTCATTTAGGGGGATAGCATTATGGCGGAATTTAGATATCAGGACCCGTTTCCTCTGGCTGAAGACGATACACCCTATCGCCTGCTTACAAAGGACTACATCAGCACCACCCGTCTGGACGGTGAGGAAATTCTCAAAATAGAACCCGAGGCTTTGACTTTTCTCGCCAACCAGGCCATGCGGGATGTTTCCTTCCTGTTGCGGCCCAAACACAACGAACAGGTCGCGAAAATACTGGAGGATCCGGAAGCATCCAATAACGACCGCGGAGTCGCTGTTGCAATGTTGCGAAACGCCGAAGTCTCCGCAAAATTTGAGCTGCCCTTCTGCCAGGACACAGGCACGGCCACGATCGTCGGAAAAAAGGGCCAGAAAGTATGGACCGGGGGCAAGGATGAAGAATTTCTCTCCGAAGGCGTTTTCAGGACCTACACCGAAGAAAACCTTCGCTATTCCCAGACCGTTCCTCTCGACATGTATAAAGAGACGAACTCCGGGTGCAACCTGCCTGCCCAGATCGATCTGTACGCCACCGAAGGAGCTGAATACAAATTCCTTTTCATTGCCAAGGGAGGCGGCAGCGCCAATAAGACCTTCCTTTTCCAGGAAACCAAGGCCCTGCTGAATCCTGAAAGCCTGGAGAAATTCCTGGTCGCCAAAATGAAGACCCTCGGAACGGCCGCCTGTCCCCCGTATCATCTGGCGTTCGTCATCGGCGGCACCAGCGCTGAAAGCACCCTGAAAACAGTCAAGCTGGCTTCCACCGGCTACCTGGATCATCTGCCGACTTCGGGTAATGAAGGCGGCCGTGCATTTCGCGACCTGGAGATGGAAGCCAAGCTTTTCAAAGCGGCCCAGGAATGCGGCATAGGCGCCCAGTTCGGGGGCAAATATTTTGCCCATGACGTGCGCATTATCCGCCTGCCCCGTCACGGCGCCTCCTGCCCCGTCGGTATGGGCGTTTCCTGTTCGGCCGACCGCAACATCAAAGCCAAGATCAACAAAGACGGCATCTGGCTCGAACAGATGGATGACAATCCGGGCCGCCTGATTCCCGACAAGTTCCGTGGGAAACACACGCACGGCGTCGTCAAAATCGAACTTAACCGGCCCATGAAGGAGGTTCTGGCCGAATTGAGTAAACATCCGGTCGCCACCCAGCTTTCCTTGAACGGAACGATCATCGTCGGCCGAGACATTGCCCATGCAAAGTTCAAGGAACTTCTCGATTCCGGCAAGCCGCTGCCGGAGTATTTGAAGAACCACCCGATCTATTATGCCGGGCCGGCCAAAACGCCTCAGGGCAAGCCGTCTGGTTCCTTCGGTCCCACCACGGCAGGACGAATGGATTCCTACGTCGAACTGTTGCAGAAAAACAGCGGTTCCCTGGTCATGATCGCCAAAGGCAATCGCTCGCAGCAGGTGACCGACGCCTGCAAAAAATACGGCGGATTCTACCTCGGATCCATCGGAGGTCCTGCCGCTGTTCTGGCTGAAGAAAATATAAAGAAGGTGGAATGCATCGACTATCCCGAGTTGGGCATGGAGGCTGTCTGGAAAATTGAAGTAGAGGATTTCCCGGCTTTTATTCTTGTGGATGATAAAGGCAACGACTTCTTCAGCGGGCTAATGTAGGAACGTAGGGGCGAGCGTAAAGTTTTTTTACACTCGCCCTTAGTCGGCAACCCCGAGACCGTAGCCGCCGTCAATGATGACTTCCTGTCCCGTTATATAGTCTGATGCCCTGGACGCAAAAAAGAGCGCCAGTCCGTACAGGTCTTCCGGATAACCTATCCGATGAGACGGAATCACCCTAGCTACTGCCCTCTGTTCTTCCGGATCATGCGCATGTCCACCCCCGATATTCGTCACAATATATCCGGGCGCTATGGCATTGACGGTTATGTTGTATGCGGCAACTTCCAGTGCCACCGTTCTCATGAACTGAACCACTCCAGCCTTGGCAGCCATATAGGCCGCGCCGATAGCCGGCTCAACCCGGGTGGATGCCAGCGAGGAAGTCACAATGATATGTCCCGACTTCCGGGGTTTCATATGCCGCACGGCAGCCCGAACCGTTGCAAATATCCCGTTTAAATTGATATCGATCACCCGGTTCCAGCGCTCATCGGTATAGTTTTCAATAGCCCCCTTTGCAATGCGGGGCCTTTGTTCCCCGACCCAGTCGCCGACGAAACCCACGCCCGGATCTATCCCGGCATTGGCGAAGACGACATCCAGTTTTCCGTAGGTCCGGGCGGCATCATCGATAGCGGCATCGAGCGCGGCGTGATCGGTTACATCGACAACCTCTCCACGGATGTCGAATCCCTCGCCGGACAGCCGTTTTGTCTCCTTATCGATACGTTCGGCATCCACGTCGAGCAGGGTCACCCGCGCTCCGTTGGAAGCGAGGGCTTCCGCATACCCCAAGCCGATTCCGCTGGCGCCGCCGGTAACAACCACGCCATAACCATCCACACCGAATAGGTCCAATATCTTCACAACTGCCGCCTCCAGTGAGTATATCCTGTTTTTTCAGACACGCGTTGTTGCCGGAAACGATGAGATCCTACTGAACGATGGAAAACGGAATCGTTTTCAGGACCGTACCGTCNNGGGCCCCTGTTATCCTCGTGAAACAGTAGAGCCGCTCGACGCCGGTGGAAAATTCCTCTTTGGGATCAACACAGGCACGATCCTCAACACTGGAGCAGATGGCGGTATCCACGACTTCTAGTACGGCAGAATCCTGACCCAGACCACTCTGTAAGAGGAAAATACAGAAGAACAAACACAAAACCGTAAAAAAGCTTATTCGGAACCTCTTCATACCATCCTCCTGATTGATTGTCGGTTGCATATTCAATGACAAGCGATTATTCCGCCTGGAAAGGGGCGTGTTTGAAACACAGATTAACTATAATCAGCTTGAACATCCCCAACAAGAAAAAAGAAATTTCCTTAAAAGACTCCTCGCTAAGAGAAGAGTATTATGGTTTCTGTTCTGATGTTAAACTGTAATGCGGATCACTCAATGAACACTCTCCCGATGGAGGCATGGTGCCGGCGCTTATTCTTATCATACTGATACTTCTGCTGCTTTTCGGATCGAGACTGTTGCCGCAAATGGGAGATCAGCTTGGCCGAAAGGCTCGAAAACCGTATCGCCAGGCAAAGTGGCTATGGAGCTGGGCAACTGGCTCGGAGGAGGAATCCATCCGGGCGGAACAGGAATACGGGCAGGAGTGCGCGCAGGAATTTATCAAACAGTTTCCCGGAAAGGTTCCCGTTCAAGAGCAGGCAATGGTGGCAGAGATCGGATCCAGACTTGCCGAAGCCACGGGAGATCCGCGACTGAAGTTCCGCTTCGCCGCAGTCGCTTCCCCAACGGCAAATGCCTTTGCTCTCCCGGGAGGATTCATCTTCATTACCCGATCGCTGCTGCACTTATGCGAGAAGGACCGGGACGCAATTGCCTTTTTCCTGGGACACGAAATCGCTCATGTAATCCTCGGTCACGCGAAGGATCAGCTGACGGCCAAAACACTGCTTCATGCGGTTTCAACCAGGCTCTCCGGAGCCGGTCGGCTGCTTCACCAGATGGTTACCAAGGGATACTCCAGAACTTTGGAACAGGAAGCCGATCGGACAGCAGTGAAGCTGACGGCAGCGGCAGGCTTCGAGGCTCGCGCCGCCATTCGGGCGCTGGAGCACCTGAGCCGCATTGCACCCGGTAATGCAGGCCTGGCGGAATATTTCTCCACCCACCCCTCGTTTAAAGACCGGATACAGGAACTGCAGGATGTGATGTAATCCAGGCAACTCGGAAGGAATGTGGATTTCTGCACACTTCTATCCTTTCTTACTTATAGATACACTTTGGCAGGCAGGTTTCTTCATAAAAAAGAGATCTCCGGTCAGATTGTTGACATTGTACAGCCCCGTGGCATTACAATAGCTGCCTGTTATTTCCGCATCCCCATTGTTATCCCGGGTGCACAGGCAGGTTCTATTTCCGAGGCTTCCATGAATTACTATCTCGTCATCATCCTGGCTATCATCATCGGTTCCTATCTTCTCGATCTTTTTGTGGAGCGTCTTAATTTACGTAACCTGAAAACCGACCTTCCGGAGGAATTCAGAGGCTGGTACGACCAGGCGCGTTATAAAAAATCGCAGGAATACCTGATTGAAAACACCCGCTTCAGCCTCATCAACAGCTCCATCGTGACGCCCATAACCATCGCCTTCATACTCCTCGGAGGATTCAACCTCGTCGACCGCTTCTCCCGGAGCTTCAACCTCGATTCCATACTTGCCGGACTGGTGTTCACGGGGATTCTTCTTTTTGCATCCCAGTTACTTGAAATCCCGTTTTCCATTTACGACACATTCGTCATCGAGGCAAAGTACGGATTCAACCGAACAACACCGAGGACTTTCATCCTGGATATCCTCAAGGGCTGGCTCCTGACAGCCCTGATCGGCGGAGTGGCGCTCTATGCCATCATCTGGTTTTTCGAAACCAGCGGCAAATGGGCGTGGTTTTACTGCTGGATGATCGTTACTGCCTTCCAGTTGCTGCTGACCTTCCTCGCCCCCGTAGTGATTATGCCGATATTCAACAAATACACGCCTCTAAACAAGGACGACCTCCGGGAGGAAATAGAAAATTACGCGAAATCCCAGAATTTTAAAATGAAAGGGGTGTATCAGATGGACGGCTCCCGCCGGTCCACCAAATCCAACGCCTTTTTCATCGGTTTCGGCCGGTTTCGCCGTATCGTCCTGTTCGATACCCTCATCGCAAAACACACGACGGCAGAACTGGTATCGGTCCTTGCCCATGAAATGGGCCATTACAGGAAAGGGCACATCTGGAAATCCATGCTCCTGTCTTTTCTGACATTCGGACTCATGTTTTATATCCTGTCCCTGTTCCTCAACAACCCGCAGCTCTTCGCCGCCTTCCGGATGGAGAAAACCTCCGTTTATGCCAGCCTTGTATTCTTCGGATTCCTTTACGGTCCCATCGACACGGTTTTTTCCATATTCGGCAACATGTTTGCCCGCCATAACGAGTATGAAGCGGACAATTATGCCGTGAAAACATATGGCAAGCCTTCGGCAATGATGGAAGCCCTCAAGAAACTCAGCGTTGACAATCTTTCCAATCTTACCCCTCATCCCGTAAAGGTCTTTTTATCCTATAGCCATCCTCCGGTGCTGGAGCGCATCCGGGCGATCCGGAACATGTCCGCTGATGGCCGATAACGGGTTTTAAAACTTTTTTTAAGAGATACAGTATGATTTTCATGCCGATTGAAATATTGAGGATCCTGCAAGGATATTCCAAGGCACTCATAAATCAAAAGATGCCGGATTTTCATTTCAAAAAAAAGACAGGGGATATGCCGGCCGGCTTTCGGCGGTATAATAATCGGGAGTATCTTAAAGGATAACCTTCAGGCCTTGCGGTTCGGAAGAGAAGTGGATTTTGAATATGGCCATACAAATAAAAAAATTACTCTCCCCCCTCATTCCATGCATTATTTTTTTCACCGGAGCCATCGTGTCCTATTCGGAGAATCCCCGGGTAGCAATGACCGAAGCCCAAGCGACGGATGCAGATGCCGCCGAATCTCCGGATCCTGAAGAGCTGTACCGGCAGCTTTCGTTCCACCGCCGGGAGTTTGAAGAAGGCATCCGGCTCATTGCTGACGGTCAGAACGGGCCGGGAGTAAAGAAAACCGGCGCTGCGCAGGACCGGATCGTAGAGGGGCTCCGGAAATGTATGTCCACAAACGGATGCGACATTGAGATATTCTTCGATGCCATCTCAGATCTTTTGGAAACGCAGCAAGCCCAGCCGCAGGAAAATACCGTTGAAAACACAACTGTCGCAACAGACACGGCGGGTAAGGAAGGGAACTTTGAAGAGTCCTCCATTCCGCTAACCTATGCCTCCAAAACCCCTGAAATCCGCGCTTTTCTGCGTGGAAAGGATCTACGCGAGCTTATTGAGCTGAACGATCCCGTCAAAACGGCGATGAACGACTGGCTGACCTGGTTGCGCCCGGCATTCATGGCCTCCTATGAAAATTATCAATATCTTCGCGATAAAATCGCCCCGGTTTATGAAGAAGCAGGATTTCCGGAAGCCCTGCTGTTTGCCCTGATCGCAACCGAAACGGGCGGCAAGGTGCACGCTGTTTCCAATTCAGGCGCGGTAGGTCTTATGCAGTTCATGAACCAGACGGGAAAACACTACGGGCTGACGATCAAGGACGGCTTCGACATGCGACTCGATCCCGTGGAGGCAACCAAAGCCAATGTCGCCTTTCTGAACGATCAGCTGAAAACACTGAACCACAACCTGGAAAAATCATTGGCTGCCTACAACGGCGGCCCAAACAGGCTCCGAAGGCTCGATCGCAAATTGAAAGGAATCGATTTCTGGGACAGCCGTTTTTACAATTCACTCCCCAGCGAAACCAGGGAATACGTTCCCCGGATCCTGGCTGCCGCATGGCTTTTCCTGCATCCCGGGGATTACAACCTCCAGTTCCGATCGTATCGAACGGATACAGTCCCGTTAACTCTCAAGCAGGACACATCCCTGTATCAACTCAGCATCTGCCTCGGCCAGACACAGGACCAGAGAGACGGATGGTTTCGAACGCTGCGCAACCTGAATCCGCGACTGGAACCCGACGACTCGATTTCAACCGGTGAAAAAATTGAAATTCCCATAATTTTGAAAGATACATACGATAAGAACTGCCTGGAGGGGGAGCTGGTCCAACGCGCCCGGGACCTGCATGAGGCGAAATTTCCCGAGATCATCGTATATACTGTCGTTAAAGGAGACTCCCTGATAAAGATCGCAAAACGATACAACTGTTCGGTCCAGGAAATCGCCGTCATCAACAACCTGCGCGGACCCAAATACATTATCCGCATCAACCAGAAATTGAAAATCCCCCAAAATTATTAACGGATTTTCCCTGCAACAGCAGAAGAAATCCGGGAATGGCCGCTTGACAGGTCCCGAATATTCCCCTAGCCTGCTTGTAAGGGCCTTGAACGGTTGACCGAAAAGAGTTCTATATGTAGTTGGATATCTTGTACACCGCACAACTCAAGATATTGGGCTGTGCGGTTTTTTTTATTGATACAAAGTCTGAAGAATAGGAATTAAATCCAGGCAATATCCTTGTCGATTTTGCCGGGGGAGGGGATTATGACAATTGAAAGTGGGAAGAAAGTAACATTTCACTATACTCTTACCGTAGACGAACAGGTAATTCAGACATCTGAAGGAAAACAACCTCTGGCCTACACTCACGGATCGGGGGAAATCATACCCGGTTTGGCCGCCGAACTGGAGGGGATGAACGAAGGAGAGGAAAAGAGTGTCCATGTATCCGCTGAAAATGCCTACGGAAAAGTAAATCCGGATGCCTTCAAGGAACTGCCCAAGTCCTCCCTCCCGGAAGGGCTGGAGCCACAAAAGGACATGATGCTGCAGGCACATTCTCCGGAAGGGCAGGAAATCCTCGTGCGCATTTCGGATGTAAAGGAGGAGTCCATTATTATAGACATGAACCACCCTTTGGCCGGAAAGGATCTTATGTTCGACGTGAAGGTGGTTTCCATCGAATAAGGGATTCGGAAGAACCGCCGCCTTTCTTTGCCGGCGGTCCTTAGAAAGCCTGTTTTCTTTTAACCGGATGGTTTCGTAACAGCTACCGCGAATTGTTGGATTCTGCAGCAGCCCGGCCAATCAGTGCATGGTTCTTATGTCGTAGTAGTGCAGTAAATCCTCCATTTTCTTCCAGAGTTCGGAAACATCATTCACCATGATCACTAGATTATGATATTTTCCGTTGATATCCGTAACAAAGTCTTTCAGTTCCGCTTCCTTTTTAAAGCCGATCCTTTCAAACGCCCTCTGTGCGGATTTCTGAATATCCATCATGGTTGCGCTCAGCTTGAGGATCCTTTTTTCTACAGCATGGGCGACAAGTTCCCGCATTAATGCCGTGCCAAGACCTTTCTGCTGGTATTCCCTGGAAACCACGCACCGTATTTCGGCCATGTGCTTCTGCCAACCGCGTTGATTCAAATGCAACGTTGCATCACCGATAATTGCGGAATCCTTCTCTGCAACAATAGCGATTACCTTATCGAAATTCAGCTCTTCCATCCATCGATTGATAACGTCTTTTTGGGTAACGTCCTCCTTAAGAAAAAGACGATCGTCTTGAGGCAGTGCAGTAAAAAATGAAAGTAGTGCAGGACCGTCCTCTTTTCGAATGGGACGAATGGAGATGCTCGTACCATCTCTTAATTTTATTGTCTTTAAGAACTGTTCCATGGCGCCGTACCTCCTCAAATAAGGGATAACTCATTAATCCCCTCGAAGCCGTGTGTGGTCACGAGACGAAAATCCACTAGCCCTACGGCAGGTTCTTGCAGAAATTACCGAAAGGAACAACGGACTGTCTTGTTACATTTATCCTTTGCTACGTTTACTGATTCTGTTACCGATAACCAGGGATTCTTTCCCTTTAACCTGCATTTATTACGGGGGCTCGTAACGAGGCGGTGCAGAGGGCCGTGGATACAGGATGCAGTAGACATGGTTCTCTGTGCCGCCGCAGTAGAAGCCTCTTAATAAATGCATGTTTAGCTTCTACGGCCAATATACCATGGCTTTTTACAAACGGGGTGTAAATTTAAACGGTCGTCGCCGCCGATTTCTCCTGCCGGCAATTCTCTTTTCGGATGGATCCCGTTCTAGCAAAACGGCATGATGCGTCCTTATCTATGCTAATATGCAGCATTACATTTGGAATTTTATCGACAGACCCTTTGCCCGCATTTCTCACGAAGATTAATGTAAGCGAAGCAACCGGGGCGACACAAAGGGCTGTTGGGCACACCGTTTCGATAACCGGTGCGCGACCGAAAAACCGGTGAGACGGTCTGGCGCTTCGCGGCAGGTCCTGACTGTAAGTCGAGAAGGTTAAGAGAACGCGCGTATAAAAACCACGCGTATACAATAAAACCAATCCTCTGTACCGCTGCTGTATGAAACCGTCCTTAATATTCCTGGTGAATATTAGGACTGTGAGAAATGCAGGCTGGAAAGGTGGTTATCCGCAATGCCGCAACCACGATATCGCTGGGCGCAATGGGGCGACCTGAATGCGTTTTTCGGACTCATGCTTGATAATGTTACGAATCTCGTCCTTCTTACCGGGATTCTCGTCGGTGTTTTTGGATACCCGACCGACAAAGTTTTCAGCCTCATGATACCCGGCACGGCGCTGGGGGTTCTCTTCGGGGATGTCCTGTACACGTGGATGGCATTCCGCCTGGCAAAACGTTCCGGAAGGACCGACGTTACTGCAATGCCACTGGGGCTGGACACTCCCTCAACCGTCGGTATCGCCACGGCCGTCCTCGGCCCCGTCTACATCGAAACAAAAGATGCCGTTTTGACCTGGCAGGTGGGGATGGCGACCCTCATGATCATCGGCATCTTTAAAATCGTTCTTTCCTTCTTTGGCGACTGGGTGCGTTCCCATATTCCGAAAGCGGGACTGCTCGGGTCCCTGGCCGGGATAGGCATTACACTACTGGCATTTTTCCCGATTATGAAGATCTTCTCCGCTCCGGTTGCCGGAATCGCCGCGTTGGGAATTATCCTGTATTCCATCATAGCCCGTCGTCCTCTGCCGTTTAAAATACCCGGAGCATTCCTGGCCGTCGCGGTCGGCTGTTTTCTCTACTACCTGATGGGAGGATTCGGCATTCTGGGAGCGCAAAGTTCGCTCCCCTCGATTGAATTTCACCCCGCTTTTCCTTTTCCTACCGTCGGTTTCATCCACGGACTGGGCAAAGCGGTTTCCTACCTGCCGATCGCCTTCCCCTTCGCATTGATTACCATCCTTGGAGGCATCAATAACACCGAAAGCGCGCGTGTCGCAGGAGACGCGTATCGGACGCGGAGCATTCTTCTAGTCGAAGCATTCGCCACAGTTGTTGCAGCCCTGTTCGGCGGCGTCGCCCAGTCCACCCCCTATATCGGGCATCCCGCCTATAAAGCCATGGGAGGACGGGCGGCCTATACCCTGGCAACCGGCCTTTTCATCGGGATCGGAGGCGCTCTTGGAATGATGTCCTTTGTCGTCGAGCTGATTCCCGAAGCCGTTATCACCCCGATTCTTCTGTTTGTGGGTATCGAGATTATTGCCCAGGCCTTCGTCGAATCCCCCCGGAAACACGCGCCGGCCGTCGCCTTTGCCATCATTCCCAGCGTCGGTTACCTCGTTCTTACCTATACCGACAGTTTGCTGGACAAGCTGGATCCGTCGATTCTTATTCCCGATGCGCTGGCGGCCGAACAAATCATTCTGCGTGCCGTCGGCCATGGATTCATCCTGACGGCGATCCTCTGGGGCGGGTTGCTCGCCGAACTTATCGATGGGAAAATACGGAGCGCTGCCGCATACCTTTTTGCCGGTGCGGCCTGCACCCTGTTCGGTCTTATTCATTCCGTAATCCCCTCCGGCGAAATCTATCTGCCGTGGAACGTCAACAGCTACTTCGTATGGCAAATTGCGCTTGGATACATCCTGGTCGGCATCGGGTTTCTGGCAACATCTTACTTCTTCAAAAGAGATCCAAATGATGCAATAGTATAGGCGGTTTCGCGATAGGATTATCTGAATTCTTATAAAAGCAGGCTCATGACGCATTCGCTTCAGAAAAAAATCGGCATTGCATCGCTGATAATGATGGGTTCGGTCTTTGTAAGCCGGGTTATCGGGCTTTTCCGGGAGATGGCCGTCGCCTACGTCGGCGGTGTAGATGTTTCGGTGGATGCCTATGTAAACGCCTTCATGATCCCGGAAATTTTCAACCACATACTAGCCAGTGGCTTTCTTTCGGTCACCTTCATACCGATTTTTTCCGGCTACCTGGCCCGCAACCGAGAAGATGATGGATGGCGCGTCTTTAAAATTATTCTCAACAGTTCCGGAATTCTGCTGTTGTTACTGATCGCGATCGGAATGATTTTTACGCCTGAACTCATCAACATCGCGGCCAAGGGCAATGACGATCCTGAATTTCGCAGCCAGGTTGTCCGAATGACACGGATTATCATTCCCGCCCAGTTGTTTCACTTGACCGGCGGACTGTTTATGGCCGTTCAATTTTCCAAAGAAAAGTTCCTGATTCCGGCGTTATCGCCGCTCGTTTACAACCTGGGAATCATTATCGGTGGCCTGGTATTGAAACCTTTCATCGGAATGGAAGGTTTCTGCTGGGGAGTTCTTGCCGGTGCTTTCCTGGGTCCATTTCTACTACAAATGTGGGGTGCTGCCAGGGTGGGTATGTCATACAACCTGAGTTTCGGTTTTCGCCACCCGGATTTTATTAAGTATATAAGGCTGACATTGCCTCTGATGCTTGGCTTATCCATGATGTTTTCCCTGGAAGTCTTATTCAAATATTTCGGGAATTTTCTTCCGGAGGGAAGCGTTGCCGCGCTCAATTACAGCAAAATAATCCTGCTCATCCCCGTAGGACTTTTCGGACAGGCTATAGGACAGGCCTCTTACCCTTTCATGGCGCACCTGGCAGTTGAAAACCGCATATCGGAAATGAACCGGCTGATAAATACGGCCTTGCGTTACATATCCCTTGTTATTCCATTTTCGGTAGTGCTCATCATCGTAAGGCAGGAACTGGTTCAGATTCTTTTACAAAGAGGTGAATTTGACGCCGGGGCAACGACACTGACCGCAAGCGTTCTTGTATTTATGTTACCCGGAGCATTTGCCTTATCCGCCTACACGATCGTGGTCCGTGGGTACTACGCAACACAAAACACATTATACCCGGCGGTGTTCGGTTCTATCGCCGTCCTTTGCAGCCTGCCCGTGTACTGGTTGGGAATGCAATGGTTCGGAGCCCGGGGTGTGGCGCTGGCTGTATCCATATCCGTAATAGCCCAGGTCGTGCTTCTCTACATGCTCTGGAACCGGAGAACAGGCAACAGGGAAAGCCGCAGCGTATACTACCTTTATGCAAAAATAATACTTATCGGCATTCCTATCGGCATACTGGCGGAATGGTTCCGGCAATGGGCTTTTGCCGGAACCGAAAGTATCGGATTTGCTAAGGCGCTGTGGATCTGCTTTTTTGTCGGCGCGGGTTACAGCCTGTTGTTTATCGGCATCGGCTACCTGATGAAAATCGAAGAAATCAAAATGCTTATACAGAAGTTTCTACACCGCAAACCACTTCTTTAGTAAAATACTTCCATAAAGTAGCTCTCGGGTGACGGGTTACATATTATTGCCAGCGGAGTTCATAAACAGTGTCGACAGAGAGGGAAAAGACCGAACGGCTTCTTCGTAAAATCGAGGGCCTCCGGTCGCGGGTGGCATCCCTGGAAAAGAAAGAACCTCCCGATACCGGACAACCGGCCGGCGGCAACGGTCCGCAGTCCGATACGACCGAAAGAAGACCGGGTTCCCTGACATCTGAAGACAGAGAACGGACCAGCAGGGCGCTGCTGAATGCAACGGCCGATTCCGCTCTGCTGATCGACAAAAACGGCATCATCATCGATGCGAACAAGAATTTGGCCGCTTCCCTGGGGAAATCCCGTGAAAGAATCCTTGGAACCGTAATCTACGATTATTTTCCTCCCAATTTAACGGAACAGAGAAGAAGAAAAGAATTTGAAGCCGCCCGGGAAAAAAAATTAGTCCGTTTTGAGGACTATCGGAACGAACGCTGGATGGAGAACAGCGTTTATCCGGTTTTCGATTCTCATGGGGAGCTGGTTCAATTCGCTATCTTTTCACACGACATTACGCACAGAAAAGAGATCGAACACGCGCTGAAACAGGAGCGGGATAAAACAAACACCTACTTGGATTTAGCGGAAGTTATCCTGATGGCTCTGGACAAGAATGGACATATAACGCTGATTAACCGGAAAGGATGCAATCTTCTTGGATACAGCCACCACCAGTTAGTAGGAAAAAATTTTTTCAATACATTTATTCCCGACGGTTTAAAAACCAAAATACGAGAGGTCTTCCAGGATATCCTGGAGGAAAAGTCCCCTTTGCAGGAATATTATGAAAATCCGATCCTGACTAAATCCGGAGAGCAGAAAATTATTGCCTGGCACAATACGGTTTTAAGGAATGAAACCGGAAAAATAACCGGCACACTCAGTTCAGGAGAAGACATTACCAAGCGGAAGATGACGGAAAAGGCTCTCCGGGAAAGCGAACGATACTACAGAACCCTCTTTGAATCGGCAAGCGACACAATTTTCATAATGGAAGACGTTTCCTTCCTCGAATGCAATCAACAGGCCTTAAACCTGTTCCGTTGCTCCCGGGAACACTTGCTTGGGAAAAATCCAATGGATTTTTCTCCACCCTTTCAGCCCGATGGACAGGATTCCAGAGAAAAGGCCAACCGCATAATAGAAAAGGTCAGAAAGGGCCTCCCCCAATCCTTCGAATGGCGGCACCGAAGACCGGACGGCGGATTGTTTGATGCGGAAGTGCATCTGGCTCCTTTAAACCTCAAGGATCAAAAAAGATTTATCGCCGTTGTCCGGGATATCACGGAACGCAAGAAAGCGGAAGAATTGCTGAATAATGCCCTGGCTGAAGTTCGCCGGATGAAGGAAGCGGCGGAAGCGAAAAACATCTATCTTTTCAAAGAAATCCAGATAGCACGTCAGCACGGGGATATTATTGGTCAAAGCGAATCCATAAAATCCGTACTTGCTTTAGCCGAGCAGGTGGCCAAGACCGACTCGACCGTGCTTATTCTTGGAGAAACCGGCACGGGCAAGGAACTGCT
>DKBB01000386.1:0-16328 GCA_002451015.1 Acidobacteria bacterium UBA6911
TTCATAGTTATCGGGTAATTCTTTCGCCAGATCGTCGTAGTTGCCGATGCCCGGTCCTGCCAGATCCGCGGTCTTGTCTGCCATGGTGTTCTCCTATAGGATTTTCCTGTCTGAATGTTCCCCTGATTATCAAGCGGTATTCTACTTTCAAACGGGCCATTGTCAAGCTTGCCCGTATTTCTGCAGTATTGCTATAGCCGGGAATTATCCCCCAAATGTGTTCGGATTCGGAGATAAATTTATGTGTCCATCCATCGACGGCAGGAATATTGAATTAATTAAGAAAGGAAAACGTCCGTTTTCGGATCAGGAATGTCAGACCGTTGACAGCGGCGATAAAAATAAGCACTTCTTTCAGGCCGATCGGCGGAATGCTCCAATCTTTTATCGAACCCATGCTTTCAATCCAGTCTCCCGGCTGTATCAAACCGAAATAGAAGGAGAATGCCAAAACGATGCAGGCGATGGGCACTCCGATGCAGACAAACTGTTTTTGTATTCCGGTTCTTGTCCTCAGGGCGTTGCTGATTTGCCGGGACATGTTGTATTGGCGAAGCAATGGATGCTTCCATTCCATGCGGGGCGAAGATTCGATTACAGGCCGGTACAGGGAGGCATTGCGAAGGTGTTCTTTTACGGGCAACTTATCCGTCATGATTCTTCTCCAGGAATGTTTTCAGTTTTGCCAGAGCCCGGTGGATTCTCGCCTTGACCGTTCCAACCGGAATGTCGAGCCGTTGTGCCATTTCGCTTGTTGTCAGCTCTTCCAGATATTTCAATGCAAGGATCTCCCGGTCTTTGACCGGCAGCTTCGCCAGGGCCCACCGCACATGTTCCGCACTTTCACGTCTTTCCAGAACCTCAAGGATGCCCTCCCCGGGATCCGGAGGATCGTCCGCCTCGTCGATTGGAGTTTCCATCCGTGCGGAGGATTGCTTTATTTGAATATGGCGCACGCCCTCGCGCCATGTGATTCTGTAAAGCCAGGTGGAGATTTTGCTGTCGCTGCGAAAATCGGGAAGGGCATTCAGGGCTCTATAAAAGATGCGATACAGGACGTCCTCTTCATCGGCAATGCGCATTCGGCGCAGGCACGAAAGCACGAATCCCTCCCATTCCTTGATAAAAATTTCCGCTCGTTCGGGATTCAAGGGCAGGTACCGGTTTATTTGCTCGCGCAGTTCAATGGTCAACGTGTCAGGTTCCTGGTTTGGCCTGCCTTGCTACGAATCCTCTCGGGTAATGCGGGATAGCCCTTGCTTCACAATTCCACTTAATTAGAACCGCCTGCCCTGAAAAAGGTTGCATTAAAGAAAAATGCAACCTTTTAAAAGATCTTCGGGTCGAATCAGGTAACAGGGCGTTGGCCGAATGGATTGAGGCCGCAGCTCATTTTTGAAACGTAAGTAAAACATCAAAGGAGGTTTTCATGGATCCTGTAATAATTCCCGTCGTTGCGATTGTTTTTTCTCTCTCCATACCGATTGTTGCGATAATCATCGACTATTTTACTAAGAAAAACAAAAATCGGATTATAGAAAAAGCCATTGAAAAGGGTGTGACGCTTGACGGTTTGTCCCTGGAGGATAAGAAGGGACCCCGGATGCCGTACCGTGCCGGAATGATCGCCCTGGCGATCGGAATCGGGATGGGTATTCTCGGTGTTTTACTCGGGCAAGAAGAACGGGAGGCGCTTTATGCAATCGTGGGTGCCGGGTCCATTCCCGCTCTGATTGGTATCGCGTTGATCATCAACGACAGGATCAACTACGACCGGTATTTTAACAAAAAGCCGGATGAGCAATGATTCCTCAAGAGAGATAACAGGAATCGACCCGTTACCCGTTTAACTTTCTTTTGAAGGAAAATTCGACTTTCGGCTTCACCGGTTCGCCCCCGATCTCCAATACCGGATAGGCGAGAAAATTAATCGGACCGGAAACGGGGAGCGGATCGACTACGAGGTCGCGACCGCGGCTTAATTCCAATCGATTTGCCGGATGATGGCCAAAGTAATAAGTGGACAGGCTTGTGTACTTGTCGGCTTCGCTGATGTCCACCGGCCACCATTGGCCGTCGGCATAAAACTCCGCCCAGCAGTGATACCCGTCGATGCCGCCGTCGTTTCTTTCCGACGGTATGGCGGCTCCGATGGCGAATCGGGCGGGGATGCCTACGGAACGGGCAAGAGCAATAAAGTAGGAGTGATAATCGGTGCAGTTGCCCGTACGAACGTCGCACGCATAAACGGCATCGCCCTTTCCCCAGCCGGTGCCGTGTTTCATATAGCGCATCTCGTCAATAACATGGTCGTAAAGAGCCCGCGCACGCACAATGTCGCTCTGCTTGCCTTCAATAACCTCGACCGCGATACTTCGGAAATTCTCGTTCGCAGGTACAAGGCGTTCCGGCTTCAGGTATCTGCCGGGATCGGACAGTTCCTCTGCATAAATGGTTTTCTCTAGACGCTGCACCTGAAAATGAAGCTCGACGGTTTTTCCGCTGTCTTCCGGGCCGAGCATCAGGAAAAGCACGCTGTTTCCATGTTCGGGCTCATGGAGTATTTTCCACCGGCCGGGAGTTTTGATGGATTCCACCTCTACGGTCTGGAATGTGTCGCTGGCTGGCAAGGGAATCCACATCCGGGCGGAATCGGCCATTTCCGGAAGAGTTGCTTTGTATAGAAATTCAAACTGGTCGCGCTCCCTGATGACGCCCAGAAGTTCCTGGGACGCATCTTCTGCCGGAATGCGATGCCAGCCGCCATCCTTCTTCTGCTCCCACGCGTAGTAAGGCTGGCCGTTAATCTTGTGGACCGTCGTTTCGGTGATGGTCATGGCGCCCGGGTCGCCTGCCAGAAAAAAATCGACATCGTAGACATCGCTTCCGACATCGACAAGGTCCACACAGGCAAAATGGCGGCGCGGACCGAGATTCGCCAGATATTCCGTATGGACACGGACCAGCTTCAGTCGAAGCTGCCGGTCGCCGTGGTCAAGAGTGAAATACCCTCCCCCTGCCTTGATTTGATCTTCGATATATTGTTCGATACCGGCCTGTATATCCTCGGTTACAACGGCAGGAACGGTGTCGGAAGCATTCTGCCGCTCATCCGGTGACGAATGGCAGCCGGATAAAGCGAAACAGAATATAAACACCGCCGACAGTGCCATCGGTCTGTTCATAAAAGGCATCTTATAGGGGATTCCTCTGAAGAGTAACAACCGCAACCATTATTATTCCGGATGTTCGCCTGATGGGTGCTCGCCGGAAGGATGCTCATCGGCCGGCTGTTCCTCAACCGGAGGCTCACTCGAAGTAGGCTCGCTCGTGCTACAGGCCATTATGCCGAATGAAAATACAGCCGCGATCAGTGCCGGCATAAACAGCTTTTTAAAAGTCTCCATTTTAGAATCTCCTTCAATTCGTTGCTCATAACTCCGGCAAACCGGATTCTGCTGCATGCGTGGAAATGAGTGACTTTCAAGGATTTAAACTTAGCATAGTTTGCTAGTCCACATAGGTGGTTTGGTGTTCGGAGCCCAGCGACATCATAAGAACCCCGAAAGGNNCTGGATCTCCGCTCCCAGGTAGTCGATGTCGGCAGGTTCGGTGCCGGCGAAAACCAGGACTTCATCGTGGGGGTGTACATGGGCGCCGCGCCCCGGGCCGCGCATCCATAGACCGGTGTGTTTGTGGATGGCCCAACAGAAATTCAGATCCATGCCTTCCAGATCACGACCGAACATCCAGACGGCGTTTTCCGACAATCCCGGTCCGGGCTTCCAACCATCTCCGGCCATCTCTCCATACAGGGCTTTTTCTTCTTCTCTCAGGGGCCGTGCGGTCATCGTATTGGGTATAAGAGTTTTGATGTAGTGCGCGTTGACGTTGCCGTGGGTCACCGTGTCCTCCGCAACGCGGATCCTTTTCTTGCCGAAAGAGGAGTTCATGGGAGACCTGATTTCGCTGTCGGGGTCGGGCCGCATGCGGGCCATCTGTTCTTCGGATATTCCATCCCCCATCCACCGGGTTGTCGGGTTCGCCCCAAGGGATATGATAAAGAAGCTGTAGCCGATCGGGCTGGTCACATCCAGTGTGACCGAGGGGCAGTGCAGGAAGCCGCCGGGAGCTACGACACATGTGGGTTTGTCGAAGTGATGGATTTCCAGTTCCTTTCCCAGGCAGTATTGAAGTTTGGCTCCCAGATAATCAGGCCTGTCCGGATCAAGCCCTACAAATACCAGGCATTCGGGGTAGGGATGCGCGTGTGGGTCCATGCCGGGGTGCCAGTCGCCCAGCCCGGTGTAGAATCCCCAGGAAAAATTGAGTTCCACTCCTTCCAGGTGTTCCCGTCCGTTGAGCCAGCGATTGACGTCCGCATTGCCCGTATTTTTAAAGAACTGTTCCTGTCCGGGTATTTCAGCCATTTTTAGAGGTTTGAACAGATGCTGATATTTTCCGGTCGCCATTTCAAATATCCCTCAAAAAAATTACAGATTACGGATTGAAGAATGAAAATTAAAAACACAACGCCGCTTCTGACTTCTGACTTCTTGTTCCGAGCTTGAAAGGCTGTTTCAAGAATAATCAATTTACCTGACATTGGAAGCTTTCCGGATTAATCGATAACTTCCGTTTCATGTACGCCTGACAGGGTGACCGCGAAAAACGCAAAGGGTTTATCGATCCACCGGGTTACCAGCGGGGTGTGGGGCACTCCTGCGGGGCAGACGATGGCGGTCGGCTTGTCAATCAAATGCCGTTCATGTTCCGAGCCCAGATCCACTTCGATTTCCGCGCCAAGATTGTCGGGGTTCTCCGGATCCATGCCCAGGTAGACCAGGACTTCCTCAGTCGGATGCACGTGTGCTCCGGCGCCCCTGCGTGCGATGCCGGGCTGGCTGCAGTATCCCCAGAGGATATTGGCCTCCATATCTTCGAGGTCGGAACCGCACATCCAGGCCAGGTGATCGGGACTGCCGGGCCCCGGTTTTTCACCAGGCCGGCTTTTCTCTTCAGGCCTTCCCGACTGAATCTGCATGAGCCTTTTCGGATTGATTTGCTTGCGCTCCACCAGGACAAATGATTTCAGCGGTTTCACCAGGTGGGCGTATTTTCCGGTCGCTTCAATGGGTTTGTTGTGCAGGATTTTCTCTGCCGGGGCGAACTGCATACCCTCCGGAACATCTTTCCTCTGATCGGGGGACAGGTTCGCGATCCCTTCTCCCATCCATGTCATTTCGGTGACGGCATTCAGCTCGACTGCCCAGAAACCGAAGCCCCTGGGGCTGTACATTCGTTGGGTTGTGATCGGTCCGTGCGGCAGACCGGCCGGGATGACGACTACAGTGGGTTCGTTGAAAGTGTAGGTTTCCAGTTCCGGACCCAGGCAGCAGCTGATTTCCGCACCCAGGTATTTGACGTTGGCCGTATCCAGACCTACGAAAAGGAGACACTCCGGATAGGGATGGACGTGCGGGTCCAGACCGGCGTGCCAGTCTCCGAGCCCGGTATGCACGCCCCATGAAAAATTTAGATTCAGCCCTTCCAGATGATCCCGCCCGTTGAACCGAATCTCCCGTTTCGCATTTCCCGGGCCGATCATCGGCGCCTCCGTTTGCCCCGCCGTTTTTCCCCCCTCCTCCCAGCCCATCGCGCCGATGCTCAGAGGTTTGAGGAGATGTCCGTATTTGCTGCTTTCCATAGCGCGTGCCCTCCCTTTAACTGCCTCTGATATCACAAGTCATGAATATCAATCAACAGACATGATCGCTGATATGAAAGGTATATCGAATCGGCGTCCATTTACCGGTCGGGAGGACCGGATTCGATGGCATTGCCGCCGGATGCGAATAGGTCTTTAAGCCTGGCTTTATGCTTGTCCAGGTTGAAGAATAAGAGGCATCCCATCATGGCAAGATTGATTCCGGCAACTGTGAAGAAGATCTGATGGAATTCCAGCAGCCTGTCCAATGGACCGAGAAGCCCTGAACCTGCGGAAAGGGCAAGGTTGGACAGGGCCATATAAATGGCAAATTGCGATGCCGCTACTTTCGATGCGCACAGGTTCATAAACAGGGACACCGTGGCGATAGTCAGCCACAGTGTATATAACTCAAAGGTGAAAATGATCGCAATCATGACGGATGGCATAGCCCAGTAGGCCGCCAGCAATCCTGCCAGACAGACGGTAAGAACTTTGAAAATAAATCCCCCGTAGATCGCGCGCAAAGCTGTGAAGCGGTCGATAACAGAAGAGGTTAGGACACAGAATACGGCCGCAATGATGCCGGCGATCGCGGTCCATTCCGGGTAAAAGGTGTCCGGGAATCCCAGTTCCTGAGTCGTCAGTATCGGAAAAACAGCCTGCAGGATGCCCGAGGACATCCGGTCCCCGAAATCGACCATAACAAGCAGGACGCTCATAGGCAGGAACAGCGTTCGGAAAAGGTCTCCGAATATCCTTTTCCACTTGGTTTCCCGCAGTTGGAGCGATCGCGGCAACGCCTCGCCTTCGGTCCAAGGCAGCAGCTTTTCACCCTGGCGTTCACGAATCAGCACGGGAATCAGCATGATTCCTACGATGCAGAGGGACATCACAAAAAAAGCGCTGCCAAGACCGTATCTGGAAAGCAACCAGGCCCCTGCAGCGCTGGAGCCGGAAATGCCCGCCATCTGGCCGCCGAACATAAAAGAGTTTGCGCGGGCACGCTCATTTTCAGGCAGGATATCGATGGCCATGCCGTCGACCGCCACGTCCTGCCAGGCGGCACAAAAGTTGACGAAAAATCCGAATCCCAGAAGCCAGTAAAAATCGGTTATGCCGATCGACAGCATGAGGCATCCGAATAAAATTCCGGCCTGGGCTATCAGCACCCAGGGACGCCGGCGTCCCATGCTCAGGAAGGAAAACCGGTCCATAATCGGGCCGGCCAGGAGCTTCAGGGTCCAGGGAAGACTCACGACCGCAATGAACAGACCCACTTCGGTGCTGGAATAACCCCTGGCTGCAAACCAGGTGGGCAACGCGACAATGAATATTCCGTACGGCAGCCCCTGGGCGACATAGAGACCTGCAAATACCAGGAGTCTCAGCATACGACTGTCGACAAGAGCGGGAAGATTGCGGGTATTCATGGGACACGACCTCCCGTATCTTTGTTCACTCGTTCATTCCGGATTCATGCCACAGTTTCGCACACCATGTCCTTTTTAGAAATTGGTAAATAAATACCATGTGTGATTTTTCCATAAGGGGTAATTTTTAGTTTGTCTGCCGGCCGGGAATCAGTGTTAGACTTACCTCTCAGTAATGTAAAGAATTGACTGAATTTTCATGCCGGAGTATCCCCCAGCCGTATTTGACGGACATTTGGTCGGTAATACTCTAAGGTTTCGTTATATTTGCAAAGGCCCGTTGCAACGCTCGGGGTTGGAGGATCGAGATGGAGGAAGAATTTAAACCCTGGACATGGAAAGCGCCCGAGGGAGTGACCCCTGTGGACAACAGGTTGTCAAGGCAGGATGCCCACGACAAACTTTCGGGACAGGCGGTTTTTACGCGGGATGTGGAGCTTCCCGGAATGCTGTATGCGAAAATTCTTACCTCGCCCTATGCGCATGCCAGGATAGTACGCATGGACACAAGCAAAGCGGAAGCCCTGACCGGGGTTCGCGATATCCTGAAGTTTGACGATCCCGATATCGAGTTCGAAAATTCCACGGGTGGATATTGCGCCGCCGCATACAATATCCTTGCTCTTCCCCGCACAAGCGATCACTACCAGCACCCGATGGGCGTAGCCGTTGTCGCCGACAGCGAAGAAATCTGCGACCGCGCGCTGAGGCTGATCGAAATAGAGTGGGAAGATATTCCGTTCATCCTGGACATGGAAGAATCCCTGAAGCCGGACGCGCCCAGAATCATGCCGGAAGTCTGGCGTTTGAATCAGAAAGCCAAAGAACCGAATACACTTACGACAAGCACGACCGAGTTTGGAGACGTCGAGAAGGGCTTTGCCGAGGCGGACAAGATTGTAGAATATACAATCACGAGAGCCCCGAATACTACCGCGGGTGTTGAAGCGATGGCCTGTGTGGTTCAGTGGAGAGGTGACTTTCTGGATATATGGCCCCACCATACGGCCCACATGCAACCGGTGCTGAGCAGCCCGAGTACTCTGAGAGGTGGTTTGTCATGGATCTCGTTGCTTTCGCAACCGATACCGAAGGTCGATCCCGACTCTAAAGAGACGGGAAGGAATAAGGCGCTCGCTCCGATCTGCGAACACAATAAAATTACCGTGACAGTTCCCTTTCAGGGAGCCTGGTACGGCGGTCTCGCATGGCTTGGATATTCCACGGCGTTTATAAGAATGGCTGCGATCCTGGCCAGAAGAGCCAAAAACCGGCCGGTGAAAATGCTTTATGATGAAAGCAATTTCTATTTAATCGGCGATGACGCCGGCACGTATCGATGCAAGGTAGGCGCCAGGAAAGACGGCACCATTACCGCGTGCGACTGGCATGTCACGGGATCCTTCGGGGAATTGCATATCGACAAAACCCATGAATCCACCTGCATACCGAATCTGCGCAACACTCAGGAATGGGCCCTGATCAACCAGGGGCATCACATCTGCTTCCGGCATGGCGCGCACTGCTGCGTCCCGCACAACGTCATGTTCGATATGGTGGCGGCCGAATTCGGCCTGGATCCGACGGAAGTGGCGCTCAGGAATGACGGTTGCAAGGGGCACGATTGGGCCTGGATCACAAAATATCAGAAGGAGAACGGATTCCCCCAACGGCAGAGCCTCAGGGAGTGTATAGAACAGGGAAAAAAGGCCATTGACTGGGACGGGAAATGGCACACCCCTGGCATGGTGAAACTCTCCAATGGAAGAATGCACGGGCTCGGGTTTGTTTCCATCAACGAGTGGAGCTGGATTTCGGGAAGGCAATTCGCCTGCCTGATACTGCGTGAGGGAAAAGTCACAATCCAGGGCCTTCGGGCGGATTTCGGCATGGATACCGAATCGGCCATCCGGCATTGCGTGGCGACGGAAGCCGGAATGCCCTACGAGGACATCGTCATACAGCAGCAGCGTTCCGACGCCAACACTTTCCATTTCTGGGTGCCGGGCGGTTCCATGGGAATCAGCCAGAATACGCCCCAGCTGATAACTGCCGCCAGGATGTTGAAACGGAAGATTCTCGATTATGCCGTACGTCCGGGTGCGGGCATGATGGGGCCGGGGCCGGCACCGTTCCCGGGGAAAAAGCCGGATGACCTGGATGTCAAGGACGGCTTCGTTTTCGAAAAGGCGAATCCTGCCAACAGAAAATCCGTTGGAGACGTGGCGACCCCTTTCTGGGGCGACGATCCGGCTATTATTCATCCTACGGTTCCGAATGTTTCCGGATTGACGCTTGACGGCAAGCCGCACCGCGATATGTACATCATGAGCCGGCAGGCGCATTTCATGGAAGTCGAAGTGGATGACGAAACCGGCGAGGTCCTGGTCACAAATCTCGTGTGCGTGAACGATGTCGGGCATCTTTTCAATCGCCGCGGAGCGGAAGCCCAGCAGTACGGCGGAGCCGTCATGGGTCTGGGACGAAGCGCAACGGAAGAGAAGATCTACTGCCCCAGCACGGGGGTGGGATTGAATTTCGACAACATCGGCTACCACATCGGCACGATGAACGATTACCCGCCGGTCGAGTGCATCATCAACGAAAGCCACCTCGGCTATTCGTCCTACGGCGCCTGCGGCGTCGGCGAGGACAGCGGCGCGTCCATGTCGGGAATCACAGCCGGGGCGATTTTCAACGCCACCGGCAAATGGGCCCTGGACTATCCGTTAACGCCGGCTAAAGTCCTCAAAGCCCTCGGGAAGATTTAAAAAGGCGCCACCGGTTACACGGATTTCCACGGATTCAAATGTGATCGCTTTCAGGAATTCATGTCGATTTTCAAAGGTATTTTACTGCAGGTTGGGAAGAAAAATGCGAAGAATTGGCACACCTGTACTTTTTCAACCGGCTTGCACCCATTGCAGGATCTGACTCTGGATTGGAAATAGAAAGGGTCACCCGGTACTCACAGCAACGGCACCGACCTTAGCGGNNGACGAATCCTGGCGCTGGATTTATTAAAGAAAAAGTGTGTTATTGTTGGAATCAGCATAAATTGACTGACAGGGAAGAATGAATCATGGGCAAGATTGATCGGCAGAAGTTTTTGTTTTTACTCTCAGTGTTTCTATTATCGGCGGCATGGGCCTGGACAGAGGATTGGCCGCAGTGGCTGGGATCGGAACGAGACAGCGTCTGGCGCGAAGATGGAATTGTGCAACGAATTCCTGAGAACGGACTTCCCGTTCTTTGGCGAACGAAAATTGGGCTTGGGTACGCGGGTCCCGCTGTGGCAGATGGACGCGTCTACCTGATGGACTATCTGTTGGAGTCGGGCGAGGTTAGAAACGACTCTAGTGCTCGCGATAGGACGACGGGCAAAGAACGTGTGCTCTGTCTCCAGGCGGGGACTGGAAAGATTCTCTGGAAGCACGAGTATGACCGCCCGTACAATCTGTCGTTTGCCGGTGGTCCCAGGTGTACGCCTACCGTTGCGAACGGTAAGGTATACGCCCTGGGAGCGGAAGGAAATTTATGGTGCCTTGATGCTCAGACCGGCAAGGTGATTTGGAGCGTTGACTACGTGAAGGATTATGGGGCCAAGACTCCGATGTGGGGTTTTGCCGCTCATCCCCTGGTAGACGGTGATCTGCTTTACTGTGTCGTAGGCGGTGAAGGTTCGGTTGCAGTTGCCTTCAACAAGAATACGGGAAAGGAGGTCTGGCGAGCACTTTCGGCGCGCGAGCCAGGCTACTGTCCNNAAAAACGCGATTTTTTCGTCCAATGTCACTCCGTTCATCGAGGATGGCACGATTTACGGTTGCGACATTGAAACGGGAGCATTGATGGCCGTCGATCTGATGGATCGGACGCGACTGTGGGAGACCACGGCAGCGACCTTTGGCGGGCCAAGACGAGCTCGCTATGGAACGACATTCGTCGTGAAGAATGGTGATCGATTCGTCCTGTTTAATGAGAAAGGTGACCTGATTCTGGCCAACTTGACTCGACAGGGCTACGAGGANNCCAACCGCTGCCTCTACGCTCGCAACGACAAAGAGCTGGTCTGCGTCTCAATGGCCGGGGTGAAGTGACGCACAGTGGCACAGCGCTCCCCGCGGGGAGCGTTGCTGACAAAACTTTGAATAAACTTGAAGAATCTATACGTCGCCAAAAAGTAGCCATCCCCTTTGCATCAACCGCGCCATGGCATGTGTTACGGTTGATATGATCGTGCGGGCCAATTGGCCGATAGTGAATTTTCCATTATCTGAAACCAACAGCTAAAGAGTGCGGACAACAGAACAGAAAGCTGTGTTACTTTTCGAAGCTGTTCAGGAAAAGGCCTCTTTGAAAGGCATGTTCCGTCTTTTAACCCGTATTTCGGGTAATTCCCAGGGCGCGCATCCGTTTATGGAGGTTGGTGCGTTCGATCCCCAGCACGCGCGCGGCAGCGGAAACGTTCCAACCGGATTCCGAGAGGGCCTGTTGAATACGGTTCCGTTCCGCCTGAGTTCTGGTTGCTTCCAGACTTGAGGCATTGGGGCTTTCGGGAGGCATACGAATCTCGAGCGGAATCGATTCTTTCGATATTGTCTCGGATGATGCCAGAATAGCCATGCGCTCGACTATATTGCGCAACTCGCGGACATTTCCAGGCCAGCGGTATCCGCATAAAGTCTCCCATACGGAATCGTCTATCCTTTTGGGTTTGAAATTGTTGCGCCTGCAAAAATCCTCCAGGAAATACTTTCCCAGTGGTCGAATGTCTTCAATGCGCTCGCGAAGGGGCGGCACGCGTATGGGAACCACGCTCAGACGGTAGTATAAATCTTCCCGAAACTTCTTTTGGTCCACCAGGCTCGGAAGGTCCTGGTTTGTAGCGGCGATTACGCGCACCACGACACGAATGGTATCGCATCCGCCCACCCTCTGAAATTCTCCTTCCTGAAGAACCCTCAACAGCTTAGCCTGGGATGTTTCATAAAGGTCGCCCACTTCATCCAGAAATATGGAGCCACCGTCCGCCAGTTCGAACTTGCCGCGCCTGCGCGAGGTCGCTCCCGTGAAGGAGCCCTTTTCGTGCCCGAACAACTCGCTTTCCAGTAAATCCACGGGTATAGCGGCGCAGTTGACCTTTACGAAAGGACCGGAAGAGACGGGGCTTATGCCGTGCAGGTGGGCGGCAATCAGTTCTTTGCCGGTGCCCGACTCCCCGGTTATCAATACCCGCGCATCGGAACGGGCAACCCGGTCCGCCTGTTCAACAACCTGTTGAAACGCACGGCTGATGCCGATCAGGCACTGCTCATCTCCGATCAACTCTCGCAGACGGGCGTTTTCTTTTTGCAGCGTAGACTGAGAGAGCGCATTTTTCAGTACCAGCAGCAGTTTGTCCCGTGAGAGCGGCTTTTCCAGAAAGTCAAAAGCCCCGGCGCGGGTAGCTTCCACGGCATCGGCTATAGTGCCGTGCCCGCTTATCATGACAACCGGCGCCTGGATGTCGATACCGCGCAAATCCTTCAGGAGTTCGATCCCGTTCCCATCCGGCAGACGCACGTCAATCAGGTACGCGTCGGCTGACGTTTGACGGATCCTTTTCTGAAATTCTTCGGCAGTGCTGCATACAAGTGCGTCATACCCGGCGCCTTCAAGCACCAGCTTCAACGAAGCGATGACATTGGCTTCATCATCCAGAATCAGGATCTTTTTACCAGACATTGCCCTATACCTTTAATTCATTGTTCGTGTTTCCGACAGGCAGTTCCAGCCGGAATCCCGCTCCTCCCAGGAGGCCTTCGACAGTCGAAAGATCTCCCCCTGCGAGAAGGGCGTTTTTACGGGATATGGACAATCCTAATCCCATCCCGTTTTTCTTGAAGGAAATCGACGGTTCAAAAAGAGNNATGGCCAGGACCTTGCCTTCCTGCCCGGCGGCTTCGGCGGCGTTTTGCAGCATGTTCGTCAATATGCCTTTTACCTGATCGGCATCCGCACTGGCGAAGGGGAGTTCCCTGTCCGGCTCGAACCGGTAGCGGATATCGGGATGTTCCACCGCAAGAAATTGTATTCTTTCTTCCATCAGGGCATTGATGTCAAGGGATTCGGCCTTTGTATCAGGCTCCGAAGCGAAATCTGAAAATGCGCGCACGCGCCGCTCCAGACTTTCGACTTCTCTGATGACGACCCCGGCCGCATGGTCCAGAAACTGCCTGTCTTCGGCCGGGTGCCGCGCAACGATTTCCTCCACGGTCAGCCTTATGGGCGTCAACGAATTTTTCAGTTCGTGGGCCATTTTACGGGCCAGCTTCTGCCAGCTCGCAATCTGAGTCAGGTAGACAAGGCGGTTGCGGCTTTGCCGGAGATGCTCAGCTGTATGGTTGAATGCCCGTGTGGCCTGCCCGACTTCATCCCGTCCCCTGGAATGCACACGAGTGTCGAAATCACCCCCGGCCAACCGGTGCAGCCCGGTTGTCAGTTCCTGTATGGGCCGACTGATCCGTTTTGCTGCATAAGCCATGCTTCCAAGAGCCAGTATCCAGACAACGGCGCTCAGGACAAGCAGGGTAAGGGTAAAGCCCCTGCGCAGGTCGTGGCGGCGCAGGGTGTCCAGCCGGGACCGGGTTTGCTGCAGCTGTTTTTCCAGTTCCGTCATTCTTAATCCGAGTTGTCTGGAGTATGTCCGGATTTCCGGCCCCTGCCGGACCATGTAAAGCAAAAGGTCGCCGTCCGGTCTGGATCGTTCGAACCGTTCCGGCTCCCCGCTCTCCCAGAACTGCTTCAATGAAGCCTCATTTGCCGGCAATTCCCGTGGATCCCATGTGCGGGCTTCCAACTCTCCCTTGAGTGCGTCCGTCTTCAGAAGATCGCACGACTGGCGGTAATACCGGCGGGCCGTTTCTTCGAGCGATTTAGAGAGCATTTCCATGTCTTCGGCGGCGATGTAACTGAGGCTGTAGTTCGTCAGCGCCGTACTCATCCACAGGATTACGGATGTCGGTACAAGCGTCGCCGCCAGAAATATCAGGATCAGTTTAAACCGAAGACGATGCACAAACCCTCACGAGAAAGGTCTTTACCGAAAAACGGTTCGAATGGCCATGTTGTATTGCATGCACCCGAATCGAAAGAACCGGGAATCCGGGCTTTTGGCGTACACGATATTTGCAATGCCAACGGATTGAGGTCGTTTTTACTTTCGCTTCAGGTCGTCCAGGCGCAAAAAGCCGGTATTTATTTTCCAGTATTGGGGACTCTCGCTTTTCCTGCGGCTGAGATATTCGATTATTCCGGCGAACGTCAGCCCCGAAGTATCCTCACTGTTCCGGTCTCCATTGTTTTGATCGATGAAACATTCCAAATGTACCACAAAGGAGGTTTGATCCGGGATGCTATCCAGAGGTATGCGTGTGTTTTTAAGGCACCATTCTTCCGCTCCGGCCGCGGAAAGATGGGATACGTACTTTCCGTCGGGCGGGGAATGATACACCGAATATTTTTCCTCCCAGAGGTCGAAACTGAAAACGAACCGTTCCTGTGCCTGATACAATGGATTCTGCGAATGATCCGCAACAACGGTTATGTTCATGACCATAGGCACTGTCAATCCATTGTGAAGTTTTTCCAATTCCTTATCTGAAAGAAAATGAAGCTGCCGGGCCGAAATCTTAAGCGAATTCTTTTCTATCTCGACTGCCAGGGGCTTGGATTGAGCCCACAGATCGATTCTCGGAATGCCGGCAAGAAAAAACAATAGGATGATATATCTGTATTGTTTCATGCCTTCTCCTAGAATCGATGCCCGACCATGAAGATCGGGGCTACATTTTTCAGCCTCACAGGGAAGGCCAGTGAAAGAAAGAAATTCTTCTTCGATTGCAAGCCGAATCCCAATCCGTGCCGGACCGGATTGTATTGTCCCGAATCCCAGACCGCACCGACGTCATAGAAAACCGCCAGAGATCTGTAGCGGTATTCCAGGGAACCGTGAGCCATTCGACTCCCGCCCGCGGGTGCGACATCGAACTTGTTCCAGCCGCGGAGCGTCAGGCTGTTGCCCAGTGAGAACCGCTCAAACAGGGGCGCCCTGCCGCCGATAATGCCGCCGGTAAAACGCGCCTCCAGTCTACTTTTCCCTTTGGATAACTCGTAATCCGCTCTCCAGTGGTGACGCGTGTAGACGTAATCGCTGTCCAGAACGCGGGTCGCCGTCCGCAACCCGTAGGATGCCGTCACGTTCTGCCGGTATCCGCTCAAGAACGATAGTTCCCTGGAATATTGAATGTCGCCGGTGCCTGCATAGGCGGTTTCCGTATGAAGCGTGGGATATTGATGCTCGAGGCGCTGATAACTCAGACCGACGTTCAGCGTCAGGTTTTTAAACGGATGCACCGACAGCGACGGGGCGAAGTCCTGGCGTGCCCGATAAAAATCGGGCAGTTCGGGGTTTTGTTCCAATGCCGCCCGTGTGGCATTATCAAAACCCTGGTGAAAGCTGCCGAAATCTATTTTGAAACCCAGTACGTCAGTCCCCAGACCTCTATGTTTCAGGCTCAGGTACAGTCCGGCATTACGCTCCAGAAGTGTGTCCGCATCGCTGATGATGCCGAACAGGAACTCGGTTCTGTTATTCCGGAACACCAGGTCCAGTGCGCCGCTATANNCTTGTGAAACTTGAATCTCAGCTTGATATGTAATTCTTTTTCACCCTTGTCTCCCTTGACTTCAACCCGGGTGACTAAATATTTATCCTTCAGTTCCTCGTGGAGTTTTTTGCCGAACTCATTGGCAGCCTGGGCATCGTACTTTTGTCCGACGAATTTCTGCGCCTCCTGCCGCAGATCGTCGCTGATTTTGGACTCGTCGATGCCTTCGAATTGGACGCTTTCAACGGTGTAGCGCTCATTGATGTTGAAATCGGGAATTGTGAACTTGGGATTGTTGTTGCGGCGAGTCGCGTGGAAAACAACCTGGACTCGCACGGGTTCTTCTCCCGGCTGCACCGTGTTCTGGACACTGATGTCGTATTCGCGGTTCAATTCCTCGCGCAATCTGTTTACGAGGTCATTGACGGATTGTTGGTTGTATTTCTGTCCGACGAATTTCTGCGCCTCCTTCCGCAGTGTTTCGCTGATAAGGGCTCTGTTAACACCGGTGAAATCGATGCTATCTATGATGCAGTCATC
>DKBB01000386.1:16351-17518 GCA_002451015.1 Acidobacteria bacterium UBA6911
GTTTCAAAATAAGGTGTAAACTCCATTTCTGTCTGAGTCTTTTCATCATATCAGAATCGAACCCATACCGATGGAGTTCATTTTTTCGAACCTATTCATAATGGAGGGCGCGGACGGGATCCCGGCGGGATGCGCGGATGGCCGGGAGCATTCCGGTTATCAAATCCACCAGGCAGAGAATGTTCAGGGAAATGGATACCGATGCCGGGTATATTTCCATTAGAGGAGCCCTTATTATATTTTTAAGCCCAATCTCACGCCAACTATTCGCTGAAAAATGAAATTGCGCGCAAAATCCAAATTTAACGATCAAACCTATATACAACCGTTGTAGAATCCCGGCAGGAAATTCAAGATACAGTATACAGATTAAGAGATTATCGGAAATCCGGAGAACTCACGGATAGGGCGGAATCGCACAAAAAGGGCTTTGATCTCTTCCTGGAGTTGTCTGGGCGNNACCCTTTATTCAGGGTAATCCAAGGGATCATGAAGCTTTCCGTGGCACGTCAAATAGCATTGACCTCGAAAGCGGCCGAGGCTCTTATATTCAAGCCGTCCGGTATAGGTCGTTTGAACTATGGATAGATCGAAATTGATAAGGTGACTGTTGTTCAGGGCATTGCCCTGCATGGCGCTAATCCCGTGAGGATCATGACAGGCAGAACATGGTGTTTTATGATCCACGACATGCAACCGGTGGGGAAAGCTTATATCGGCATTCAACAGAGAAGATCGGCTATGACATTTATAACACAGCGCATAGCCGGAAGGTGATTCAGGCGTATTATCATCGGTAATATACCGGTCGGTTAACAGGTATGGATAATCAGAGCCATGGGGCCCAATAGGACCTGATTGATAACTGTTGCCATGACAATCCGTACATCTGATGATGCTGGCAACAGTATAGGGCGGCAGCAGACTCGGAACATCCGAATTTTTCCCCTGGGATACCACAGGATGAAACGAGGGATTCGCCCGATCGAAGGAGTACCGTTTATTAAGTTCAATGATCTGACGGGTAATCGGCAGCGTGCTGATGACATTATTATCGATGTCTCCATGGCATTTGAAGCAAATTTCATAAAGATAATGGGCTGGGGTTACCTTTTGACCCGCGGCAGACACGCCCGATACTCCTAAGTTCGCACCGGAAACCACACC
>DKBB01000144.1 GCA_002451015.1 Acidobacteria bacterium UBA6911
TTTCAAACTGCGCCTTCCCGCTCATTATCACTTCTCCGTTTTAGTTCTGTTCCCAACACTATTTTGAAAAAATTGGGACGCCCCCCATTAAATTTGTCATTTACGAAATAAGGATGGCTTAAGATTACTTTACAATCCATAGAATAAATGGGGTCGCGGCAACATAGGTCGGATAAGCGCGTTTTTTGCTCGAGGCTCCAGCATTCGATCACGCGTCTTCTGACAACATAGGAAACATTAGCGAACTTTTTCGCCTGAATGGCTTCTATGATTAGGGTGTTCCTGTAACTTGAATTGAACCTAAATCTGGTAACTGCGAAAATCAGGGCTTAAAAATCATATTGAGGAGATTTTGGCGACGGACAGGATTTTCAGGAACCAGCAGGGAGCATTGGACTGAGTGTTGACTATCCTATCCTGTACCCGGAGCACACATCTGACCGCTCATCCAACCTGTAGTACGTGTAGTAAGTAGTGGAGGTAAATAAGGCGGGATTCCCTGCTTTCAGCGGCCACTCCTTTTTCCCCTGATATGATTACTACAGGTACTACAAAGCGAGGATGTTCCTCGGCATTGTCCAATCATCCACAGCAGGGTTTTATCGCTGCCTTCGGCAGCTAGTCATCGAGCCGGGGTGTGCCGAAGAGGGGCCGGCCGCCGGGGGAGTAGTAGTAGGCGTAGAGAAGGATGACGTCAGATAGTATACAGGCGCCGTAACTGTAACCCGAATACCAAGTATCAAAACTGACAGGGATACTTTCCAGATATCAATGGAGACGGGTGGAATAAGAAAACCTCCGCTACTCCGGACATTTCATTCCGTAAAAGGATCCGCTAATCGATAAACGCCTGGATCCCCACTCCTCCACCAGCCGGGAAGTGAGGGGAGAATGTGACCCTTCCAACAGTCAGCTTCAGGTCCTCACGTGTTACGGTCATACCCACAATGATGCCGAGTGCCGCACCGCCAACAGTGTCGCTCAGCCAGTGTTTGTTCTTCACGATACGGCTGAATGCCACAAATCCGGCGGCGCCGAAAGCGGGGATAGCGGCTTTCGGATAATGGTGGGCGAGTACAACGGCTACGGAAAAAGCTCCGGATGAATGGCCGGATGGGAAGGACCGATGGTTCTCACCATTTGGTCTCTCCCGCCCGATCGCGAATTTCATCGCCTGGGTCAGCCCCTGGCTGAGGATCAGTGCCTGTGAAAGATCATAGCCCGTCCTTTGCAGCCTGGGATTGCCTGTCTTGTATCCGGCGAGAAGGGTTACCCCGGACATGCCGCCGAGAACGGCAGCACTGCCCATCCACTGCCCGACATCACCGATAGTTTCCCACCGGCCGGGATCCTGGAAATGTTCCTGTAGATCGTGATCCCAGATAGAGGAAACAGCAGTCGCCCCGCTGCCGACTGCAAGCGGAAGCAAGTTCTCCTTTGAAGTGAATATCGATCCGAGATTGTGTAGCAACTGGGGACCGAAAGTATTTAGAGCCGGACCTTGCATCTCTTTGTTCTCGGGCGCGGATTCGGCCGGTGTCTGCGCGAGCGGAGTGAGCGGGACCAGGCTCAGGACGACGGCGAGAATGAGTCTTCGTAACGTATCAGCGCCAAAGACAAGTAAACAGGGGTTTTTCATACATCCTTCATATCGAAATCCGCCTCTAGTTCCCTATGGTTTCTGATAAGAGGTCTGATGTTATTTTCGTTGAATCTCAGATCTTGATTTTACTATGCTTTATATCTGATTCATCAAAAATCCAGGAAATTGCACATATATTTACGAATGGTATTGCGGATGCTCGGAAGGGATCTGGTCGAAATAATTCTCCTAGATCGGAAACCGGAGATAAGCACGGGCAAGCTAAAAACGGGCCTGTATTCATCCTGTAGACCCCGATCCCAATTCGCAAGGTGACGAATGATGGAAAAACTGCACTGGTTGAACGAGGATACCTGTAACGGCGATGGCATTTGCGTTGAAACCTGGCGGGGATACGATATGTGTAAGGGATAAGGGGTGGAGAAAAGGCTCCTTAGACACTATCTGTACAACGCCTTTTTTATTGAAAACGGTGACCGCAAGATCGCAATCGATCGAGGCGGGTAGTTTCTACATCATTGCAGCATGAAGACCCTAATTCAAAAGACGGCATGGAACAGTATTATTCATATCTACATAACTCGCGGGGATCCAGGACCATTCCTGGTATCTTGACCGTGTGGCCCTGGTTTAAGGCGCGAAAGTTATTCTAAATTTGAAGCTGAAAGTGTCGGATTGATTATCCGAATCACTGACAGCATTTTGAGAAACGACGATCTCAAGAAAACGGAATACAGCCTTAGCGGAGATGGGATCAGATTTTGTGCATTTGAAAAGGAAATTCTATGAAAGAAAATACCGTGTATGAAGATAAGTATTTCGCAGTCATTAACCCGGTTCCAGCCTTGCATTGCAGAGACGATGGGGGACATCTAATACTAATAAAGAAAGAGAAGGTTCACGACCGATCAGATATGACCTGTCAGGAAGCCATTGATTTTATAAGGGTATCAATGGCTGTTGGAAAGGCGATGTATGAGGTATTAGGAGTCGAAAGAATGAATTATGCGGATTTTGGGAATTGGGGTCTTGATGAACCAGGCGGATCTAAAATGCACCTTCACTTTTTCGGAAGAGCAAGAAACCAGATGCATCAAGCGAGGGGACAGTCTATGGTCTTTTTCCCAAAGGATCACATGATCTATAAAGGCCATCTCAAACACTTTGACAGCGAGGAGCTTACAAAACTACGCGACAAGATCGCGGAAATTCTTAAGGAAGAAAAGTATAGAAAAATGGCTGAGCTAGCAGAAATAGAATAACCAGTTGGATACAAGAAGCGTTTGTTAAACAAATAGAAAGTTATTCCCAAAAGAAGCAATTTCCCTGTTTGTCCTCTGGAACATTGAACTACTATTTTCGCACCGCGGCCAGGCTTGTTTCCGTGAATGCGCCCAGCGGATAGGCAGAACAAGTACGATATTTTATGTTCCATGGGGTAGTAGCAACCGCTTTTACTTCGATAAGGGACAAGAGCGGTTTATCAAAAGGTAAAACGGTTCATTTTTCATATAGCGTGCAAACAAGGACTTTGAAGTCAAATCCTTTTGATCTGTTTATCCACCAATCGCCTTACGGATCCAATTTCGGGCAATTCCATGTTGAGACGCGTAGGCTTTCCAAACCTGCTTGGCCCATTCATGAACTCGCGCGACAAGCTCTTCGCCGGTTTCTGCATCATAAACATATCGGATTGTAAGCATTCCGCGATAATCAGGCTCTGTGGGCCTGGTAATACCGATGGATTCCGCGGAACCATTTAGCCATCTTTGGAGCGCAGAACGAATCGATTTGGAGCCGTTGTATTCCACGCCGCAACATAGACCTGTCAAATGAGCGGCGTAAGACTTGGCTGATTTGCATCCGCCTTTCGGATGCTGCATTGCCCCGGTATCAACGATCAAATGGTGCAATATAGCTATGTCTGGAGACTCTACCCGCTTCAATCCTAACGGTGTAAGAATTGACATGAATAACTCAAAACAACTGTTGAACTTATCCGGTACTTCGGCACCGCATTCAGTGCATTTAGAGTCCACGAGGTCAGAGGCGATGAATTTGCTGGGATCACGCGGCATAATCACCTCCTTTGGATTAAGCTTCCGCACATATTATGCGGTCAATGTTGCTGTCAAAAAAGAAAAACTTGGCTACTGATTTAGGTAAGGCTGTTCACTTTGGAGGTTACGGTTTCAGCCGGGACTTGGAGGCAATCCTTGCGGTTTCCGATACAGGTATTATGTCATTTTCGTTGAATCTCTGGTCCTGATTCTAAAATCCTAGACAGACATTGCTTGAGGATATTGGAGAATGTCGGCGAACACGACTGTCTGCGTTTCTTTTTTACTGGGTTCTGGTCGAGTAAGGCGGCAAAAGAGGTGTTCAGCTTGAGTCCGGCCGCTCCGAAGCATCCTTGCAGTTATCCGGGATGCGCGGTGCTCGTTGATTCCGGCAAGAGCAGATGTGATATACACCGTAAGCAGGAGCAGCGGGAATACAATCGCGGTAGAAAAGACAATCCTTTCTATAAGTTATATTCCAGCAAAGCCTGGCGAAAGGTTCGGAAAGTAAAGCTGGTCATGGATCCCCTGTGCGAGCGTTGCAGGATGAAGGGGCTCATTGAGCCAGCCAAAGAAGTGCATCACAGGATAGAGGTGAGGGACGGCGGCGATCCGTTTGATGTCACCGGATTGGAAAGCCTCTGTAAACCATGCCACTCAAGGGAATCGGCTGAGAGCGGACAGAGGTAGGGATGATGCAATTTCCTATAGTAGATTCCATAAGGGGCATGGGCCTCCAAATCATTAATTCCATTGGAGTTCTATCAGGCAGACATTTTTTGCGCCGTCGAAATAGAACAGGGCGGGGGTATTGGGGCTAAGTGCCTATAAACAAAGGAAAACTTCTGAAAAACAGGGCAAAAAACATCCTAAAATTGGCCTTATTTTACCTAAAAATGACCTTCATTTTTTCGATTTCCGGCTCTCTATTGGGAGAAACGCTCTGGAGCCTAAAGAAGAAACAGCGTGCTGGAAACTCTCAAAAACGAGAAACTCAATCTCTTTACATTAAGCTGCCGATGCGGCTTTCTGATCTGAGATCAGCTTGAGCACTCCTCTGCTCGAAGCGCCCAGCGCAATCAGTGATCGGACCAGCAGATCCAGAGACACCGTGCTGTCGCCCGCTTCCATTTTTGCAACCCGCGACTGGCTTGATTTTATAAATTTGGCAGCTTCGGCTTGCGTCATCTTACGCCGTATTCTGTATTGCCGAAAACTCTCCGAAAGCCTGAGCTTGATTTCGATGTAGGCCTCTTCTTCGTCGGAGAGCCCGAGAAACTCTTTGGCGTCTCCGACCAGCCAACCTTTCTCTTCCAGTTTCTTCTTTTTATTTTGTTGCATCATCATACTCCCGCATTCTTTTTCTAGATCGATGGATTACCGATTGCGGTGTGGCCCGGGTCTTTTTGCTGAAAACATCCAGGATCACAATTGCATCGGGATCGATCCTACATATAATGCGCCATGTTGTCTTGATATCGACCACTCTCAACTCGTGACACCGCTCTCCAATAGCAGGCATTGGCCGGGAATGTGGCATCTCAAGCTTAAGCCCTTTCTGGAGCTTCCGGAGAAGGAATCCGGCTTCCAGCCTGGCATCCTTGGAAAAAGGAGGCGATTTCACAACATCACTCAACCACACAAGTGGCTTATCGTCAGGTGCCATGATCCTGCATTATATGTCAGATATGACATATTTTCAACTGGATTAAATCCACAACCTATACGCAACCAAACACATGGGACACGCGAATCCGTCGATCACCTTGAGGATTAATTCGCACTGGGTGCTGGGGACTCGGCGCATTACCACGTCGATTCTCGATACAGAAACGGCAAACAAACAGCAAATGTTGGAGAAAAATGGAGGGGAGGAGAAGGAGGAAAAGTCCGTAAGTTATTCTATTGGTGGAGCTGAGGGGG
>DKBB01000382.1:0-19519 GCA_002451015.1 Acidobacteria bacterium UBA6911
GATCGAATCTCCACGACCGACGCCATCGAGTAGAGGCTAAGGAAACCGCTGACCGGACAGACGTAGTTGCAGAAAGAACGATAACGGTAAAAGACCGCAACCACGGTGGCGCCGGCTACAAACAGAGAAAGGACTACGGCGTTCAAGATCGGCCGTGTGACCAGCATTGCTGAGAAAGTACAAAGCCCAAGGAAGAGAACATTCTGCAGCCATATGTTCGATAATCTGCGCGGCCAGTGCTTGAATCCTTTCCAGATCCGCGTCACATCCTCGCGGACCGTCAGCAGGCGGCGGCGCTGAAACCATTCTCCGAAAAAGGGAAAGGGGCAGGCCATACACCAGATCCGAGACCCGAACGGCAGGAGCAGCGTAATGAGAAGGAACCACCACAGGATCCAGACGAAAGTGACGATGATGTTGCGGCACCCGATCGGCGAGCCCCAGATACCGGCGATCAGGAAGAGCAGCAGAAAGGCAATTGCCGGGGCCAGCAGTGAAAACTGCAGCCATGGACGTCGCACCAGCCAGTCGAGAGAAGGCAGGCGCCGGAGCAGATCCACGCGCCTTAAAGGCAAATTCCCCGAAGAATTGGCCTCTTTATTCCTGAACACCATAAAGAGTGCGGCGAAGAGAATTCCGGGTACTGACGCCAGGCCAATCCAAAGGGGGTAGTTCGGGAGAACCACCAACTCGCCCTGCATGAATGGGTGGAGCGAGCCGCAGGTCACCGAACAGCGGAAACGGAACTTGCCCCTCTTTGCAGCGACAAACTGGACCTCTTCAACCGGTTTGTATTCATCCCCTTCGGAGGGATGCCGGACATTGAAAGTCAGCTTTCCTGGAAAAACAACCGCCTCAATATCGTAGCCCTCAATATAGACACCGTGCACAACGTCCTCGGCCGCCAGGCGGAGAAGCAGCCGGTCCCCCCGGTTGACCACCAGACGGTTGGGCTCGAAACCGTATTTGCGGGCCCGGATAAGGACTTCCCTTGTTTCCGGTTCGCCGCCCGATGGAGTAAAAAATCCACCCAAAGCCGCAAAACAGAGAACGATCCCTCCCGCTCCCACCTTGCGCCACCTGGATCGGGTGATTCTGTTCGTCGGGGCGTTCCTCTTACTTTGCATATTTGCTCTTCGTTATAATGATATCGACCTGAACGTCTTTACCCTTCTCAACGACAATCTCTTCGGGCTTCCCCTTCTTCTTGAGTTTCTTGTGCCATACATTCACGAGATAGCGGCCTGCCGGCACATCCGTAATCTTGAAGCCCGTCGACTGGGTTTGTGCATTGAGTTCCGCCACCTGGTAAAAGGGATGATCAAAAACCAAAATGTGGGCGGCCATTTCCAGGTGAAGCTGGCAAAGCGCAACCAAGGGTCCGGTTTCCTCAAATGTATGGGTAACCGTCTCGCCCGGCCCCCAAGTCCCTATGTCGAGAGTGGCGCCCGTATTTTCAAACAGGAAAAAAACATTGTGGCGATCGTTGTCGCTGTTGAGAAAATCGACCGGGGTCCCTTTCTGCACTGCCATGACGTGGGGCATGAAAACCAGTCCTTTCTGATCCATTTCTACGTGTCCGGCAGGGGGGGGATACATCCCGGCTGTCTGCGGTTCCAGGAAGACAATCACGTCTTTCTGGCTCTTCGGACCACTGGTCAGAATCTTGGCCTTCTGGACGCTGACGGTTCCCGATACAACTCCGGCGCGAACCGGAACCGCAGTGAGCAGCGTCATAAAGAGAAGCGACAGAAAAAAGTTGGAGTTGCATGTATGCATGGCACTCACCCCCCTTTCTGCTGGTTAGAAAGACAGACTCAGGAGACAGAAGAGGGTTTTATCGAAGCCCGGCTGCAATTCCGCCCCCTTTACGTAAAACGTTCCCTCGGCACTCAACGAAACGTTTGCCCGGAGATGCATTTTCAGACCGGCCACAACACGCGCGTTGTCCTGGTCCGGATTCAGTCCCTCGACGCCGGAAGGCAGATCGAAGTCGAGCCCTTCGTAGCGCGTGTAGGGGATCAGCCATGGAAGCGCGAAGTAAAGCGCTTCAGCGTACCAGGCATGTGAATCCACCTGCTTCGTACTCAGGTACCCGTACGGATTGTCGTTCCTGCCGAACATGTAACCTGCTCCGATCGTCAGATCCTTGTACTTCTGCTGTCCGCCGAAACCCAACCTCCAGAAATCGTCTTCGCCCTTCCACAGGCTTCCGCTTGAATCTTCTATCGCTATGTCCGAACTCCCGATATAGCCCCAGAGCGAAAAGATGAAGCTGTCGTCCCGCCAGTATTCAGGCCGTGCCGCCAGAGGGTCCTCCACTTGCGTACTCGATCCGTCGAAGCCCAGCCCACCGACCTTGAAGGCCGCATCGAAGAAGAAATCCTTCTTTCCCCTGTTATTGCTCGCGCCGACAAAGGAAAGCGCGGAATCGGGTTTTTCGCTAGACGGCGTTTTCAGGTTTCCGTTCACCACCCCGAAGCCGTATTTCCATCTGGATCCGAATCCGTATACTTCGATTCCGATCTGCGGGCTGATGTCAAAATTATTCCCCTGGAAGCCATTCAGTCCGGACGACCCTGGATTAGGCTTAGGCATTGTCCAGCTGGTGTACTGGTAAAAGTGCGTGGTAAAGTTGTTCGAATTGCGGGCGGTAAAGAGACCCATGTGGGTTCCCACCGTGCCCAGGCGGATGTTCAGGGTATTTTCCCACAGCAGGTCCTCGATCCCGAGCCATGCCTTCAGCGTCGCCCAGGACTGGACATCCATCCCCCCAAAATCCTTCTGGATGTAGATAATGTCTCCGTAGACCGTCAAATTGTCTCCCAGGGTACCGGCCCATACCACCTCGAGTTCTTCGGGAAACAGGAAGGTGACGCTGGCGTCTCTGGAGCCGTCCAGGTCGACTTCCCCCAGGAAGCGGGTAACGAACGAGATTGGAGCATGGGCGGGGATGGTCGTCGGCCACACAGCTTTGGGCCAGAGCTTCTTGTAGGCTTCATCGCCCAGGTCCACCGGCTGTGTTTTACGATAGCTTTCGTCGTCCTCGAACCGAAAGCCGTTCAGGCGAAAAGCTTCGCCCGTTGCGTTCCGGCGCGGAAACGCTTCGTGACAAGTGACGCAACTGGTCTGATATGTTCTCGAAAAAGACGGAATCGCCCACAACTCAGTTGAAAGAAGGATAAACATAAACATCGCGGCAGAAATGCTGAAGATCATTCTCTCTCTCATTTTCATCGCTCCTTGTCATTGGCATCACGATTAATAGCCGTGCAGGTTGAAACTGGAAAAAAATAGAATCCAACTCACACTCAGGCCGAACAGGATGAAACTCGACAGCGAAATCCGGCAGAGGCTCTGCTGAACCGCAGGAACAATCTTGACCAGAAAAGGATTCGAACGAAAAAAACGCAGCACCCCGGTCGCCAGTCCTGTGACCGTTGCTGCGAACAGGCTCATGTAGAGCGGATAACCCAGGTATCCGTATTCCCCCTTCAGGAGGCAGAACGGGCAGTGATGATTGGGCAGCTGATAAACATAGAGGCAAATGAAGGAGATGATTGCGGCGATAGTCAGTGGAAGCATGACAATGCTGGCAAGCGCATAGCTTAATCCCACACGCCTTCGATACAGGTAGACCGCGCCCAGTAAAATAGTGAGCATCAGGGCCGTCCAGAAAATCGGGATCATCATTGAGGTGGGCAGGTGTGCCAGTCCGCCCGACAGTCCTTCGGATTCCGGGCCGAACTGGACACCGCAGCAGGAAGTGATCACATCGGGATCCAGAAGGATAAAGTAGCAAAAAAGCAGGACCGTCTGTGCCGTGAAGAGGGGCGCGAGCAACAATAGCACGGCGTGCTTGAACCGAATCAGGGGAAAGGCCGGAGACTGCAGGTCTGCGTGGTTGACAACCAGCCACAAGCCACTGCCTATAAATCCGGCCATCAAGACAATCAGCGCAGCATAACCGTAATAATTCGCTCCCAGGGTTCCGGCAGCACACATGGCACCGGTAAAAAATTCGTGCAGGCCATCCGCTTCCCGCAGAAACAAAACCAGCAGCAGAAATTCCAGCGGCATTACCCGGCCCAGGATGGCCGAGGTGAGGTAGCTTCGTCGTTCCCTCAGAAGCTGCTTCACGGACGCATCACCGGGATTCCAGTGACGCAAGAGGTCGATACCTGCGGTGGTTGCGTAAACGGTATAGGCGGAAACCAGCAAGGATCCACCGATTGCTGCAATGCCGTTAGGGGAAGGAATCATTGCACCACTCCTTCCCCGACCAGCATACCGTCCCTCAAGTTGACAATGCGGTCGACAAAGTTTGCCCGGAAGACCAAAGGATCATGGCTAGCTATAAGAATAGTTTTTCCCTGGTCGCGTACCCGTTCCACGATATTTAAGAACTGCCTGGACAGGGCGGTATCCAGATGCGCGGTAGGCTCATCGGCAATGACAATATCGGGATCGTTTATCAGGGCGCGGGCAAGAGCCACTCGCTGTTTCTCACCTCCCGACAGGTTTTCCACCCGCTCGCTGCAGCGATCCAGCAAATCCAGGGCATCCAGTAATACGCGGCCTCTATCCGGCTTCGGAGACGTACTGTTACTCATTGGATAGAGAGGGATTCGGATATTTTCAAGAAGTGAAAGACCGGGAATCAGGTGGAAGTCCTGAAACATGAAGCCGAATCGACGGCGCCGCAACCGGCAGAGAAACTTTTCGGGCAAGGTGGAGATTTCATCTTCGCCAATCCATATTCGACCGCTCGTCGGACGGCTCATACAACCGATCAAACTGAGCAGGGTCGTCTTTCCGGAGCCGCTCGGTCCTCTCAGAACCGTCACCCTGCCCTTTCCCAGGCTGAGATCGATATGGCGAATGGCTGAAAATGTACGGCCATTTCCAAACCGGAAACTCTTTGAGACTGCGGTCAGTTTGATCAAAGTGATTTCCCCTCCGCAGCACTGGTCGATTGGACCGGACAGGAATCCGGTCCGTCAGTGCAATCGACGAATACAGTCCTGGTCAACCTGTTGAAAGCGAAGGATTTCTCCGCCGTTATGATCAGATTTGAACTCGACCGCAGCCGCTTCCGCATCGAAGGGCACCAACTCCATACCCATAGGCCCGTAAATATCGCTGCCGATTACATAAAAGGCCCTGCGCGCCTCTATACGTCTCGAACGGTAGTATTCAGAAACGAAAATACCGGCTATTTGTTTGGAAGCCGATTCAGGCTGATATTTGCGTATATCCAGTAAAAATCGAAACATGTCCTTGGGGCCGTCGAAGAAGACGGTACTTTCATCTTGAAACTCAATCCGGGCGATCCAATTCGGATACTTGGCCACGAACATACCGCAGACAGGACATCGGGTGTCCGACCCCGGGTCGACGGAGGGTGCATCCGATGCTAAAACCAGGAATACGCCTGGACAAATCCCCAGGAGAAGTAGAAGAAAAATGAATATCCGCCCCATGGTTCTGTACCCCCTTGGACATTAATTAGATCATGCTGTCCGGCTAGTCTTCACGCGACAACTGACGACAGACAGGGTTTTGCGCCTAGTGTCGTAATTTGTCGTAAAAATAACTGGGACAGATGTTTAGATGAAATGGTGTTTCCCGTAATCCAAAAAGGGACACACCGGTCTGAAACTTGAGAAACCCTAATGCGGATACCTTAAATGAACCGGAATCGGAGGGGGCCGGAAAGCAAGCTGAGACAGTCGATAATCTTTCAAGTTACATCCGGCGGATGAACCGCGTAAAGGATACGCATGCAGTCGCTTCATTCCGGATATACCAAAACATCGATTAAACACACACTTTATCAGCTCAGCCCAATTGAAATTCCTTTAAAGACAGCAGATCGTCTTTTGCCTTTTTTTGCCGCATGTTTTCGTGCACGCGGACAAGAAAAATAAAACCGCCCGAATAAATATGTTCATAAAATACCGGTGTTCGCTAATAGCCCCAGGCAGCGGTCGGCCGGAGTGAATCGGCAAAATAAAATCAACCGCGCCCAAGCCGTGTCTGCAAAAAGTTGATTACAACGCCCGTCGGCCATGATTATATTGAAGCAGTCAAGCTTCTGGAACGGGAGTCTATGAAACCGGGAATTGCGCTCAACCGAAGAGAATTTCTGCTGGCGTCGGGTTTTGGCGTTCTGGCCGCATCCCTGCTGCCGGGATCCGTGCATGCCGGATGGGACAGCGTTCCGGCAATCCTTGCACGCATCCGTCCGCCATCGTTTCCGGATCGGGATTTTGACATCACCCGATATGGCGCTGCAGGCGACGGCTCCGGGAATTGCGGTGAAGCTTTTCGTCGCGCAATCGATGCCTGCAGCCGGGCAGGAGGCGGCCGCGTAATCGTCCCGGAGGGTGTTTTCCCGACCGGGGCAATCCACCTCCGCAGCAATGTCAACCTCCACCTGTCCGAAGGAGCGACACTGCGGTTTATTCCGGATCCTGGCCTTTACCTTCCTGCTGTTTACACCCGGTGGGAGGGAGTGGAGTGCATGAATTATTCGCCCTTCATTTATGCCTTCAAACAGGAAAATATAGCCGTAACCGGCCCCGGTACCCTGGACGGGCAGGCAAGCAACGAACACTGGTGGCATTGGACCGGCAGTCCCTTTTTCGGCGGCAGCCGTGAGAAACCAAATCAGATGGCGGCGCGGAAAAATCTGTTTCAGATGGGGGAAAACGACACCCCGGTCCAGGATCGCATTTTCGGGGAATCAGGCCGACTGAGACCTAATTTTGTGCAGTTTTATCGATGCCGGAACGTTCTGATCGAAGACGTGACTGTGCGCAACTCGCCCATGTGGATGCTACATCCCGTCCTGTGCACCAATGTGTCGGTACAGGGGGTGACCCTGGTCAGTCATGGCCCGAACAACGACGGCTGCAACCCGGAATCGAGTCGTGACGTACTCATTGAAAACTGCTTTTTCGATACGGGCGACGACTGCATTGCGGTCAAGTCGGGCAGAAATCGTGACGGCCGGCGTATTGGAGAGCCTTCAGAAAATATAATTGTGCGGCAATGCCGTATGAAAGACGGCCACGGAGGCGTTACGATTGGAAGCGAAGCCTCCGGCGGTGTTCGGAATGTCTTTGCGGAAAACTGCAATATGGACAGTCCGAATCTCGAAAGGGCGCTGCGCCTGAAGACGAATTCCGTACGCGGCGGCTTTATCGAGAATATATACATGCGCAACGTAAAGGTCGGGCAGGTAGCCGATGCAGTGCTGCGCATCAATCTCTTCTACGAGGAAGGGGATGCGGGGCGGTTTCCTCCCCGGGTCCAGAATATCGAAATGACCGATGTCACGAGCCAGAAAAGTAAATATGCTCTTTACCTTCGCGGCTATAAACACTCTCCGCTGCGCAACATCCGCATTTCCCGCTGCTCGTTCGGAAACACCTCGCTGCCCGATGTCATCGAAAATGTGGAGGGACTGGTTATCGATTGAGATATTCTGGGTTATGCGTTCTCCGCCAGGACATCGAAACACGCATTATGCCAAATTAAAAACTCATTNNGGAACTCGGACCGGAGCTCTGCGTCAAGGCGCGCCAGATCCGGCTTCTGCCGGGCGATGGCCAGCGCTTCTTTGTATTCGAGGTTCAGATCCCCGAGCTCGAGGTTGGATCCCACACGTACGAAGAGGGGTATCTGGTGCATCTCCGCCGGAACTTCCGCAGTTTGACCTCCCGGGTATACCCTTTCAGGGCGCCAGGCGTCGCGCCATCTGGCACCGGACGGAAAATAAACCTCCTGCGAGCGCTTCCGTTTTTCCCAAATCGGTGTCACCAGCAGATCCGGTCCGTACAGGTACGTCTGCCAGTGATTCCACGCCTCAGGGGATTTCGGGTCGGCGAGAAACAGCGGCCGGACAATCGGCATACCGCTGCGATGCGCTTCCTGAGCCTGCTCGTAGCTGTAATCCGCCAGACGCGTGTGCAGCCGGGCATACAGGCGCCAGACGGCGATCAGTTCCGTATCGTAGCTGGGCGTTCGGGGCAGACTCCAGAATGCCAGGTTGCGTGTGGGTCCGACTTCCATAATCGGGGTAAAGCAGGAAAACGCCAGCCATCGCGCGCAAACCTCCTGTTCCATCAACTGCTGGTTGTAGCCGCACGTATCCGATCCCCAGTTCGGGTATCCCATCACAGCCGCCCGCTGCACCGCTATGATGGAAGCCCGCAATCCTTCCTGCGTGCCTCCGATGTCCCCTCCCCAAAACGCACCATAGGGCGAACTGCCGGTATAGGCACCTCTGGGCATCAGCAGAAAATCGTCGCCGCGATAATTTTTAACTATTTCGTAAGCCGCCTGAACATACATGCCCGGATACGCGTTTCGGTTCTCGCGGATCGAGCGGCCGTCAAAAACCTCGTGAGGACCGTTTTCGGGAATTCCCTCTTCACCTCTATCCAGTTTGAATGCCGCCACTCCCAGTTCCAGCAGCTTCGCCACTCCCTGCTGCCAATAGGTTTTCGCTTCAGGATTGGTAAAATCGACCATCGGGTAGTTGTTGCGCTGAGGACGCTGGCCGGGCAAATTATAGCCCTTGGCAAGAGCTTCCGTCTCCATTTTGCCCTGAAAAAACGGGGCAATCCACAGCAGCATCTGCATATCCTGCTTATTCAGCCAGCGGATCATCCGGNNGGAATCCCGAACGCCTTCATCATCAGAACATCTTCCATCACCTGCGAGTTGAACGGGCCGGTGACCGGCGTACCATCATAATACTGCTTGAGATGCACATGCTCGTCCCGCCAGCGCCACGGCAGATACGCCCACCTGGGCGGCAGAAACGGCGGACCCGCTTCCAATGCATGCGCCGTCACCAGCCTACCCGGATTCTCCGCGCTATAGATTTTCAGTTCGAATGCCGGACCTTCAAATTGAATTTTCACCCGTTCGGGATCTTCCGCGCAAAAATCATACTCCCCCGGCCAGGTCCCTTGAACAAAACAGGCATACCCTCTCGAGGAAATATAGAAAGGCGCATAAACCGAAGTCGTCGGTTTGACGATCATCTCTACCTTCTGGCCGCGTAAATTCATTGCCGTTTCAAGCCCGGGCGTCCAGGAAGCCTGCTGCGGGCCATCCACGACCCGTTCCATCAATCCGGTAAAATATTCATTTTCATTTGCGGAAACGGAGAGGCCCCATTTCAGGATACCGGCATCGGGCTTTGCGAATATCCGGATTGCAAAGTCGTTTGCCTGAGGGGTGACCGAAATCGTGACCACTCGTCCATCAACCGTTTTTGATTGTGCTTCCCAGGGCTTGTTGGAGACGCCGCTTTTACCTTCCGTGAACGTAGCCGGGAGGATCACCCGTCCCGCTTCGGTTTCATAGAAAATTCCGTCGATTCGCAGGGAACGGTCTTTTATGTCTGTTGGATCAGGCGCCAGGACATTGGATTGTAAAACCAGGCTGGCTTGCGTTCTGTCCTGCACTGTAGCAGATCTGTTCTCCTGAGCTCCACCGGCACCAAACATCGACAGCGCCAGCAACACAACCAATACGTACCGGTGTTTCATCGCCTCTCCTTTTAGTGGACAAACTGTAACAAAATCCTGGGAATAGATTATATATCGCTATTAATCACGGTTATTTCAACCTAAAATAATCTCCTTGAATTAAAGTATTTTCAAAAAAAATAAGAAAGCCGGTAAACGCAAATGACGGAAGAATCGAGCCTTCGTGAAATGGAACCTGTTCCGGGCAGCTCCACTACAGATGAATTCGAAAGAGAATCCGTACCGGAAAGCAGGCTGAAAAGCCTGCGAAGTTTTATCGGCATGTATGCCGGCGAGCATGCAGCAGGCACGGAATTCATGATAGGCCCCCTGTTCGTAGCCCATGGAGTCACCGCATTCGACCTGCTGGTGGGATTATTGCTCGGAAACCTGATGGCGGTGCTCAGCTGGCGCTTCCTCTGCGCCCCCATCGCCGTACGCGTCCGCCAGACCATGTATTATCAGCTGGAGAGAATATGCGGCGTCAAGCTGGTTACATTGTACAACCTGGCCAACGGCCTCATGTTCTGCTTCCTCGCCGGCGCCATGGTTTCCGTGTCCGCAACTGCAGTAGGTATCCCCTTCAATATGAAAATGCCCGGACTGAACGACTGGCTTCCTAACAGCGCCGGGTGGATCGTGGCGGTCCTTGCGGTTGGATTAGTCATTTCCCTCGTGGCCGCCAAAGGGTATGACGCGGTGGCTCGTTTCGCCAACATCGCCTCCCCATGGATGGTCCTGGTATTTCTGGCATGCGGTATCGCCGCACTTCCCCGGCTCGGGATTCATTCGCTGGCGGATTTCTGGCCTGTGGCGAACAACATCATCTGGACCGGGGTTCCCCTGGAAGGGCAGTCCCAGTACACATTCTGGCATGTTTTCTGTTTTGCCTGGTTCTGCAACCTGGCCATGCATGTCGGCATGTCCGATCTTTCCATATTCCGGTACGCCCGTAAAGCCTCCTACGGATACGCCTCAGCCGCCGGCATGTATCTGGGCCATTACATGGCCTGGATGTCCGCCGCTCTTCTGTATGCGCTTCAATTGAGTATAAACCCCGAAGATACGGCCGTGGCTCCGGGACCCATGGCGGTGAATATTGCCGGGCTGGCGGGAGCCGCCTGCGTAATCATTGCGGGATGGACCACTGCCAATCCAACGATTTACCGGGCCGGGCTTGCCTTCCAGATTTTATTCAAAAAATGGAGCCGGTTCAGGGTCACTCTCATCGCTGGATCTCTGGCCACGTTCGGCGCCGTTTTCCCCGCCCTTGTCATGAAGCTTCTGGATTTCGTTGCTCTGTACGGACTCATTTTAATGCCCATGGGGACGGTGATCTTTCTGGACTATTGGGTTCTGCCCAAACTGAACCTGAAGAGCTTTTATGCAGAATCGGCTGGAATCTCCGCCAACTGGGCCGCCGGCGCGGCATGGATCCTGACTCTCTGTTGTTGCCTGGCATTGTATCTACTGGGTGGCATTGAAAAATTCTTTCTGTTCATCCCCGGCTGGTTTATAGCCGCCGCTCTATACATTGCCGGCAGTATGATTATCCAGAGAGGAACCTATCGGGAGATCGGAAGATGAAGTTACTGTTAAGCAGCCTTGGATTAATCGGACTATTGGCAACCGTATTGCCGTCCATCCTGGTTTTCTCCGGCTCTATCGAACCGGGGACCCACAAAACCGTCATGGCGGTCGGGATGGTCCTGTGGTTTGTAACGGCGCCCTTTTTTATGAAAAGGAAAGACTCTCCTTAGAAAGCCGGAACCCGTACCGCGCCATAGCTAAATCAATGGTTTCATCGGATCCGGCCCGCATTTCTCACGAGGTGACTACTGCGGCGGCACAGAGGACCCTGTCTACTGCGTTGCGCATCCTAAGACTCCACGACATGCGTCAAGTATGCCTCCGGGATCTTCGGTTGCGCGCCTTGCATCCACGGCACTCTATATCGCCTCGGTGTAAGCGAATCGACCGGAATCCCGCGAGAAAAGCGGGCTAGAATCCGGGGATCGATTATGATATCCCTGCTTACGGAACCCGATAGCGACGTTTTGATCTCTCCGGAGAATTATTCATGCCTATTGACGCGAAAATCCTGCCCAGGGGCTACATGGGCAGGATCCTGACCATAAACCTTACCGGGAAGACATTTCATTCGTCTGCGCTTGATTCCAGGACAGGCAACCTTTTTTTCGGCGGAAGGGGCATGGGCGTGGCGCTTCTAACCGAGCATTTCCTCTCCCTGGAACGGGAAGGAAAATACAGGAATGCTTTTAAGGAAATCGATCCTCTTGGAGAGGACAACATCCTGATCATATCCACTTCTCCGACCACGGGAACCGCGATGCCCGCCTCCGGCAGATTTCATGTAAACTTCAAATCCCCCCTGACGGGCGGTGTCGGCAGCGCCAATTCCGGAGGGAAATGGGCGGTTGCTTTTAAGAAAACAGGCTACGACATTCTCAGGATTACGGGAAAATCCCCAATCCCGATCTACCTAACAATATCTCCGGAGGATGTGGCGTTTCACGATGCCGGGTCTTTATTGAAGCTGAACGTGGAGGAAATCACGGATCTGCTGATCCGCAACTCCCCGAAAAAAGCACGGGTCATGACGATCGGCGAGGCGGGCCGTAAAATATCCCGAATAGCCGCCATCATGAACGACCGGGGCAGAGCCCTGGGAAGAGGCGGCGGCGGTGCGGTTTTCGGATCCAAGAACCTTCTGGCTGTTGTAGTCCACCCCGTTTCGGCAGGCGTCATTCCAGTTGCCGATCCTGAGGGATTGCGCCCAGGCAACGAAAGCGGAGCCGGCTATAAGGCGCGACTGAAACTGGACGTGGGAAAGATGACCCGGAAAGAGCAGACCTTTGGAATCCTGTCATCCATGGGAACACTGGGTGTTCTGGGAATGGTCCACAACTACAATGAGCTCATTCACAACAACATGCGCGACACCCGTCACCGGGATGAAGATATCGGGAAGATCAACGGAGAAGCCTTGAGATATCATGCCGCAACGACTTCCTCCGGGAGGGAGCGGGTAGAAACGAAAAAAAGCGCCTGCTACAACTGCCCGATCGCCTGCACCCGGGTAAGCAGGATACTCGACGGAAAGGGAACCCGTTTGGACCATGGGGAAGGCCCCGAATTCGAAACCGTCGCCCTGCTCGGAGCGAATCTGTCCATCTACGACCTGGTCGTTATTACCCGGGCGAATTACTGGGCAAACCGTTACGGGCTGGATACCATTTCCCTGGGTGGAACTATCGCGGCCTTTATCGAACTGTATACGCTGGTTAAAAATAAAAAGGATCCCCGAACACCTGAGGAAGAGAAGCTCCTTAAAAATGTTCTCCCGTTCTGCGAACAGCACGGGGAGCCCGGCTTCGGCCGCAAAGAGATTTTGTTGCCCCTTGTTCATGCCATAGGCAGATCCGAGGGCATCGGAAAAGAGCTGGCGGAGGGTTCCTACCGGTTCTGCCGGAAATACGGCCATGAAGAATTGTCCATGAGCGTTAAAAAAATGGAAATGCCGGCCTATGATCCCCGGACCGCATACCTGCAGGGCCTCTGCTATGAAATGAACAACCGGGGAGGATGCCACCTGGAAAACGGGTACACTGCGATCCGGGATTATTGCGCCGGGTACGCGGAATGGCCGGGAGATCGCATTGAAGGGACCGCCATTATCGCCAGAAATGCCGCACTGACCAACACGGCCATCGATATTATCGGGGCTTGTGCTTTTGCATCGTTGTCACTAACTCTTGATGAATTCGCGTTGCTTGTAAATGCGGTAACCGGGCTGAGCCATAGCGGAGGAACTCTGGAACGGATTGCCTGGAGAACACTGACGCTGGAAAGGATGTTTAACCTACGCGCAGGATTCACCCGCAACGAGGACCGGCTGCCCGATCGTTTCTATACCGAAAGCCTTGAAATCGAAGGCCGCTCCCTGATTTGCAACCGCGAGGCCTTCGATCAAATGCATAGCGAGTATTACGACGCCATGGGATGGGACGGGAATGGGTTCCCCAGGGCGGAGACACTCCGTGAGCTTGAACTGGAATGTACGGTGCCGAATGGGATGCCCAGCCAGGGGGAGGCTTCTGGCGTTTCAGGAACATGAACGATGAATGAGAATAAGAGTTTTAATGAAATCTACGAGAATTTCCGGAGAGTCGGAGATGCTCTCCGCAGCGTGAACGGGAACAATACCCACAGCGGCAATTTATCGGCGATTGATCCAGACGATCCCGGGCGATTCTATACGACGGCATCCGGTTCTCAGATTGGGGCCCTTATCCCCCGGGACATTGTTCCCATTCGCTTCAAGGAGGTGAGTTGGGGCGACGGCAGGGCGTCCACGGAATCCAATATTCACCGGGCGGTCCTGAGCCTGCCCGGAGCGAATGCCTGCATCCACTGCCACCATGTTCTCTCTACCGTCATGTCCTTCGACAACCGGGACTGCCAGCTTTTTCTAAAGTACCTCGGCGATGATGCAAACGGAAATCAGGAATTCTATTTTCAACCGGTGGATATTCACGGCGCGTCCATAATCGGCGCGGTGACGGCCGGATCCTACAAACAGCCGGTCGGCTCGATTGAAATGGAGAAGAGAATACCCGGATACCTGGCGAAAGGACCGATCACCCTCGTCAAGGGACACGGACCTTTTACCCGGGGCGATTCCCTGGAAGAATGCCTCCTGCATTTGAGCGTTTTCGAAAGCAGCGCAGCGCTGGCGCTTAATCTGGGCCGCCGCGGTATCCGTCCGCGCATAATTCAGGACAAACTGGCCGAACGGGGACTCGACTCGGTTTTTCCCCCTTATCCACGAAAGAAAATGGACCGGATTGCAGAGGGAGGCGATGTGGAGGACGAGTCCACTGTTCAGGAATTCGCCCACTGGTCGAGGTACATTTACGACATGATGATCGGGGCTTTCGGAACCGGATCCATGAGCCGGAAGGTTACCGCCGGTGAGATGATTTTCTGCCCCATGTCGGCCATCCCGGCCGGAATGGATTTTCGCCTGACCCGGACACCCACGAGGATAGAGAACGACGATGATTTCGAAATCATGCTCCATAAATTAATCTACACGCATACCAACTATACAACCTGTATCATGGCGTCGAATCCACTGGCGACAGCCGAAGGCATGGCCATCCTGGCCGAGAAGTTCGGAACAGAATCCCTGATTGGAGAATCGCCCGATATCCCTTATTCGCGCGAAACTCATCCGGTTGTGGCGCCCATCGATGCGGAGGCTATTTATCTGAACCCCAGGCTTGGACTGGTGGACAGCGCTCAAATGAACAACCGGTCTCCGGAAAATCCGATCCTCAACATGTTGCGATGGCACAAGGGATGCTGTGTGGTCGGAGGCTTCGGCGTCGTTGCAACCGGCGACACCACACTGGAACAGGCCGCCCACAACCTGGCTTCAGCCGAGAGAATAGGGAAATTCAGGATAGAAGTTTCTATCAATGAAAAATTATTAGGCGGGCCTTCCCTGGAATATTTTGAGCCGAAAACAATATAGGCCTAACCATGGAAAAAGAAAAAAGAATTGAGAAAGCTTACGAAATTGCAAAAGAGGAGTATGGTGAAATCGGGGTGGATACCGACCGCGCCCTGGACCGGCTGGACCGCACACCCGTCTCCCTGCACTGCTGGCAGTCGGACGATGTGAGCGGATGCGAAAGGCGCGGTGCCGCCCTGTCCGGTGGCGGGATTCAGGCTACCGGCAACTACCCGGGCAAGGCGACGAATCTCCGGGAAATTCGCCAGGATCTGGACCTGGTATATTCTCTGATACCCGGAAATCACAGACTCAATCTGCACGCGATGTATGGAGATTTTGGAGATCTCTTTGTGGATCGTGACCGTATTGAGCCGGGGCATTTTCAGTCCTGGGTGGACTGGGCCAGGAGCAGGAACATCGGAATCGATTTCAACTGTACGCTTTTCTCCCATACCAATGCGGACTCCGGCTACACGCTTTCGTCCAGGGACGACGGAATCCGCCGATTCTGGATCGAACATGTAAAACGCTGCCGGCAAATAGGCGCACATATAGGACGGGAACTCGACAGCCCTTGTATTCACAACATCTGGATACCCGACGGGTCAAAGGATGTTTCCGTGGACCGGTTCCTGCACCGTCGTCTGCTCAAGGAGTCTCTGGACACCATCCTGGCAGAAAAATACGATCCGAATACGCTCAAGGATGCGGTGGAGTCCAAATTGTTCGGTATCGGTCTGGAAACCTACACGGTCGGCTCCCACGAATTCTACCTCGGGTATGCTGTCGAAAATCGAATGTTGCTCTGCCTCGATATCGGACACTTTCATCCCACCGAACAGGTATCGGACAAGGTATCGGCCGTATTCCAGTTTCTGGAAGAGCTTCTTTTTCATCTTACGCGTCCCGTTCGCTGGGACAGCGACCACGTCGTTTCCCTGAGTGACGAGGTTCGCGCGCTGATGCAGGAAATTGTGTGGGCGGATAAGCTGGACAAGGCGCATTTCGGACTGGATTTCTTCGACGCAGGCATCAACCGCATCGGGGCTTATGTGATCGGAGCCCGCGTTGCGCAGAAGGCTCTGCTGCTGGCACTGCTCGATCCCGTTGGAAGGATGCGCCGTTATGAAAATGCCGGTCAAAAATTCGAACTGCTTGCCATGATGGAAGAGGTGAAGTCAAAGCCGTTTGGAGCCGTATGGGATTTCCATTGCCTGAAGAAGAATGTCCCTGTAGCGGAAGCCGTTATTTCAGATATTCAAAATTACGAAAGCAGTGTACTGAATAAACGGAATCCCTGAAAACAATCGGAGCCGATACCCTTGCCGCGTACCAGGAAAGACAAATTCCTTGCTTTCGATATCGGCGCTTCCGGCGGTCGTGCAATTATCGGCGAGCTGGGGAACCGAAAAATTTCTTTTAAGGAAATCCGCCGGTTTGACAACAACATGACGCGGATTCGCAGCCGCTGCCACTGGGATGTCTATCGCCTGTTCGAAGAAATACAAATCGGATTGAAAGTCGCGCACAATCAGTCCGAATTACCTCTGTCCATAGGGATAGACACCTGGGGAGTCGATTACGGGCTGCTGGACGAGGCAGGCCGTATCCTGGAGCTGCCTTACGCCTACCGGGACCACCGTACGGATGGTGTCATGGAAGAAGTCTTCGGGCTCATTGCCAAAGAAGATATCTACGCCCTTACGGGAATCCAATTTCTGCAGTTCAACACCCTGTTTCAGCTATACGCCGCAAAAAGGGACCGGCAGCCGGCAATGGAGAGGGCTCACGACCTGCTTTTCATGCCCGATCTGCTGAACTACCTTCTGACGGGTGTCAGGTTTTCCGAATTCACATGCGCTACAACATCCCAGTTGATGAATCCGGCAACAGGACAATGGGAAGCAAGGCTGTTTCAAGCCATCAATGTTCCTATTACAATCATGCAGGAAATCATACGGCCGGGAAAAATCCTGGGGAGGCTGACAGTCGATATTGCGGCGGCAACAGGGCTCTCCGCTGTGGACGTCGTCGCGGTGGCTTCCCACGACACCGGGTCCGCCATTGCGGCCATCCCCGCGAAAGACGACGCTTTCGCCTACATCAGCTCCGGCACGTGGTCTTTAATGGGAATAGAGTCTGAAACTCCCGTTGTCTCCCCCAAATCCCTGGAGCTGAACTTCACAAATGAAGGCGGGGTTGAAGGCACCTATCGAATTCTTAAAAATATAATGGGGCTGTGGCTGGTTCAGGAATGCCGACGATCCTGGGGTGGCAACGGAACCCCTTTCACCAATGAATACCTTTTGTCCCTGGCTGCGTCTTCAAAACCTTTTAAGAGCCTGATCGATCCCGATCATCCTTCCCTGCTGAATCCCGAAAATATGCCGAAAGCTCTAGTCAAACTGGCTGAGAACGCAAGGGAACCGCATATGGAAAATCCCGGTGAGTTCGCCCGCTGCATTTTCGAAAGCCTGGCCCTGCGTTACCGTCAGACACTTGAAGAGCTGCAACAGATTACGGATAAAAATATCCGGAGGATCCACATCATAGGCGGCGGCGCCCAAAATGATCTGCTCTGCCGGTTCGCGGCCAACGCCACCGGTCTGCCGGTTGTCGCCGGTCCGGCTGAAGCGACCGCCCTGGGAAATATAATGATTCAGGCTATGGCCAGCGGCGAGATCCGGTCTCTGCCGGAAATCCGGCAAATCCTGAGAAATTCCTTCGAATTCAAGGAGTTTATTCCGGAGGATTGTTCAGAATGGGATAACCAGTATGCAAGGTTCCGCGATATATGTCACCGTATAAGGGGCTAATCTACGTTTTGCTTCATCAACGTGGGAGAGGTTGTTTCCAGCTGCCTATAGGGAGAATGAACGGCTGTTTTTAGGAAATCGTTAACTATCGAACTGTCCCACGGGATCCGGAATATTACATTTTTACACTCTCTTTATTCTATGTGCCATCTATTATTTGCCGGATCAGGATGGAATCACTTAATCTTTTTGAGTAAGCCTTTATCAGTCAATATAGAGGCCGCTTTTAAAATGTAATCAAATTGCGTTCCGGATCTTGATGCAATATCCAATAAACTGTTATTGCCATCAGATAAATTTAAAATCCATAGCATTGCCATTGTCTGATCGCTCAATGAGTCATAAAGACCACGCCTGCCCAATTGTGGCTCGCATTTCGAAAATAAATTAATAAAGGAATGATTCTTTTCCAACATAAATATGATTCTTTTAATAAAATTGAAGGAATCCTCTAGGTAATTGGAATTAATAAAATCGAGATTATCGGCCGATGTATGATATTCCGGATACTGGCTATAAGGCGTCCTTGAGATTCGCCCCACTGGCAGATTTATTCCTGGAGAGCAATACTGTCTTTCGTCATATCCATATGGATCAAAATCAAGAACAGCTTCACGTTTGCCTGTATCTCTAAAGGCCTGTTCAACAGCCCTATCAATTTCTGCATTCCCTCGTCTGCTACGCTTGTATGTAATTTCGCCGCAATCTCCTATTCCGCATATGACAAGTCCATTCCTTATCAATCCCAAAGAGTTTTGGTTTACAAAGAGCCAGGTAATGGCACCGATAGTCCCAGGAATAAAAATTATCCGGTAGGAATATCTTAGAGATAAAGAACTCAGGTATTCTGCCAAAATAACTGAAAGAGCGATACCTGAAAGATTATCATTAGCAAGCGAAGGATGACATATGTGCGTCGAGATAAGAAATTCGTCTTTAGATTGGCCGGGAATATAGCATTCTCCATAACTCAAGTATCCGTCTTCTAGTGTTGAATCTATCAGTACCTCATAAATACCATTTGGCAGGGATGAAAGCTGATTATGAGATAAACAGAATCCCCAATCTTCTTTATAGTATGAGGTTCTATATGGAACCCAATCCGGACGCTCAGGCAAAGAAAACAGATGAGTCCTTAATTCATTCAAAGGCATCTTAGTATGAATTGGAACACTGTAATTCACTATGTGAAGATTTGACTTTGCAAAATTTACAACGATATCGCCATTTGGATCTTTAATGTATGCATCTCGTATGTTCCATTCTTTAGGAATAGTCCAGTCAAACACTTCTGTGCCCGATGGAACGTGATGTATTTCTAAGGAAATAACTCTTTGGACAATGTCTAATGTTTCGCGAAGTCCATTTCCAGTAATGCTGCGACAAATTGGGAATAGCTCTTCAATGAGAGCATATATTTTACGACCGATTTTATTAGTGTTTATATTATCCATAATATCGTTATTTGCCATAATGTAGAATACAAATCCAATTAATGATAAAGCATTATAAGTATATTAAAGCTCAAAATTTGAATAATTCCGATCTTTTCAGAAATAGTTGCTACTTCAATGGGCCAACTTGTATCGAAGGCCGGAACATTCCAGCGGCAG
>DKBB01000382.1:19603-19851 GCA_002451015.1 Acidobacteria bacterium UBA6911
CATTTTCCCCAGAGTTTTGGAAGATTTTGGTAGGTGCTGGCGCGGTACCCGCAGAGCAGGCCCGTTTCCAGCACCCCTTTCAAGCCGTGCGTGCCCATTTCGGGCACACGGCTTACCGGTGATCTTCTTTGTGTGGCGTGCACGGCGTAGCAAACAAATCGCCTTCATGCTTCCCACAGGACGTCACCCCGTAGATTTGGTCATGCAATACATGGAAACGCCTTGTGCTACTTCGCTTGGCACACACA
>DKBB01000207.1 GCA_002451015.1 Acidobacteria bacterium UBA6911
GGTATAACTAATTATACGATACATTATGTTGCAAAACAGAAGTTTCAGAAGGCATGGTCAGCGGAAACACTATCCCTTTAAAAGTCGGAATGTCGAGCAGCTAACCTGATGTGCCGAAACCGAGACAGTCGATAAACCGGTTCGACCCACGGGTGCGGACTAGTAGCTGGCCTTCTCCAGATGTGCTTTATTCCCCCATGCACACGCAGCAGGCCCGGAAAATCAGAATGTCCTTCAGGATCGGACGTTTGGCGGCAAGCATCATTATCACGACCACAAAAGCCGCTTCGGTAAAATTTACCTCCTGTCCGATATATTGGATGGCCATCGGCCAGCCGTAGAAAGCCACAATCATGCCGATCAAAGCGACAGCCCAGAGGCTGAAGATCACTTCGACTTCGCCTAAAAAGTGAAACACTTCCGCTTTAAAATGCACCGAGTGCCGGAGGGCGTTGCTTTTCCGGATATTCTCCTCATGTTCGTGACGCCCCCTGTGGGAGAGAGCCATGAATTTGCCGGCCATGAACTTGTGGATAATGGCCGTAAAGAAGATCAGTGTCGCCGCCAGGTTGAAGGATTCTTCCCGAATACGGTGGAAAATGACGTCAAGTATTCCCCCCAGGTTCGCGTCGCCGTAACTGTCCAGGCTGCGGGGAAAAGGGGAATCCGTCGCTGAAGGCTCGGCGGCAGTCAGCGGGTCGCCGGCAGCCAGGAATGCCATTACAACCACAATGAGAAGTAGTCGTAAATTCATAGGCCCCTTTTTATCTCAGTGCGGAAGGTTCCTTGCCATAGGTTTTAAACGGAATTGAAATTAAAAAGCCATCAAAAAGATACACTTTGCATCTGTGGCGGTTTTACAATTGTAGCAAAGGTTCATTATTCGCTGGTGTACGTCATCCCTTTCGAATCCCTGCTTTCGAATGGAACTCTTCTTCCGAATGGAATCTCTTCTTACATATTAGACATTATATGTTGATGCATTTCCGAGGGACTTCATGACAACTCCGGAGCGATTGATTCTCAACGAATACTTGAATGTCGCGTCAGGGTGCTTTCGATAATTCACACACGATTAAATGGATACAATATTTGACTGTAAATGCGTGTTGAATATTAGAAACGGGTTATGCTAGCGTAAATCGGAATTGCAGCCAATGTATTGATCGTCATTCGGATAGAATATTAAATTCCGATAGAGCCATATTTCAGGTAAGGAATTCCCAAGATGGTTGAGGTCCTGGTGCAGTCGGCCATTCTTCTGGCCTGTATTGTGATCGGCGCCCGTATGGGCGGCATCGCTCTGGGCACAATGGGCGGTATCGGGCTTGCGATCTTCGTTTTTGCCTTCGCCATGCCCCCCGGCAGCCCGCCCGCCACGGTGCTGGGAATGATTCTGGCTGTCATCACGGCATTATCCATGATGGAGGCGGCGGGAGGGCTGGACATCCTGGTGGAAGGCGCCGAAAAGGTGCTGCGCCGCAATCCCGGGCGTATAACTTTCCTGGCCCCTTTTGTAACGTATATTCTGATATTCGCCGCCGGCACGCAGCATGTGATATACGCGCTGCTGCCGGTAATCGCCGAAGTCGCACGCAATGCCGGTATCCGCCCCGAGCGCCCCATGTCCATGAGTGTTGTCGCCGCCCAGCATGGGCTGATTGCATCGCCGGTGGCCGCGGCAACGGTCGCGCTGGTTTCCGCTTTTGCCGGCTCGGATGCCGGGCTTTCCCAGATCATGATGGTGACCGTTCCCGCTACCCTTATCGGAATTTTAGCGGGCACATTGTCTGTCGCATGGAAGGGGAAGGAACTCGACCAGGATCCCGAATATCAGAGCCGATTGGCCAGCGGCCAGCTCAAGCCGCCTGCGGAAAAGAAAAGGCTGGAAGGCGAAAACCGCCGGCGCGCCTTGATCTCCTGCGCCATCTTCCTTGCCGCAGTAGCCGTTGTCGTTCTTGTCGGCCTTTTCCCGGATTTGAGGCCGCAATACAAATCCGTGGATAACGGTGCTGCAGTGATGGGCAGGGTAGAGATGGGTCCTGCCATCATGATTATCATGCTGGCGGCGGCAGGTCTGATCACGCTTTTAACGAAGGCCGGCCCGGTTGCAGCAGTCAAGGGAGGCCTGATGCGGGGCGGGCTGACGGCCATCATCTCGATACTGGGCGTCTCATGGATGGGTTCCTCATTCTTCAGCGCCAACCAGGAATCGATTGTCGGCTCCTTATCTTCAGCCATCGGCGTATATCCTTGGATTTTCGCGTTCGGTCTTTTTGCGCTTTCCATACTGCTTTTCAGCCAGGCCGCGACGATAGTCATTCTGGCCCCGGTGGGCCTGGCGCTCGGCCTGCCGCCCTATCTGCTCATCGGAGTCTATCCTGCGGTCAACGGGAACTTTTTCCTGCCGACGTACGGAACCGTCCTGGCCGCCGTTTCTTTCGACCAGACGGGGACAACCAGGATCGGACGGTACCTGTTCAACCACAGCTTTATGGTTCCCGGGCTCGTAACCACGTGTACGGCTACGTTGATGGGCCTGCTATTAAGTTCTTTAATGATTCGTTAAGGGGCTTTTATCGGGAGGTACTCAATGGTTAAAAAACTGATGGCCGGTTTAGTATTCATGAATCTGCTTTTATTTGTCGCAGGCCCGGCCGCAGGACAGGCACCGGGCAGGGGATTCAATGATGTGCGCATAGAGCATGATCTTTTGGGCGACAAGGAAATTCCGGCCGGCGCCTATTATGGAGTGCAGACCGCGCGTGCGCTTGAAAACTTTCAGATTTCCGGCGGCGCTCTCAGCGACTATCCCGCGCTAATCAACGGCTGGGCCCTGACTAAAATGGCGGCGGCCGAAGCCAATGCCGAAATCGGCAAGATGGATGCCGCAATCCGCGACGCGATAATCAAAGCGGGGGAAGCTATCCTGGACGGCAGGTATCACGATCAGTTTCCGGTGGATCCTTATCAGGGCGGGGCAGGCACGTCCACCAACATGAATGCAAACGAGGTGATGGCCAACGTTGCCCTCGAATTGACCGGACATTCTCTCGGCGATTACGATGTGATTGAACCCCACGACCACCTGAACATGTCCCAGTCTACAAATGACACCTATCCGACAGCGCTCAAGGTGGCCATCCTTTTGCAGAACGATACAGTGGTTGCAGAAGCCGAACGGCTGGTGGCGGCGTTGCGGGCAAAAGGCAATCAAGGCCTTGATGTGGTCAAGATGGGACGCACCGAATTGCAGGACGCGGTGCCGATGACTGTCGGCCAGGAGTTTCATGCCTTTGCCGCCGCTTTAGAGAGCGAGATCGAGTTCCTGCGCCAGTCTGAAAAGACTTTGCTTGTTATCAATATGGGCGCTACGGCGATCGGTTCCGGGATCACCGCACCGGAAGGATACGCGGACAAAGTGCCCGTTCACCTTACGAGGCTGGCCGGGAAGCCTTTTGTCAAAGCGAATGATCTGTTCGCGGCGACCTGGGACCAGCACGCGTTCGTGGCCCAATCCGGAGCGTTGAAAAGCCTGGCGATCAAGCTGTCAAAAATCGCCGGCGATCTGATCCTTCTGTCTTCAGGCCCCCGGGCCGGACTCGGGGAGATCAACCTTCCTGCAATGCAGCCGGGGTCGTCGATCATGCCCGGCAAGGTGAATCCGGTTATTGCCGAGCTGACCAATGTGGTCGCGTTCCGGGTTATGGGGAACGACATGTCGGTCACACTTGCCGCGCAGCATGGCCAGCTCCAGCTCAACGCTTATGAACCCATTGAAGCCATCGCCATTCTCGAGTCGCAGACGCTGCTGGCCAACACCATGCGCACCCTGCGGGAGAAATGCATTGACGGCATCACAATCAATGAAGAGATTCTCAAGGGATATATGGAACGTACCGTGGGCATCGTTACGGCTCTTACACCGGTCATTGGATACGAACGGGCGACCGAGCTGGCCAAGGAAGCATACGATACCGGCAAAGGCATCCTGGAACTGGTTCGGGAGAAAAATATCCTGACGGAATCTCAGATCAGGGAGCTTTTGGATCCGGCGGCGCTCACAGGGTTGAAACCTGAAAACTACCGATAATTCATCCGGAATATTTTGAGGAGGATACGATGAAGGCGCTTAAGACAGGATTCGTAGCGGTATGGATTTTGTTTGTTTCGGCTGGGATTGTTGCTGTCCCGAAAGAAAAGCCGAATATTGTAATTCTCGCCACCGGGGGCACCATAGCGGGCTCGGCGGAAACTCAGACTCAGGCCGGCTACGCATCGGGACAGGTCGGTGTGGATGTTTTGATTAAGGCTGTACCGCAGATCGGGGAATTAGCCAATATTACCGGCGAGCAGGTTGCCAATGTAGGCAGCCAGGACATGAGCGACGCCATCTGGCTCAAGCTCGCGAAAAGAGTCAATGAACTGGCCAAATCTTCAAAAGTAGACGGTATCGTCATCACGCATGGGACCGATACGCTCGAGGAAACCGGATATTTTCTCAGCCTGGTTGTTAAAACGGAAAAACCAGTCGTCATGACTGCCGCAATGCGTCCGTCCACGGCGTTGTCTGCGGACGGCCCGCTGAACATCTTCAATGCTGTGGCCGTGGCGGCGGATCCTGGAGCCGGAGGGCGTGGAGTATTGATCGTGGCCAACGATGACATTCATGGGGCGCGGAGTATCACCAAGACCAACACCACGGATGTACAGACTTTCATGTCACCCGAAAGCGGCCTCATCGGGACCTCGCTTTACGGCGTCAACCGGTACTTCCGTTACCCGTATCGTACCCATACTTCTAAAAGCCAGTTTTCAGTGGAAGGCGTCGATTCCCTTCCCAGGGTGGATGTCATTTACATCACAGCCGATGTTTCGCCGGATTTAATCGACAGTGCCGTGGCTCACGGCGCCATGGGGATCGTGACGGCTGGAGTCGGAAACGGCAATATGACCGGTCCTGCGGTCGAGGCGGTCAAGCGGGCTATCAAAAAGGGTGTTGTTGTCGTTCGTTCTTCCAGGGTTCCAAGCGGAGTGATCGGACGGAACGTTGAGCTCAACGACGACGAACTCGGCACCGTCGCGTCCGGAGACCTGAATCCCGCAAAGACCCGGGTACTGCTCAAGCTGGTATTGCTCAAGACGACCGACGCCGGAAAAATCCAGGACTACTTCGACCGCTATTAATCCGAATATTGTTTTTGACATCACCAGTATAAACTTAAGGAAAATAATCAATATGCGATATCAAAAATGCCATCAAACAAGAATAAATTTCGTTGTGTTTTTGGCTTTCATTTTCTTGGGACAGTCGGTAGCCCAGGAAACGGATCTGTCGGAAGCCCGCATCACCGAGGCGCTGGGGCAGGCCTATGAGAATTACAAAGATGTGAAAGAGGGCGAGAATGCCAGTTACATTAAGGAACTCGCCACCGTTGACCCGAATATTTTCGGCATCGCACTGGTTACAACCGAAGGGACGATTTATACAAAGGGCGATATCGACTCCATGGTTTCCATCCAGAGCGTATCGAAGGTTTTTACCCTTGCCAAAGTGATTGAGGAGAGCGGTCCCAATTTGATCGAGGATAAAATCGGCGTGGATGCTACCGGAGAGGTCTTCAACTCCATCGAAGCTGTGGAAAGGATGCGGGGCAAGGAAATCAACCCGATGGTCAATCCCGGCGCCATTGCGGCAACCAGCCTGATAAAAGGCAGCGACGGGGAAGCCAAATGGAAGAACATTCTGCAGGTGCACAGCGATTTTGCCGGCCGTCAACTGGAAGTCAACGAGCCTGTCTATATCAGCGAGGCGAACGACAATCTGCGCAATCAGGCTATAGCGCATCTTCTCCTGGCTTACGGCAGAATGTATTTCGATCCCGTCATATCAACGGACGTGTACACCCGGCAGTGCGCCATAAACGTGAGCGCGAAAGATCTCGGTGTCATGGCGGCCACGCTGGCTAACGGCGGCTTCAACCCGGTAACCAAAAAGAAGGTTGTATCCCCTGAAACCGTCCAGTACACCCTTGCCGTGATGGCGACCGCAGGACTCTACGACGATGCCGGTATCTGGCTCTACAATTCCGGCGTGCCGGCCAAAAGTGGCGTCGGTGGAGGATTACTGGCTGTCGTTCCGGGCAAGTTCGGGATCGCTGTCGTATCTCCGCCGCTTGACAAAGCCGGCAACAGTGTAAAGGCACAACTGGTAATCCGGTACGTAATCGGCAAACTGAAAGTGAACCCTTACTACATCGAGCCGAAGAAATAATTCCATTGTCATAATGATCTGATGAAATCCTTATGAACTTTGATAAAACGGAAACCCTGATCCTGTCCATTCTCGCTTACATCCTGGGGGTCTGGATTACGCGGCGTGTGCGGTGGATCAAGGCTGCGAGCATCCCCGAACCGATCACGGGAGGCCTGATATTTGTTTTGGTAATGGCTGTCCCCGAGTTTCTCGGATACCCGATCAGAATGACACTCGACCTGCGCGATACGCTGCTGCTCGCATTTTTCGCGACAGTCGGACTCGAAGCGAAACTCGAGCGCCTGATCCCTGGGGGCAAGGTGCTGCTGACCATCGCAGGCCTGGCGATATTGATGCTCCCGATCCAGAATCTTATCGGTGCGGGAGTGGCGCTTTTGATGGGCGAGCCGCCCCTTCTCGGGATAATCAGCGGGTCGGTTTCCATGTCAGGGGGCGCCGGAACCGCCATAGCCTGGGCTCCCGTATTTGAGGCGCACGGCATCGACAATGCCATGGGCATCGGGCTGGCGGCGGCATCTTTCGGGTTGATAATAGGATCGGCACTGGGAGGACCTGTCGGAAAAAGTTTGATTTCCCGTTATCGGCTCCGGGGCGGAGGTGAAGAAACCGAGTCTTTGTTTGCAGTCCACGAAGATCAGATGCGTCAACCGTGCATCGATGCAGACGGCGTGCTGCGCAGCATCGGCAACGTAGCAGTCGTAATCCTGGCAGGTTACTATATAGACTTGGGAATGCTGTGGATAGGCTTCGACATTCCCCTCTTTGTTTCGGTGATACTATCCGGGGGCATCCTCACCAATGTCGCACCGGCCATTTTCCCCAGGCTTTCCTCGCCGGCCAGCAAGCCTCCGTTAGCCTTGATTTCGGACGTCTCGCTGAACATCTTTCTTGCCATGTCCATACTCGGGATTTCATTGCCCGCTGTCTTCCACTATTTCAAACTTCTGATTGTAATCATCCTTGTACAGGCCGTGGTTGTAGTAGCATACACCTGGCTCGTCGTCTTCCGGTCCGTCGGCCGCAACTACGACGCAGCCGTCATGTCGGCCGGGTTCATCGGCCTGGAGCTGGGCGCGACTCCAAACGCCATGGCGTGTATGACCGTGCTCACCCGGAAGTATGGAGAATCTCCCCGCGCCATACTTACCGTTCCGCTGATCGGCCTATTCCTGTTCGACTTTTTCAATTCGATTTTTATAAAGGTGATGATCGGCTGGTTTTCATGAAGATTCGAGAATCCGGTATGCGCAGGCTTCGGTTGCCGGCCAATGTTTTAATAGATATTCCTTGAAGGAGAAACCATGTGGTGCAATCGGATAAGCAAGTTCAGCAACAACCTGATCATGACGGTGTTGTGCATCGGACTGTTTTTCGCTAACGGCCCGGACTGCCGGGCCGAGGACAATAAGGTCCCGGAAGAAACACAGAAATCCGGCGCGGAGTTTGACATTTACGGCTTTGTCATGATGGACGCCGGGTACGACTTCAATCAGATGGATCCGGACTGGTTCGACACGGTCCGGCCCACGAAGATGCCTTCCTTTGAAAAAGAGTTCGGCACCGACGGGAACGCTTACTTCAGTGTCCGGCAGACCCGGTTCGGGGTGCGGGGCAATGTTCCGACAGAGCTGGGAGACCTGAAGACAATTTTCGAGTTCGAGATGTTCGGAGTAGGCGCGGATGCGGGGCAGACGACGATCCGGCTGCGACATGCCTACGGAGAGCTGGGACAGTTCGGCGCCGGCCAGTATTGGAGCCCGTTCATGGATATCGACGTGTTTCCGAATTCGCTGGAATACTGGGGCCCTCCCGGCATGGTGTTTTTCCGCAATATCCAGTTCCGGTGGATGCCGATCAAGGGGGATACCCGTCTGACGCTGGCCCTGGAACGACCGGGAGCCAGCGGCGACCGGGGCCTGTATGACCAGGAGCTTCGACTGGAGGATCTGGAGCCCAGATTCGCGATGCCGGATATTTCAGGGGAATTCCGCTACGGTGGAGACTGGGGGTATGTCGAGATCGCGGGTATTCTCCGGCGTATCGAGTGGGAAGACACCGCTCCGGATGAAGTCGATCTTTCGGGCACCGCAGTGGGATGGGGCGTGAATTTCAGCTCGAACCTGAAACTGGCGCCGGATAAGGTGGCCAAGTTGCAGGTCGTCTACGGGGAAGCGATAGAAAACTACATGAACGATGCTACCGTCGACATCGGCATTGAAACGGATCCCGACAATCCGGCACTACCCCTTCGCGGCGAGGCGCTGCCGGTGCTGGGCCTGGTCGCGTTCTACGATCATGCCTGGAACGAGAAGTTCAGCAGCTCGTTCGGATATTCCCTGCACAGGATCTGGAACACCCTCGGCCAGAGCCCCGATGCTTTCAAGCGGGGCCAATATGCGCTGGCCAACCTGCTTTACTACCCGGTAAAAGACGTCATGATCGGGGGCCAGTTCCAGTACGGGCGGAGAGATAACCACTCGGACGGATTCAGTTCGAACGACTACAGGATCCACTTCTCATTCCGATACGATTTTTCGATCAAACTGGGCCCATTCGCCGCAAGTACCAATTGAACAAGGCCTTCGAACGGAACTTCGGGCCGGCATGTTTCTGCAGACCGCAGAAAGATGACGGCCCGAAGTTTCAATGAGATATTGATGGATAATCCGGGCTTGTGAGAAATGCAGGCTAGAACGTAAAACCGACTGTAAATTTCACGCCCGGGCTGTCGATGACCCCTATCTTCATTTCCCCCATGAAGCCGTTGTCATGCTCCAGGCCGAACAGAAAGTTGATTCCTCCACCGGCGTTCGCATCGTCACTGTCGGCAGCTACAATCAAAGCCGGTCCTGCGCCGACGTAGAGTGAAAACGGTTTCTTCTCAATCGGGAACGCGTAGGCAAACTCGAAGTTTGTAGCTACGGTGACAAAACGGCTGACTCCGACCTCCAGGTTCGGGCGGAAGGTAAAATTTTCAAACAAAGGGTCCGTGATGGCATGAACGCCGAAATGAAACTGTTCGGGATCTATGGTGCCCCCGGCACGCAACCCGAATCTCATCTGCGCCACGGCACTGCTTGTTGTGAAACAAAATATTATTCCAAGAAACAGCAACGTCTTTTTCACTGACAGGCAATTCTTCTTCATCACCTTTCCTCCCTTTCCTTTCTTATCGGCATGAAATCCAGTTTTTATCAATAGTCATTTACCATCCTCGCTTCGAACACGCAAAGAATCTGGAATCCCTACAGGATGAATCCCGGCATTATAACCGATCAGTTTAGAGAAAAGAAAGGTGTGCTGCACTCCAGAGCGGGAGGGATGCGGGCTAAAGCCGCATCATCATACTTCCGGCGACTGTAAGGAAAACATTTGCAAAAGCGTAGGTGCCGGCATAACCGAGCGCGGGCACTTCGCTTTTGGCTTCAAGGTTGACCATTCCGAGGGCCGGAGTCGATGTCATGGCGCCGCAGATTCCGCCCAGGAGCACCGCGGGATTCAGCTTGAGAACCCAGCGGCCGAAAATGAAACCGGCCAAGGCCGGGACAATGGTAATCACGATCCCGCAAAGTATCACCTGGGGACCGAAGACAGCGAATGATTTCCCGATGCCCTCGCCGGCGCGAAGGCCCACCGCCGCCATGAAGAAGAGCAGTCCCAGTTCCCGCAGGACCCATCGGGCGGCCTCGGGTACGCGGCCGAAGGTCGGGTACAGGGAACGAAGAAAGCCGATGACTATGCCGGCGAGCAGCAGGCCGCCGGCCGGGCCCAGAGTGATATTGTTTCTCGGCAACTTAATGCTGAAGTTGCCCGCAAAGAGTCCGGCCGCCATTCCTGCCGCGAAAGTCGGGAGGTCGGTTTCCTTCACTTCGGCCTCGATGATACCGAAATTTGAGGCAATCTCACGGATCTGCGGACGCAGTCCCCAGAGAGTAATGATATCTCCTCTCTGCAGAACTGTTCCCGGCTCGATGGGCATGGAAATCTGGGAACGGACAACTTTGGTGACCCAGAATCCCGCCTGTCCCGTAAAATTGAGATTTTCTAGACTCTCATCGATCGCCCGCTCGTTTGTAATAATGATCTCGGCGCTATCGAGCTGCGCATCGAGCATATCCACATCCTGAACCCGCTGACCGAGCAGCTCGTTGACATGCGATACACCGGCGACGCTGCTTATGACGGTAACTCGGTCCCCAAGCTGAAGGGTGGAAGACGGTTCGGCCTGTGAAATCTGTCCGTCACGTTTGATGCGTGCAATGGTGAAATAGTAGCCCCTGCCGAGATCGAGTTCCTTGAGACTCTTCCCGATCAGGTTTTCCTTTGTAACCTCGTGGGCTTCGATGAGCACCGCGCCGTGTTTCGTGGGAGAATCCTTGCCGGGAGTGACAAGCCGCATTTCCTTCGCGGCTTTGCACGCCTCCGATTGAAGGTTGAACCGGAAGATGCGCGGTATGATCCGAACGAAAATAATCAGGCCGGCCATGCCGAACCCGTAAGTGAGGGCGTATGCGACTGTGATATTCTCCGACGCCTGTTCGAGGCTAAGGGATTCCGGCAGGTGTGCGATCCCGTGCTGCAAGGCATCCGAAGCCGCGGCGAGAGTCGGCGTGCTGGTAAGAGCGCCTGCCAGCATGCCTGCGCTGATGCCGGGTCCAAAAGAAAAAAGGACTGCAAACTGGTAGGCAAGGAGGAACCCGGCGCCTGAAACCAGGGCAGCAAGCGACAGGTACTTCAGGCCATCCTGCCGGATCACGCCGAAAAATCTGGGGCCGGCGGCCAGGCCCACGGTGTACATAAAGATATAAAACCCGGTTGTGCCGAATTGCGGATCGATCTTCAGACCTTCGTGTCCGAGCCACAGCCCGGCGATTAAAACGCCTGCCGCGGATCCCGCGCTTATTCCCCGAATCCGGATACGGCCGATGACAAAGCCGAGACCGATTGTAACAAAAAGGAGCAGAATGCTGTTTTCGCTGAGAAGCTCAATAAGGTCGAGTTCCATGAGATTCCTACGGCCGGATCCTGACAGAACGTACTGAAAGAAGGGAAAATCAAAGCTCCTTCCAAGAGGTGTTTCCTGTCGGCCTTATCCCGGGTGTCCTGATAAAAGGTTGTGCGTGAACTTTTCTTGAAATTCCGACTTTGAGTTTACTACAGTGTAGAAAGGATTTGACTAAAATACGTGAACATTGTACAGGTCCATGAATCCAGCCGGTCTTTGATAAAGATGCAGTCGACGGGAATTATTGAGAAATCAGCGGACAATGGGAATATGTCCCGATATGCAAGAAAGCGCTCCTCATTAATATGGAAATCATCATTACCCACCGGAACATGGATTTTGACGCCCTGGCGTGTCAGGTGGCGGCATCCAGGCTGTTCCCGGATGCCGTCCGGGTATATTCCGGCACCCTGCCTCCGGTTATCAGAAATTTCCTGTCCCTTCACATGGACCGGTTCGAGCTCACTCCGGCAAGCAGGATCGATCTTAAGAAAGTCCGCAAAGTTATCGTTGTGGATGTGCGGAACATGGAGAGGCTTCAGGATTACGCGCCNNCACAGGGCGAAGGTGGAAAATACCGGCGCGGCGGTCACCCTTCTGGTGGAGGAAATTATCCGAAAAGGGATCTCCCTGACTCCTGTCGAAGCCACAGTCATAGCCCTCGGGCTCTATGCGGACACAGGCTCTCTGACCTACTCCTCCACCACCGCAAGGGATGCGGAGGCCGCGGTTGCACTCATCAGGAGAGGGGCGAACCTGGGAATCCTGAGATACTTCCTTCATTCCCCTCTGGACAAGTCGCAGCTCAAAGTTCTCTCGGATATCCTTGCGGAACCTTACGACCTGGATGTGAACGGACTGCACTTTCGCCTGGCTGTTCTGAACCTGGGAGAACGGGTGGACGGCCTTTCCAATGTTGTCGGGGAAGCCATGATGCTTACCGGCAAGGAGGGTTTCTTTGCGCTTTTTGGCAGAAACAATACCGTCACAGTGATCGGCCGGTCCTGGCACCCTCTGATGGATGTAGGCCGGATCATGGGCCAGCTCGGGGGCGGCGGACACAACGGGGCCGGTTCTGCGACAATGAAAGACACCAGTCTGGAGAAAGCGAAAACCCTGCTGGTTGAGAAACTGCGAGCCGATCCTCCCCGGCCCGTTACCGTATCCCAGGTCATGACCCGTGAAGTAATCACCGTGCCCCACGACATGATGCTCGACCAGGCTGCACGGTTGCTTGAAGAGAAGGGAATCAGCGGGGCCCCCGTTTTCAGGGACGGTGAAATGAAAGGAATCCTTTCCAAACGAGATATCAGGAAGGCGATTCTCGACAACAGGTCCAATCTGCCGGTGTCCAGTTGTATGAGTCAAAATGTAAAAACCGCCGAACCGGCACTCTCACTGCTCAGGACCTTTGAAAGGATGTCGGTATATAATGTAGGCAGGCTGCCGGTCATGGATGGAGATCGATTGGTCGGTATTATAACCAGGAACGATATTCTGGACGTGGTCTACAACGGAAATTAAACAAGGTTGAGATTGCAGGTTCCATGATCCTTCCGCACTACCGGTGCCGCTTCAATCCTGACCTCCGAATTGCCTTGAATAGCGCTAATCAAGTTTGAGAGACAATGCAATATCCTTGATCGGCCGAAGTTTGCCAAAGCCGGCCTGGTCATGGATTCAAGGCCTTTAGAGAAAATATCGTTCCTTAGTAAACCTATTGCCCTATAAGATTTTATGCTAGACTGTAAAGGCTCTCCCAAGAATATAGCTGCAATTTCAGCAATGAAAAATCCCGCTGGGATGAAAGAATTGAACACAAAGGTTTCAGCAAACTCAACTCACTTCGAGGGAAAGATCCGAGGATCAGCAAACATGCGCCATCTAAGTTTTGGAATAATCCTTATTTTCTTGATCGCCCTTTTTCCGGAGGCTCTTCCGGCCGAAACTCCCTCCGTAAGGATCGGTGTGGTTGTGGACGGTCTGTCGCCGAGAACCGAAGAATACCTCGGAATTCTGAAGAGGGAAGTCGGGATCCTGCTGGAGGACGAATATAAGGTCGAATTTCCGGAGGAAAAGATTTACTTCGGGGACTGGACGCTGCAGAAAATCAGCGATCTGTCCGATCGATTGTTGACCGATGTCGATGTCGATGTCGTTGTCGCACTCGGGTTTATCTGTTCCCAGTATGTTGCCGGCCGTCCATCCTTCGATAAACCGACCTTTGTATCCAGCGTCATAGATCCCGTACTGCAGCAATTGCCGTTTGAGGAACGCACCATCGATACGCACAGGCCGGGCGAATCGGAGACGTTTCGGGTCAGCGGAGTTCAAAATCTGAATTACCTGGTTTACAGGGGTGGAACCAACGACAGCTTCCAGCGTTTTAGGGAAATCGTTCCCTTTTCAAAAGCGGCGATCCTTGTTATGCGGGCATTGACCGAAGCCATCCCTTCGATCGATGACCTGGTGGCTCAAAGTGCTCTCAAATTGGGTGTCGAGACCGTGATTGTCCCGGTTCCGGACTCCGTCCCCCAGATTCTTGCCGGAATCCCCGAAGACTCGGAGATGGCTTTTATTACACCCCTGTTTAATTTAACTGCGGACCAGATGGATGAACTCATTCGGGGGCTCAACGAACGAAAATTACCGACTCTCTCGATGCGGGGACGGGAAGAAGTTGAACGGGGTATGATGGTCTCGCTGTATTCACAGGATGATCCTGTTGCCCGATCCAGGAGAATCGGTCTTAATATTCAGGAAGCTTTGGACGGCCACGATCTTGGTGAAATGTCGATCGAGTTCGACCGGGCCAGCGGGATGGTTATCAATATGGCGACGGTTCGTCTGGTAGGCGTCTCTCCGAGGTACACGACGCTGCTTGAAGCGGAACTGCTGAATGAAGAACCGCGGCGCTTTCAACGCACACTTTCACTCGGATCCGTGGTTCGGGAAGCCCATGCGGCGAACCTCGATCTGGCCGCGGCCGACCGCGCGGTTGCCGCCGCCGAGGCCGCTGTGGGGGAAGCCCGGGGGGCGCTGCTCCCCCAAATCGGACTGTCCGGACAAGCCAGCCTGATTGACAGCGATCGTGCCAGAAATCTGCCGACACTGTCGGAAAAGGAATTTTCAGGGTCAATATCCGGGAGCCAGCTTGTTTATTCGGATCGGACCTGGGCCGACTATTCGATCCAGAAGAAACTTCGGGACCTGAGCGCCGAACAGCGTTTTGAGCTGCGTCTGGATGTTGTTCTGGAAGCAGCCGCCAATTACCTGAACCTGCTGCGTGCCCAGACGGTTGAAAGTATACAGAAGGAAAACCTCAATCTTACCCGGAATAATCTCAGACTGGCTTCCTCCCGGGTCGAAATCGGCGCAGCCAACAGGGTGGAACTCTTTCGCTGGGAAAGCCAGATCGCGGCCAATCAGCGCGACGTTGTCGATTCAGGGGCTCTGAAAAATCAGTCCCGGATCGCGGTCAACCGGGTTCTGAACCGGCCGTTGGATGAAGTCTTCGGCACTGTAGAAGCCTCGTTGAATGATCCCGAACTGGTCGCCAGTTTTGAAGCGCTTACCCCCTATATAGATAATCCTAAAGGATTCGCTCTTTATTCGGAGTTCATGGCTTCCGAAGCTTCAGAGGCATCTCCGGAAATCAAGCGCCTCGATGCATCGATCCGCGCGAGTGAACGTGAGTACTCCGCGGCCAAGCGTTCCTTTTTTCTGCCCGATATCGGCATACAAGGTGGAATAACCGCTTTTGACCGCAGGGGGGTAGGATCCGAGCCGATCCCCGGCATAAACGATACCGACTGGTTTGCCGCTGTAACCGGGACAATTCCCATCTTCCAGGGTGCAGGGCGCATCGCCCGGTTGGACCGCACCAAACGGCAGGTTGAGGAGCTGGAATATCAGCGCGAGTCGGTCAAGCAGCGCGTAGAGCAGAGGATCCGATCTTCGCTGGAAGCCGCTAATGCGTCTTTTCTCGGGATTGAACTCTCCCGAGCTCAATCCCGAGCTGCCGCACAAAACTATGATTTAGTAAAGGATTCCTACGCCGCCGGCATGGTCGGAATACTGGATCTGCTGGATGCTCAGAACCAGTTCCTGGTGGCGCAACTGGGCGAAGCAAACGCCGTTTATGCGTATCTCAAGGATCTTATGCTGGTCCAAAGGGCGACCGGTCGCTTCGATTTTTTCCGGTCTTCCGAGGAACGGAATGATTTTCTATTGCGACTGGATCAGTTCTTCAAACAAGAGGGAATTATCGTCAGGCGCTAATGGTTCGGTCCAGGCAATTCGCCTGGCTGGAGCCGGCAGCCATCCCCATGAATTCTGATTATGGGAGCATTTCCGATGAAGCGATACATATGGATTCTTATCATGCCAGGGCTTATTCTCCTGGATGTTTTTTCATTTACGGCCTGCAGCGAACCGCCGGTAGAGGCGGATATCATCCGGCCGGTCAAGATAATGGTCCTGGACGAGTCGGCCCGCTATGGCTTGAGGGTGTTTCCTGGAACGGTCCGGGCTGCGCAACGCGCTACGCTTTCTTTTCGCGTATCGGGGCCCCTGGTCGAACTGCCTGTTCTTGAAGGCCAACAGGTTCTCAAGGGACAGCTCCTGGCGAAGATCGATCCCCGGGACTACCGCAGGGCGGTGAGTAACCTTGAAGCCAGACTGGCCGACCTGAACGCACAGTACAAGGCGATGAAATCGGCCCGGCCCGAGGATATCCGCCGGATGGAAGCCTCGCTCGCAGCGGCCCGGTCCCGGCTTCTGGAAGCGACCGCCTCCTTTCGCCGCTATCAGAGACTTTACGAGAACAACAACATTTCCAAGGCGGAATACGATCAGGCCCGGGCAGCCCGGGATGTGGCGGAGTCCGAAGCCCGGTCCGCGGAGGAGAGCCTGACAATCGCAAAATCAGGAGCCCGCCCCGAGGATATCGAAGCGATGGAGGCGAGGATCCGGGCCATGGAAGCCGACCTCAGAAGGGCCCGGGATCAACTCAATGATACTGAGCTGAGAGCGCCCTACAACGGAATCATTGCGGAAAGATATGTCGAAAATTTTGAATATGTGACTGCTTTTACAGATGTTCTCAGTCTCCAGAATATCAATATTGTCGAGATTGTTGCACAGATTCCCGAAAGGCTGATATCCGCCGCCAAGCAGATTGAAAATTACAAATTTTATGCCCGTTTATCCTCGGCCCCTGGCCTGAACCTGGAAGCCGAACCGACGGAACGCGCGGCTGAAGCGGATCCAGTCACCCGGACTTACTCAGTAATATTCCAGGTAAAACAACCCGAAGAGTTCCAGGTTTTCGCCGGTATGACGGCCGAAATCGAGGTCAGCGGTGTGTCTGGATCAGCTTCGGGCTTCCTGGTGCCGGTTTCAGCGATTTTCAGCGATGATGTCGGGAACAAGAATGTCTGGGTGTTGGACGAAGGATCGGACAAAGTCAGGAAAGCGACTATAGAAGTGGGGCAGCTCAGCGGCGAGGATATCTGGGTTCTGTCGGGACTGCAATCCGGAGATCGGATCGTTACGGCCGGCGCCCATTTCCTCAGTGAAAACCAGAGCGTGCGACCCATTACCGATGAGTTGAGGGACAGAAAATGAATCTTGCCGAGTTTTCGTTCAACCGCAAGACCACTGTTTATGTGATAACGATCCTGCTCTTTGTCGGGGGATTGGTGTCTTTCCAGGGCCTGGGGCGTCTGGAAGACCCGGAGTTCACCATCAAACTAGCCGTCGTGTTCACCCGTTATCCAGGAGCAAGTGCCTACCAGGTCGAACTGGAGGTCACGGAGGTCCTTGAAGAAGCCATCCAGGCCATGGGTCAGCGTTACGAGGTCCGCTCTCTCTCGAAACCGGGCCTGTCCATCATCTACGCCGAGATGCAGGATAGATACGATAAGGAAACCTTGCCCCAGGTATGGGACGAGCTGCGCAGGAAAGTCGGAGACGCACAGGGGCAACTTCCTCCTGGCGCCGGACCTTCGGTCGTGAACGACGACTATGGAGACGTTTACGGTGTTTTCCTGACAATCACCGGAGATGGTTACTCTTATGCTGAAATGCTGGAGTATGCCAAAACGCTCAAAAGAGAGTTGCTGGTGGTTCAGGATGTCGCTAAGGTGGCATTCTGGGGGGCCGTGGAAGAAGCTGTCTACATCGAAATGTCGCGCAGCAAGATGTCCCAGCTGGGCATTTCTCCCCGCGAGGCGTTTGCCACCCTCGGACAACAGAACGCCGTCAATAATTCCGGTCGATTCAAGATCGGCAAGGAGTACATCCGGTTTACCCCGACCGGCGAGTTCAAGTCCGTTCGTGAGATGGAGGATCTCCTTATTCGCGGGGGTCCATCCGACAGCCTTATCTACCTGAAGGATGTCGCCACGATTCGCCGCGGATTTCAGGAGCCCCCGACACAAATCCTTCTTTATAACGGGGAACCTGCGATAGGACTGGGGATATCCACGGTCGCCGGAGGGAACGTCGTTGTGATGGGAGAAGCCGTCCGGCAGAGACTGGCCGAACTGGAAGACCGGCGGCCTGTGGGCATGGAACTCGGCGTGATTTCTTTTCAGTCGGACGATGTTACAAAAGCAATCAATGGTTTCAATATCAACCTGCTCGAGGCGGTCGCGATCGTACTGGTGATCCTGTGGATATTCATGGGATGGCGCAGCGCGGTTCTCATCGGGGGTATTTTACTGATCACGATCATCTCCACATTCGTTTTCATGGGGATATACGAGATCAATCTCCAGAGGATCTCCCTGGGGGCCCTGATCATCGCGCTCGGGATGCTTGTAGACAATGCCATCGTTGTTACCGAAGGTATCCTGATCAAAAGCCAGGCGGGCATGAGTCGGAAGGAAGCGGCGATCAAAACCGTTGCCGAATCCTCATGGCCTCTGCTGGGAGCGACCGTCGTGGCAATCCTGGCTTTCGCCGCAATCGGCGTGTCGCAGGACTCGACCGGAGAGTTCTGTCGCGCTCTTTTCCAGGTGATTCTATTCTCGCTGCTTTTAAGCTGGGTGTTCGCGGTAACTGTCACTCCACTGGTTGGAGCCAGGCTGCTGCGTACTGAATCCTCCGATACCGCGACGGATCCCTATGCGGGAAAACTCTATCAGCGTTACCGGAAAGTTCTGGAATTCTGTGTCGATCGAAGATGGCTGACGGTCGCTATCGCAGTGGTACTGTTTTTTGCATCCCTCATCGGTTTTGGCTACGTGGACCAGAGTTTCTTTCCCGAATCCACCCGGAACCAGTTCTATGTCGATTTCTGGCTGCCGGAAGGCACACACATTCGTGAAACCGAAGCCCAGGTCAGGGAACTGGCTGAATGGGTGCGTAACCTGGAGGGAGTAAACTCAACGGCCACTTTCGTCGGCGGCGGAGCCTTGCGATTCATGCTGACATACACTCCCGAAGACCTGAACAGCGCTTTCGGACATATCATCATTTCCGTGGATAACTATCGAATTGTTGACGAGCTTGGACCGAAGATCGTCGACCACATAAAAAGCGACTATCCCGACGCCATCGGCTGGTACAAGAAATTCGTAGTCGGACCCGGGCTCGCAACCAAGGTTGAGGCCCGTTTCCGCGGACCCGATGCCGATGTGCTTCGGAACCTACAGGCCCAGGCGGAAGATATATTCCGAAACGATCCCGATGCCGTCGACATCAGCACGGACTGGCGGCAGAGGGTCAAGGTGTTGCAACCCATTTATGACGAAACCCCGGCAAGGCTGGCCGGGGTGACACGGCCCGATCTCTCCAGCGCCCTGCTCATGAGCTATGACGGCGTAATGGTCGGTCTGTACCGGGAAGAGGACGACCTCCTGCCGATTCTGGCCCGGGCGCCTGAGGAGGAACGCGATGCCATCGAAGACGTGCGCAGCCTTCAGGTCTGGGCGTCAGGCACCAACCGCGCCATTCCCCTGGATCAGGTAATCACCGGATTCGAGACGGTCATGGAGGACCAGATCATCAGCCGCATCAACCGCATGCGGGCCATTAAGGTTCGCTGCAATCCGTCACACGGTCTCACGGCGGAGGTACTGCGGCAGAGATTGGACGCCCGGCTACGGGAAGAGATCGAACTTCCGACAGGGTATGCGCTGGACTGGGCAGGCGAATACGAAAAGCAGCAGCGCGCCAACAAAGCCCTCAACTCGAAGATTCCGCCGACATTCATGCTGATGGTTCTGGTCGTGATTCTGCTGTTCGATCGCCTCAAGCAGCCGATCATTATCTACCTGACCCTGCCGCTGGCACTAATCGGCGTCACGGTCGGGCTCCTGGTTACGGGTCAGCCCTTCGGCTTCATGGCGCTGCTGGGATTCCTGAGCCTGTCGGGAATGTTGATCAAAAATTCGATTGTCCTGATCGATGCCACGGACGGGAATATCCGTGAGGGGATGGATCCCTACGAGAGCGTTATTCTCGCCGGTGTGAGTCGTATGCGCCCCGTGTTGATGGCAGCCCTGACGACAATGCTGGGAATGATTCCCCTGTTCCAGGACGCCTTCTTTGTGGCCATGGCGGTGACGATCGTATTCGGTCTTGGTTTCGCCACTTTCCTCACCCTGCTCATTGTCCCGACCCTCTATGCGATTTTCTTCCGAATTCGCAGAGCCGGGAACTGAGACTTTTACAGTATCGAGGGGCGAATTCCAACTTCGCCCCTTTTTGCCTTCCTGCCTGATCGACTTCCTGAATATGTTTGTAAAAAATCGGCTTAGAGTGAAAAAAAAGGCCATGAAATATCGCTCCAAGGGCTCAAAATGGACGCTAAAATCAGGATAAGTCCAATTACTGCAATAATAAGTTTGATCCGACCCTAAATAAAAAAATGAGCCGCTTTTTTGTTTTTTTTCGCATTACTTGTTGAAGGGAAGGAACAAAGAAAGGGAGGATGATAATGAAAAAGGAGACTAAGCTGCACGTTCGTGAATATGGCGGAATCCTGGCTGGGGCCGAAAGAAAGGTATTGCTGTGGCTGGCCGCCCGTATGCCCCGTTGGGTGAATTCAGATCACCTTACGCTGCTGGGTTTAACGTCCATGCTGCTGGCTGGCGCCAGTTTCTGGATTGCGGGCAGCCATAAACTGGCCTTAGTGGCGGTGGTAATATTTTTAGCTCTTAACTGGTTTGGAGACAGCCTGGACGGCACCCTGGCCAGGTATCGCAATCAACAGAGACCCAAATACGGATACTACGTGGACCATGTCATCGACCTCATCGGTACGACGGCGCTGCTGGTCGGATTGGCTCTGTCCGGGTATATGAGCCCCATCATAGCGATGGGGATGTTGGGTGCGTTCCTTCTGGTGGAAGCGGAAGTGTACCTTGCCACCCACGTACGCCAGGTTTTCAAGCTGGGAATATTCGGCTTCGGACCGACGGAACTGCGGGTATTGCTGGCAGCGGGCGCACTGTACCTTCTGCACAATCCCTGGGTCCAGATCGGCGGATACGGCCCGTTTCTGCTCTTTGACGTCGGCGGCGTGATTGCCATCATCGGGATGGTCGCGGTGATGCTGTATTCGGCCGTTCGCAATACGCGCGCTCTCTATAAAGCCGAACCGATCCGGGCATAACATGAGGATGCAACGTATGAGATTTTTACCTGTACCCAAATCCCCCTTATATCGATGGATCGCCTTCAATTCCGTCGGCGTAATGGGATTCCTGGTGCAAATGAGCACACTGTTTGTGCTGGTGAGTNNCGGCGGCAAGCAGGAACGGCCGGTTAAGAAGGCTGGTCTATTTTCATCTGGCGAACGGCCTCGTTTCCATCGTCGGGAACGTTTTACTGATGCGCTTTTTCGTTGGAACACTGGAGATGCATTACCTGCCGGCCAATGTAATTGCCATTGCCATGTGCGCCATGTTGAACTTCCTGGCCGGCGACCGGCTGGTATTTCGGAATATCGGAGAGTCTTCTTAAGGGGAGGATAGGAAATGAAAGAATTATTATATCGAAGAACACGATGGGTTTTGCTAACCGTCATATTTGTGTCGCTGTCGGGAATGCAGCTTCTTCGCGCGGCAGAGTTGAAACCGAAAACGGTGAAAGCCTGGAACGCTTATGTGGAAGCGACAGAAGCCAGGATGGCCGAAGAATTATTATCCGGGGACAAATTCCTGGCCCTGGAGTTCCAGGCTGAAGACAGTGTAAATAAGGATCGCCGGGAGCTGGTTTCGGGCGAGATCCCCATCACCAAGGTGAAGAGCGTCGACGCCAGGGGACGCTCTATTGAAGTCCCGGACGGACTGATTCATCACTGGCGCGGCAGTGTGTTCATTCCGGGCGTCACTCTGGATGAAGTCTATGCCAGGGTGGAAAATCCGAGTGTCGAAGACACAAGGCAGGAGGATGTATTGGATTCCGCCGTCCTTGAACGCGATTCCGAATCTCTCAGGCTGTATCTGAAGCTGCAACGTTCCGTAATTATCCAGGTGGTATACGATACCGAACATCAGGTGCATTTCCAGCGGCCGGATGACGACAAAGCCTGGAGCCGCAGCACCGCCACCAAGATAGCGGAGCTTGAGGACCCGCAGACTCCTCAAGAGAAGGAAAAACCCCAAGGCAATGACAGAGGTTTCCTGTGGCGATTGAACTCCTACTGGCGGTACCAGGAGGTTGACGGCGGCGTCATTGTGGAACTGGAGTCCATGACGCTCAGCCGGTCGATCCCCGCGGTTTTCAGAATCCTGGTCAATCCCATCATTAACAAGGTCGCTCGCGAGTCAATGGAAAGAACGCTGGATTCGATGCGCACCCGTCTCACGCGCGGACATAATGCCGGCGCCGACAATACGAGTGCTTCCTTGAAGGACCATCAATCCTTGCCCGCTCCGGGAAGCAATAATTTGAATCTCCTTCCTTAAATCCTTCCCCAGGGCTTCGACCGGCTTTGCCGGTCGAAGCCCTGTCTAAAGATAGGCCTTGAGATCCTTCCGTTCAGGCAGCCGGTAATTCTGTTTCGGATGCGTATAGGAAATAGAAACGAATCGATGCGGGGACCGTCGTATATCACCCCGATGGCCGCTATCTTTTTCCCGTCAGGACACCTTCGGTTTTCCAGTCATGCACTTTGGTGAATCGACGTCAAAATCCCATTGCCCGGGATCGCTCCATAGGCCGCTCTCGATACCGCACCACGCATCGCACTGAACGGCATCGCAGTTCCGCATCGTCGAAAGAGAAGGGCTAGTTATTTACGCCGTCCCGGTTTTTCAGAAGGCGTTTAAGTTCTTTTAATTCATTTTCAATGTTCTGCATGCTTATGTTGGATTTATAGGCGAGCATGATCAGCTTGACCGAAACAAGGAATACTCCGGCTTCCAGCAGCAGGTCATGGGTCAATCCTTTGAAAAACAACGCCATTGTGAAAAGCACAAAGGTGGTGGCGATTACGACAATGGACCATGGATCGAAATTTTTCATACTCCTGTTCCCGCTTCCAATTCTGTTGTATTTGCTCAATATATTTTTTTATTTACCATATCATCCTTGTTCAAATATCAGAAAATAGCAAAAAATCTGATTGTTGCCGCTGGGAAGTTGGATAGACTTTTGCCTGTTGTCTGAGATTACCGTAATATTTAATCCAACGGTATGATAAGCAGCCGATGCGGCGATTAATACACCGTATGCCGGGAGGATCTTATGAGAACCGTAATGACCGAACACTGGCACCACCTTCCTGCCTCCGAAGTCCTGGAACTGCTGGATACGGATCCGCAAAAGGGATTGGACACCCTGGAAGTGCAGGAGAGGCAGGAACGCTACGGCGCGAATCGGATTACTCCGAAGAAGGGCGACAGTGCTCTGAAGATATTCCTGAACCAGCTGAACCAGCCGATGGTGCTCATCCTGCTGGTAGCCGCAGTCGGTACCGCTTTTCTCAAAGAATTCACCGATATGGGGGTTATTCTGGCCGTCGTTCTGGTCAACGCCGCTATCGGGCTTGTTCAGGAGTCGAAAGCCCTGAAAGCGATCGAAGCTTTGTCCAAGTCGATGGAAAGCAGTTCTACCGTGCTTCGGGCGGGCGAGAAGAGCCTGGTGAATTCCAACGAACTGGTGCCGGGAGATGTCGTCGTGTTCCAGTCCGGGGACAGGGTGCCGGCGGACTGCCGCCTGCTCGCAGTTCGCGAACTCCAGACGGACGAATCCGCTCTGACCGGGGAGTCGGTTCCCGTCGAGAAACAGACCGAATCGCTCGATCCGGAAATTATGCTGGCCGAACGCACTAATATGGTGTATTCCTCGACCCTGGTCACCTACGGAACCGGCACCGGCGTCGTCACGGCAACAGCCGATGATACCGAAATCGGCCGGATCAACGAATTGATCGCGTCGGCCGACATCCTTTCCACCCCCCTGTCCCGGAAGATAGAGAAACTCAGCCATATCCTGATCTGGGCCGTCCTGGGCCTGGCCGCGGTTACATTTATTGCCGGCTGGATCAGGGACTTCACGATCAAAGAGATTTTCCTGGCGGCCGTAGCACTGGCCGTTGGCTCGATACCCGAAGGCCTGCCGGCCGTAATCACCATAACCCTGGCGATCGGCGTGGCCAGGATGGCCGAGCGGCATGCCATTATTCGCAAACTGCCGGCCGTTGAGACTCTTGGAAGCACGACGGTCATTTGCTCGGATAAAACCGGCACGCTGACTCAGAATCAAATGACTGTTCAGGAGATCTGGGCGGGCCGTCAGAACACAGGCATCTCCGGTGTGGGTTATGCCCCCGAAGGGATGCTCGAATCGGGAAACCACCCTGCGGATCTTGGTCAAAACCACGCCCTGGCGGAGTGTCTGAAATCGGGATTGCTTTGCAATGATTCGCGACTGGTCTCCACTGAAACGGGCTGGCGGCTTGAAGGAGACCCGACGGAAGGCGCCCTGTGGACATCCGCAATGAAAGCGGGTTTTTCGCCGGAAAAACTTTTTAAGGAATGGCCCCGGCAGGATGCCATCCCTTTTGAGTCCCATTATCAGTACATGGCGACCATGCATCGAAATGCGGATCAACCAAGCCCTGTCGTCTACATAAAAGGTTCGGTGGAAAGCCTGGTTTCCCGTTGCCGGGATGAAATGAGCGATCGGGGTGACACTGTTGAACTGGGCGTGGAAGCGATCCACCGACAGGTGGAGGGAATGACGGATAAGGGTTTGCGCGTCCTGGCGTTCGCACGGAAAGAGATGCCCGGGGATATAGCGTCGTTGAATCATGAGGATGTGTCCGGCGGCCTGACATTTATAGGATTGCAGGGCATGATGGATCCGCCCAGGCCTGAAGCCATCAAAGCCGTCTCTGCCTGCCAATCGGCCGGCATAAGGGTGAAGATGATCACGGGCGACCATGTAGGAACGGCGAAAGCGGTCGCGAGAGAATTGGGGATTCTGGGGAATTCGGCGCCGTCCGGGGACGGGGTGGCGTTGAGTGGAAGCCAGCTTGAAGCTCTCACAGACCGGGAACTCATCGATTGCGCTGCCGAAACAGCTGTTTTCGCACGGGTGGCGCCCGTCCAGAAACTGCGTCTGGTAGAGGCCCTGCAGGCCCGGAAGCAGGTGGTCGCCATGACAGGGGACGGCGTCAACGATGCGCCGGCCCTGCGGCAGGCCGACATCGGCATAGCGATGGGGATCACCGGGACGGAAGTAGCCAAGGAAACCGCGGACATGGTCCTGACCGACGACAACTTCGCCACCATTGAAGCCGCCATAGAAGAAGGCCGCAGTGTTTATGACAACCTGATGAAATTCATAACCTGGACCCTTCCCACAAACCTGGGTGAAGGCCTGGTGATTTTAATAGCGGTTTTTGCCGGACTGACCCTGCCCATCCTCCCCCTGCAGATCCTGTGGATCAACATGGCGACGGCCGTGTTCCTGGGAGCGACGCTGGCTTTCGAAGCGGGGGAACCCGGAATAATGCAACGGCCTCCCCGGCCTCCCGGAACCCAGATGCTGTCCCGGCCTCTCGCCTGGCGGATCCTTTGGGTGGGTTGCCTGATTACGGTCGGCTGTTATGCGGCATTCGAACTGGCCTTGTTGAGAGGCATGAGCGACCAGGTTGCCNNGACCATGGTTCTGCTGCAGTTGGCATTTACCTATGCCCCCCTGATGAACAGAATTTTCCAAAGCAGGCCCATAGATGCCGAGGAATGGATGGTTATACTCGCTTCAGGGATTGTCGTTTACCTGCTCGCGGAAGCGGACAAATGGAGATTTCGGCGTAAGGAGGGGGATAGGGTCCTGTAACGGGAGCATACCGGCGGCAAAGCGGGAACATTTTGCCAGCGGGGTGTACATGCGTTTAGGAACGGCTGCGTACGGATAGTATTGCAGCCGCTATCGCTAAAATTCGAAATGATTGCCGTAGCCGGTTTATCCCCGTTCGCGGCCGACCGTAGTAAGTATCCGCGGGCAAAGCCGGGGAATCTCCCGGGGGATTAGGTGTAAACGCCGTACTCTTTGGAGAAATCGATCATGGCCCGGACGGTTTCTTCTTTGGCGTCATCGAGCTGGGTGCCCGAACATAGAATGTAGCCCCCGTCCTTGCCGCAGTAATCGATCAGGTCCCTGCAGCAGTTCTTTACCTGTTCAGCCGTACCGGTCGCAATCAGGGTGATCGGTACGTTGCCCATGATGCAGCTGTGACCTCCCAGGGCGTCTTTGGCTTTATGCATGTCGGTCCGGTCGAAGAACCAAAGGACGGAGGCTTCGGGGAGTTCCGTAAGATAGTCAAGCCTCTGGTCATAGGTTCCTTCGGCAAACGGCGCCGGTATCAATCCCTCATCGATCATATCCAGCATGGTCTGCTTGAAAGTCGGCCAGTAGAACTTTTCGAACTGCTTCCTGGAGATATGGGTGTCGTCCCCCTTGTGCAGCGGCATCAGGATGATAGGGGATTCGCCCAGCGGAACGTCCGGTACCGGAATCAGCTCCAGGATTTTTTCGCTGGCGGCCAGAACCTTTTCCGGGCAGCGGTACAGGTCCATCATAATGCCGCGTGTTCCGCGCAGCGTGTCGCCTAGAACATCGAAGGGGGCGGCTCCGAACCCGGTCGACAAGCGCGGGAATCCCATGGCCTGAATGCGGGCCGACGCTTCCATGGTTATCTTCAGTGGATACAGGGACTGTTCGGCGGCTTTTTTCATAATATCCAGGGCTTTTTGAACCTCGGGATCCAGGAAGGGGAAGATGAACCGTGTCCCGATCTGGATTCCGTCGCTACCGAAGTGCGTCAGTTTCTCGAGGCCGGTCAGGTTGCCGTACATGCGCGGCAGGAATCGGCGCAATACGAAATTGGACGGATCGCAGAGAAAATCGGGATATTCATCAGCCTTCATGTATTCCTGTTCCACGAACTGGTATTGAACGTCGTCGGGAAGGCCGCATCCGGCCCATTTCATGTTGGTCTGTCCCAGCAGTTCCATGGATGATCCGGACATCATAAAGAGCGCGGCGGAACTGTCGGGTTCGAAATCCCTGTGAAATTGCACGGCGGCCTCAACCGCCTCCGGCCACCGGTCGTACATGGTGGCTTTCTGTGGAACTCCGGCGCGTCGATAGATGAATGCCCCTCCCAGGCCGGCGACAGGCACGCGGGCCGGGATTTTTTTAAGCTCCAGGGCGTCCTTGAAAAGGCTAGCCCGTTCCTGATATTTCGACTTGGCTTCCGGATTTTCGAACTGAATGTGGTTTCCGCTGACCCATGCATCCATTCTGATTTTTCGTTTTTCTTCCGCGCTGAGTGAACTCCAATTTTCTGGCTTTTCCGGCATGATTCTCTCCTTGACCTGATGTATCGTTGTTCCCGCTGATCGTCCCAGGAATAAGGATGCGCCCGGGAAGCTACTATTATCGGTTCCCTTTGTCGTATTGCAACCGTGAAATACCGCAGGATAGGGGCGTAGTAAAACTTTTCTGCTACATCTGCTCCAGCCTGTTGAGCGCAAATGCATAGGCGCCTATGGATACAGCCTCGGAAGTGCCCAGTTGCGTCAAACCGATTCCGACACGCGGGAGTGCGTCGTAGTTAACTTTTTTATTGCCGCCCGGAACGGATATTTCCCGCACCTCGCCTTTAAGAAAAACGTTAATTTGAGCCGGGTCCTGGAGGTTGAAGGCCGTCGAAGCCAGGCGACGGAACCGGTGTCCGGTGAAATTATTGTAATAGTCGTTCAACTCGTCTACCAGAGCGGGCAGGAAAAGGGGCCACGCGGCTGCAATGCCGCCTCCGATAACGGCAAGTCCGTCGATAAGGGTCAGCGTATTGGCCATGGCATCTCCGGCGACTACGCCCAACTGGCGAAACGCTTCGATGGCGGCACCCCGGTTTCCGGGCTTTTTGCCCAGGCCGATGTCGCAGATATCCCTCGGTTCGGGAGCGGCGTCGAATTCGATGCCCGCGCTTTCGGCATATACCCGACGTACGGCACGGATGCTGCAGCCTTCTTCGGCGTTCATTTGCGGGTGCAGGCGATTGCGCAGCAGCCAGACCTCTCCGGAGATGGAGTTGTCTCCGGACAACAGTCGCCCCTCCGTTACGATGCCGCCGCCGAATCCGGTTCCCAGGGTGACTCCGAACAGGTTCCTATAGCGCTTGGGATTGCCGGCCTGTGCCAGGAGATCGTTTACGTAGGGGAGGAAGCCGGCAATGGCCTCTCCGTAGGCGAAAAGGTCCCCGTCGTTATTGATGAAAACCGGGACGCCGAAAAGGTCCCGAAGCATGGGGCCGAGGGCAATGCCACCGCGAAATCCGGGGAGGTTGCCCAGGTCTCCGATAATGCCGTTAGGATAATCCGCCGGTCCCGGGAAGGCGAAGCTGATTGCGGCCGGCAGTTCCGGGCACTGTTCCCGGATTTGGGTGAATCCGTCCACGATGTTTGCCAGGCATTTGTCGAGGTCGTCGCCTTCGGACGGCATCATAACCGGTCCTGCGATGACGGCGTTGCCGCGAATTGCAGAGAAACGAAAATTCGTTCCCCCGGCGTCCAGTGTCATAACAATCCGTTTGTCGTTGCTCGGATTCATCCCGGGATCTCCTCCGTGAAACTTGCCTTCTGTTTTGAAAGTGCGCTTTTCCCCTACGCGGCTTTTTCCGTCTCGTGGGCATAGGAAGTGTCTACAGGCTTTCCGTTGCCTTTTATGGACAGCAATAGGAGGTAGGCGAAACACAGCGAGGGTACGATATAGGAAAATTGGTTCCATCCCAGATCGCGGAACCATCCCATGAACAGGGGCAGTATGGCACCGCCTGAGATTGCCATGCACATCAGACCGCTGAGTTCATTCGCACATTCCGGTTTCTCTTCAATGGTGATGGAGAAAAGCATCGGCCAGATATTGGCAAAGCCCAATCCAGCTGCAATAACCGCAGGAATCGCCAGCCAATGGAATCCGGTCATGAGCGCTCCCCCTCCGACGAGACCCAGGAGTGCCGATATGCGGAAACAGGTGCGCGGGCTCATGATGTGCAGCAGGGCTCCCCCCAGAAGGCGGCCGGCCGTAAGCAACAGGAAGAACAGGGAAGGGCCGTATCTGCCGGCTTCCTGCTCGCTCAGGCCGAATTCGAACAATGTGGGTTTCAGGAAACGCGACATGCAGGATTCCGCACCGACGTAAAGGAATATTCCGATAACGGCCATGAGAAAAACAGGGTTTCCCAGAAGTTTCAGGCTCGACCCAATGCCAGGTGGTTTCTCGAGTTTCGTTTCATCGACCTTCAGGGCGGCTACGGCTATGAATGCCAGGATCATAAGGAAGCAGAATATAGGGAAGGCTCCGCGCCATCCCATGCTGCTGAAAAGGAATATGGCGGTGACCGCGCTTACCATGTAGGTGGATGCCGTGCTGCCGATGCCCTTGATGCCCTGGGCCAGGCTTAGATTGCGGCTGTAGGCTCCTTCTGGGCTTATATCCCGCATGATGGGATTCCCGGCGACCTGAAGAAGGGTTGTGCCGATACCCAGCAGGAAAATGCAGCCGAGAAGCAGTGGGAAACTCGGGGCGTGGAGGGATGGAATCAGGAGAGCGACAGCGTTCAATCCGAGACCCAGAAGCAGCAGTTTTTTCTTTCCTATGCGTGCGGCCAGCAGCCCACCCGGTAAGCTGAATATGGCGAATGCAATGAAAACGAAAAATGGCAGGAGGGTTGCTACTACGTTGCTGAGATCGTAATCCTTTTTCACGCCGTCCGACATGGGGCCCATGGCATCGGCAAGCCCCATAAGAAAGAAGGCCAGGAAAATCGGAAGTGTTTTGAAGCGCATTACAATTCCCTCCCGGATGAGTTTGGGCGCGTGCGGTACCTACGATGGATGCATTGCGCCGAAATTTTCGAGAATAGTGAACGGGATTTATGGATAAAAACTAATTGCATTATAATTTGTAAGCGCTTTTCGGCAGTCGATAGGTAAGATCCATGGCTATTTCCTGCGCTTCCTCCTCTTCGATCCTGTGTTCCGCGGTGAGACGGGCAAGGAAGGCACAATCAATCCGTCTTGCGATATCGTGGCGTGCCGGTATGGACGGGAACGCCCTCGTATCGTCGTTGAAGCCGACGGTGTTATAAAAACCCGCGGTTTCGGTTGTGCGTTCCCGGTAGAAGCGCATCCCTTCCGGGCTGTCGTAAAACCACCACGCCGGTCCCAGCTTGAGGGCAGGGTAATGACCTGCAAGCGGGGCCAGCTCCCTGGAGTAGGTCGCCTCGTCGAGTGTGAAAAGTATGACGGTCAGCCGGGGGTTGTTTCCGAAGCGGTCGAGCAAAGGTTTCAATGCCCGCACAAAATCCGTCGGCATGGGAATGTCCGCTCCCTTGTCCCTGCCGAAACCGCGAAAAAGCGAAGGATTATGGTCCCTCAGAGATCCGGGATGGATTTGAAGGACCAGGCCGTCCTCGATACTCATCCGTGCCATTTCTGTCAGCATCTGCCCGCGAAATTCCTCGGCTTCGTTTGGGGTCGCCTTGCCGGCAAGAACTTTCTGCAGCAGAGCTTCGCACCGGGAACGGGGCAAGTCCTTCGTTGCTGCCGTCGCATGCCCATGGTCGGTTGCGGTCGCTCCCAGTTCGGCAAAATATTTGCGCCGGTTGGCCAGGGCCTGCAGATATCCGGACCAGGTCGTCGTGTCCTCCCCGGTGATCTCGCCGAGTCTTTCCACGTTTGGAGTAAAATTCGGGTACTCGGGATCTACGACAGGATCGGGGCGAAACGTGGGGATGACACGGCCCTTCCATTCCGTGCCGCGCAGTTTCCGGTGGTGCGGCAGAAAATCCAGGGGAGAATCCGTTGTGGCCAGGACTTCAATATGAAAGCGCTCGTAAAGGGCGCGGGGCAGAAATTCCGGACTTGCCAGGCAGTCGGAGATACGGTCGTAAATCCGGTCGGCCGATTCCGGTGTGAAGCGTTCAGCGATGCCGAAAACTTCATGAAACACGTGGTCGAACCAGATCCGTGTGGGCGTGCCGCGAAACAGATACCAGTGCTCGGCAAAAAGGCCCCAGATCTTCCTTGGGTCGGTTTCCACCGCCTGCCCGTCGGTCCTGGAAATGCCCAGGGATTCCAGCGGGACACCCTGGCTGTAAAGCATGCGGAAAACGTAATGGTCGGGAATGACGAGCAGTGCGGCCGGATCGGGAAAGGGTGTATTTTCTGCGAACCATCGAGGGTCGGTGTGTCCGTGGGGACTGATAATGGGGAGGTCCCGAACGGTTTGGTATAAACGGCGGGCTATGGCACGCTGCGCCGGCTCGGACGGAAACAACCGATCTTCATGTAATGAAGTGACTTGAGTCATTCCGGATCAATCGCCCCTTGTGTGTTTTGAGATCAAGACAATCAGTAGAAACCGATTCAGGTGAGGAAGTCAACAGCAGACTGGCTTTCGAAAAATTACTTGAAAGAATTTCTTCATGAAATTTCCAAGGATGCCCGGATGGATTTTGGGGCAGGTGAAAGACCGAGGGGTTTTTATATTTCCGCAGTGCTGCAAACGCCGCCTTTGAATACTCCCTATAGTGCGTTCTGTTCCGGCAAAAGCAGGTGCAATGCTTCTTAATAAAAGATGATTTTGTAGTAAGATTGAGTTAAATAACGGAGGAAAAACCAATCCGAGAACGCATATTGCGGTTCATCGCGTTGCGACCCGAAGAGGCGCGATCCGCCTTGCTGATGGGAGTTTTTTTCTTCTTATCCATGTCATGCGTCGGAATTCTGAAGCCTCTATCCAACTCTTTATGCCTCGATAAGATAGGATTTCAAAGCTGGAGATATCCAACTCTTTATGCGTGTCTTGCACTGCTGGCCGGACCTATCGCTCTGTTGTTTCAATATCTTACACGTCGTTTCGCACATGCCGTATTGATGGTTGCCACGGTGGGATTTTTCCTGTTGAGCTTCACATTTTTTTTCTTCCTGTTGCCGCGATTTCATGAAACCTGGATTTATATAGCGTTTTATGCCTGGAGTGGAATTTTGGGTCTGCTGATCCCCACACTCGGCTGGGTTGTTTCCTATGATTTATACAGTGTCCGTGAAGCCAAACGGTTGTTTGTTCTACTGGCTTCCGGAGGAATCATGGGAGGAGCTGTGGGGAGCCTTTCCGCAGCGCTTGCGGCCGACAACCAATATTGGCTTCAAGGTCAGGTGCTGGTGAGTCTTGTTGTTCTGCAGATCATAGCGGCGTTTTTGTGCCGTGCCGTTCCCGGGAGGAAGAATAGAGACCGCCGCGCAATTTCCTCATCCGTTCAAAAGAGGGATGCCGGCAGGCCGGGTTCCATAAAGAATCTTCTGGGATTGTCCTACGTTCATTTCATGGCAGGACTTGTTTTGGTGGGAGCTTTGGCAACAACATTGATTGATCTCAATTATCAATGGTTTTGCTGGAACCGACACGAGGGGAATTCAGAGGAGCTCACGCGGATTTTTGCTCTCGTTCTGACGGCGCTATTTTTACTTTCGGCCATGGTAAATGCGTTTGGAACTCACCGTATTCTCAAGAAATTCGGTTTGCCTGTTCTGCTGCTAATTTCTCCAATCACATTGGGGTGTTCTTCTCTCTTTGTTGCATTTTCTCCAAGTTTTTGGCCGGTAGTAACCGTGAAGGGCCTGGGGGGAATACTGGGATCCTCGCTACACCGTATTGGAATAGAAATGCTTTACGCTCCTTTGGCCTTACGTTATAGCACGCTGCCTCTGAAGAGCTTCATAGACCTGGCGGTATTTAAAATTGGAGATTTTCTGGGCGCAGCGCTATTTGTGGTTCTCTGTACATTCCTTGTGAGCCCCGCGCAAATGGCTGCTGTATTGCAGGTAATGGCGATAGCCGTTTGGGGACTTTTGACACTGCAAATCGGTAAGGAGTACATCCGCTATTTGCGCCACTCCGTCAAAGAAGGAATAAGCGTTCCTATCGAGGAGGCATCGAACCAGGGTGAAAAGGGGAGCGACTTAGTGAAAGAATTGCATGGCGCCAATCCCGTGAAAACGCGCCTTGCACTGATGGGATTACAGCAGATCCACTACCGCGATCCCGAACTCAACAATATCCAGTATCCCTATGAGGGTGAAAGCCTGCTACAGCAGGGCGTCTACGCCGCCGTTTCAAGACAATCCCGATGGGCGAATACTGTCCATTCATTAGTCAAGCACCCCGATCCCGGAATTGGAGCCGCCGCTCTCCATATATTGGTGCGCCGCGATCCTGTGCATCAGCTCAAACTCTTACGCAAAAAGCTCTCTTCAGAATGGGTTCCCTCGCCCGTTTATATTCACTATTTAGATCAGTACGTCGAACGCCCGGGCAAATTTTTGAAACAGACTAACGTTCTGCGATGGTGTCAGAATCTGGCTCCCGATGACTGTGCGGCCTTGGCACGTGTGATGGGAAAATCGGGTGACCGGACTTATGTCCCCCTGTTGCGTCAGTGGGCGGAACAAGATGGCGGCCCGGTTCGTCTTGCCTCTATCGAAGCGATCGGTCGATTTGCGGATGCTCGTTTTTTCGATTTTTTGACCGAGCTTCTTGGCTCCTACGAGAGTCGTCGAGCCGCGCGCAAGGCCTTGGCATTTTATGGAGAATCTGTGGTGGCACATCTTTCAAATGTCCTTAAGAAGCCGGAGATCAATTCAATAATCAAGCGGGAAATACCTCTGGTACTTGGCGCCATAAGCTGTTCTGCTTCAAGAACGGCCTTGTTCGGGGCCCTTTTCCAGCCGGATCCTGTCGTTTCCTACCGGGCTCTCCAGGCGCTAAACCGTATCCGGGAGACACAAGATTTATCTTATACCCATCATGCGTTTCAGGCCGTGGTTGAGTTCTGGGGACGACAATATTACCGTCTTGTCAATATCGAATCGATCCTTGAGCTTAATAAAATGAATGCCGGACTGCTGCGACGTGCATTAGGGGAGCGCAAGAAAACAACCATCGAGAGAATTTTTCGTACACTCAATCTGTTTTTGCCAAGAGGCGACGCACATTACTGTTACCGTATCTTAATGGAAGGCAGGTACGAACTGCGCGATCATGCAGTCGAGTTAATTGAAACGCAGTTGAATGCCAGGCTGAAAGACATCGTGATTCCCTTTCTATCTGAATCGAACTGCGTCAAACTGGCACAAGCGGGAAAAAAAATATACAGTTTAGCGGAAAATTTTGATTCAATCATGTCCGAAGCTCTGGTGGAGGCCGATCCTTGGTTTCGCTGCTGCCTTTTGTCGGCATTACGGGAAACACGGAACGTAAGCAGAGAAATATTGGAATCGGTGCAGAGCTGCAGCAGAGACTTCAATATACTCGTCCGGGAGACCGCCCAATGGACCCTGGAAGGTCTTTCCTCTTCGACGGCAAGCTCATGGGATTCAGACTCGAATGCTTAAAGTAATCGAAAAAGCTCTTTTACTGCAGGAAATCGAAGAACTGCGGTTCATTTCAGCGGATCATTTAATGCAGCTGGCTGAAGCTTGTCGCGAGAGGACCTACAGAAAAGACGACGTCATCACTCAAAGGGAAGATTCGCCAGCATTGATTTTCCTGTTACTCCAGGGGCGGGCGACTTTGGAAGAAGACCAACGCCTGGTTTTCCAAAAAGCAGCTTTAAATCTGTGTCACAGTTTAGCCGGTGTGGCATGGCCAAGAAGCTATCTCTGTCTGGAGGACTGCACCGTGCTGGAGGTTGCGGCGGCAGATCTGATGGATCTGCTCCTAGGGGAACCTGAATTATGCCTGGCACTATTGAAATATTTCGCCGCCAAACGCCTCGATGATTCTGGCGGGCGCGCTTAAATGCGAAAAATCTTCGAGAATCCGCTTTGGCCCGCATTTTTCACAGGGTTCCGGTCGCTTCGCTTACACGAGGCGGCGCAGGTAGGCGCGCGGTAGACATGACCAGATCCGTCGCCGCAGTAGAAACCTTGTGAGAAATGCGGATTAGAACACAAAACGACTACGCCAAACTCCTGATAAAGTCCCGCAGAGGTCTTTGATGAAATATCATATCGAGTAGGTCAGGTTCAGGCACGTGAGGGTCCGACCTGTCACCCGGTATAATGAATGCATTATCATCGGTGGCCCGGGAGGTGCGGAACTTCCGATATTATCTATATACTGGTAATGTTTGCATGCCTATGTGCATTCAATAGGCTATTCCGCTGTTACCTCCAGGATCTTTTCAATAAGATCCACGGAGTTTCCTCCAACCATAATCTTGAATGTTCCCGGTTCCACAACCATCCGCATGTCCCGGTTCAGGAAAGAAAGAGCTTCCGGTCCGAGTCTGAATTCAACTGTTTTCGTTTCACCGGGATCGAGGGAGATGCGCAGGAATTCCTTAAGCTCCATGACCGGCCGCGTGACGCTGCTGCTTTCATCCCGGATATAGAGCTGTACGACCTCGTCGCCGCGGAATTCGCCGGTGTTTGCAACTCGAACGGATACATTGACCGTGCCCGCTGTTCCGATGGAATCCGGAGAAAGGGCAAGATCGGAGTATTCAAACTTTGTATAGCTCAGTCCCCAACCGAAGGGATACAGGGGCTCCCTCGTTGAATCCATGTAATCCATTTGAGCCGTCGGCTTCCTGTAGTAGTAGACTGGAAGCTGGCCGGTAGAGCGAGGCACGGTAACCGTCAGCTTGCCGCCCGGATTGACGTCGCCGAAAAGCACATCTGCGACAGCCGTTCCGCCTTCCTGGCCGAGATACCATCCTTCAAGAATCGCCGGAACGTTTTCTGCGATGTAGTTGATAGTGTTCGGGCGACCGTGCAGGAGGAAAACGACAACCGGCTTATTCAGGCCGAGCATTTTTTCGACCAGTTCGTTCTGATTGCCGGCAAGTTCGAGACTGTTGCGGTCGCCGAGATGATCTGTTCCCCAGGCTTCCCGGGCGGTCAGCTCGTTTCCGCCCAGCGCAAGAATGATTATGTCGGCTTTCCGGGCGGTGCGGACCGCGTCCCGGATCCGTTCGGCATTCAGGGCAGGGTCTCCGAGCTTGACCTCGGAAGCGAACATGCCAGGACCCGTCTCGGTGATTTTGCATCCTTCGGCGTATAGAATTTCAACCGATTCCCCGACTTTATTTTTAATTCCCTCGAGGATGCTGATGCCCCGTTCGGGCCAGCCGCTGTAACCTCCCAGGCGAACTACGTCCGCATTGGGGCCGATGACGGCGATCCGTTTGTATCGGTCCTTGTCGAGGGGAAGAAGGTTCCCTTCGTTTTTGAGCAGTATAATCGCTTTTTGCGCCGCCTGCAGAGCAAGCTGTTGATGATCGGCACTGTTGGTGATCTTCTCTGCCGTGTCGGGTTCGACGAAGGGGTCTTCAAATAAGCCTGTTATGAATTTTAATCGAAGAACCCGGGCTACCGCGCGGTCCACATACTTTTCGGATAATTTCCCCTGTTGGACCAAATCGTTCAGCGTCGAGTAGTCCTCGCCGTCGGGAAGTTCGATGTCGACGCCCGATTCCAGAGCCAGCCTGGCACTGTCTTCCTTTGATTGGGCGACAAAATGTTCGGTTCTGAGTCGCCGGATTCCGTTGTAATCGGATACGACCAGTCCCTGGAATCCCCATTCCTGTCTCAGGATTTCGTCCAGGTAGTAGGCGTTGGCATGGAGGGGAATGCCGTCGACCTCATTGTAGGAAGCCATAACGCTCTGGATATTCCCCTCTTTTACCGCCGCTTCGAAAGGTTTCAGAAACTGTTCCCGGATAATCCGTTCCGAGTAGTTGCCGGGGGCGGTGTTGGTGCCCCCTTCCGGTTGGCCGTGGACGGCGTAGTGTTTGGCCGTGGCTACGACATGGGACTTGTCGATGGAAGAGCCCGTTCCCTGAAAACCGCGAATGGCGGCAACCCCGATACGGGAAACCAGGAAAGGGTCCTCCCCGTAAGTTTCCTCGGTGCGTCCCCATCTCGGATCGCGCCCCAGGTCCAGAACGGGTGTCAGGCACTGCTGAGCGCCCCGCGTGCGCACTTCAATCGCCGTTGCGGAAAAGACCGCTTCGACCAGGTCTGGATCCCATGTGGACCCGAGCGCAATCGCCTGAGGGAATGATGTGCCTTTACGGGCGGAATGCCCGTGAAGGCATTCCTCGTGAAACAGGACAGGAATCCCGAGACGGGTGTTCTCCCGGACCCATTGCTGAACAGCGTTGGTGAACTCGGCCATTTCCCGGGGTCCGCGCATCCCGCTGGGACGCGCTATTTCTCCCAGGCCGTCTTTCAACAGCTCTTCGGCCCCATCGGGCAGGGGCTCTTCTTTTTGATCCGCTAAGGACGATTGGGCTTGCGTATCGGGCATCCTCATAGGCATCATGGCACCCCGCAACTGCGCGGTTTTTTCTTCGAGAGTCATACGGGAAATCAGGTCCGAAATCCTTTCTTCCACGGGCAGATCGGGATTTTTGTATGCAGGGGCATCCCGTTTGCCGCATGCCGTTGCAAGCAGGCAGATAAAAGAAAAAATCGATAGAAGCTTTAATGGAACCGCATTTATTGCAGAGTGGTGTTTCATGGCCTTCTCCTTGACGACAGCCGGTTTATAATCAAAGAAATGCATGCTACTATAGCAGCCCGTTAAAAAACACGGTATGGTTTTCCCTGCGACAAGTTGAACCTCGTCGTACTGAAGAGGTTTGTATGTGCATCCTTAACCAACTTTAATTGACAGCGAGTACTGTTATGTATCTTCTAGGTATAGATGTCGGTACAGGCGGCACAAGGGCATTGATTATTGACGAAGAGGGACGAGTGGTTTCGTCGGCCACGGAAGAGCACGCACCGTTTGCCTCGCCGAAGATAGGCTGGGCGGAGCAGGACCCGGAGGACTGGTGGCGCGCCTGCGGCCTGGCTGTCCGCAACGCACTGGATCGTGCAAATCTGCAAGGAGATCAGATTGCCTGTGTGGGATTTTCCGGACAGATGCACGGCGCGGTCATGCTGGATGCACAGGATGCGACTGTACGCCCGGCGCTGATATGGTGTGACGTACGCACGGAAAAACAGTGTATGGAGTTGTCCCGGAGGATCGGGGAGGAACGTCTCATCCAATTGACATGCAATCCGGCGCTCCCTAATTTCACCCTGACAAAGTTGCTGTGGGTACGGGAAAACGAGCCGCATAACTGGTGCTGCGTCCGTTCGGTCATGCTGCCGAAAGATTACGTCCGTTTCCGTTTGACCGGTGACCGCGCCATCGATATGGCGGATGCGTCAGGCACGCTTCTTCTGGATGTGGCTAAGCGCAGGTGGTCGAAAGAAGTATTGCAGGCTGCAGACATAGACGAACGCCTGCTTCCGCAGTTGTTTGAATCTCCCGAGGTCTGCGGCGAGATTAATGCCGCGGGAGCAACGGCTACGGGATTGAAGCCGGGCACTCCGGTCGTCGCGGGAGCTGGGGACCAGGCAGCCGGCGCCACCGGTATGGGGATTGTAGCGCCGGGAGCCGTGAGCGCCACAATCGGAACGTCCGGTGTTGTCTTTGCGGCAACCGACAGACCGGCACTCGATTCCAAAGGACGACTGCACACGTTTTGCCATGCGGTTCCGGGACGTTGGCATGTCATGGGCGTGACTCAGGCTGCCGGCCTTTCGCTGAGGTGGTTTCGGGACAGATTCGGCGCGGGAGCCGACGACGGACGGGACCCCTATGAAAGGCTGACCGAGGAAGCCTCCGCAGCACCGGCCGGATCGGACGGGCTGCTGTGGGCGCCCTACCTGATGGGCGAACGAACGCCGCACCTCGATCCCAATACCCGGGGCGCCCTGATAGGTCTGACGGCGTCACACGGGCGCAGTCATATAATCCGATCCATTCTGGAGGGCGTAGCTTACAGTTTGAAAGACACGTTTACGCTTTTTGAGAATATGCAAGTCCCCGTCAACAGAATTCGTCTGGGAGGCGGCGGCGCAAGATCGTCCCTTTGGCGCCAGATACAGGCAGATGTGTACGGTCACGACGTGGAGACCGTCGAAGCGGAGGAAGGTGCGGCTTATGGGGCGGCCATACTTGCCGGCGTCGGTGCAAAAGTTTGGGATTCCGTCGATGAAGCCTGCAGCCGGGTCGTCAGGATCGAGGGAAAAACAGAACACCAACCAGCAGCGGTGGAAACTATGAGAAAAGGTTATGTAGCCTATCGCAAAATGTACGGTGCCATCCGTTCCGTAACCGAATCTTAAAAGCCGGGAGGTGTGAAATTGATAAAGAATTGTCTGATAATTGTTTTTCTTTTTCTTGCCGGTATTCCCGGTATCAATAATGAGGTCTTTGCGGTCGGGCAGCCTGCATATGTTACCAACAGTGCGGATGGCGACAGTTTCCCTGTCGTTCGGGAAGGGAAGGCTGCCCCGATTCTTGTCGATCCTGCCGACTGGCCCGGAGTGGTTCGTGCGGCAGGAGACCTTCAACAGGACATTGCCCGTGTTACCGGAGTAAAGCCTGAAATTATGACCGGAACGGAAGCGCCCTCCGGGAACCTCATAATTATAGGGACAATTGGGAAAAGCCGTGTAATCGATGACCTGGCTCAGGCCGGCAAGATCGACATAGACGAAATCTCCGGGCAATGGGAATCCTTTTTTCTTCAGGTTGTAGCGGATCCCTGGCCGGGATTTGAACAGGCTTTAATTATAGCCGGCAGCGACAAGAGGGGTGCCATCTACGGCATCTATGATCTTTCCGAACAGATGGGCGTATCTCCCTGGTACTGGTGGGCCGATGTGCCGGTGGCGCACCAGGATGCTGTCTATGTAAAATCTGGGAAATACAGGCAGGGCCCGCCGTCCGTTAAATATCGTGGCATTTTCCTGAACGATGAGGCGCCCGATCTGAGCGGATGGGTGAGAGAAACCTTCGGTGCGGTCCCTGTTTCTGATGATCCTCCCGTCCCGGAAGGAGTGGCCAATTACAACTCTAAGTTCTACGCCAGGATCTTTGAAGCGATTCTCCGCATGAAAGGAAACTACCTGTGGCCCGCGATGTGGAACAATGCCTTCAACGAGGATGATCCTGACAATCCGAAACTGGCCGACGAATACGGTATCGTTATGGGAACGACGCATCAGGAGCCGATGCTGCGGGCCCAGAAGGAGTGGGACCGGCGGTATCGGGGAACCCTGGGAAGCTGGAACTACTTCAAGCATCCGGACGTCCTGAAGGATTTCTGGCGTGAGGGAATCCGCCGGAATAAGAACTATGAAAGTATCCTGACTCTGGGATTGCGGGGTGCCAATGACACGCCGATGATTCCGGGAGGCACGGTGGCCCAAAGCATGGAACTGCTGGAGGAGATTGTGCGCGTCCAGAGGAAAATGATCGCAGAGGAAATCAATCCGGATGTTGAGCAGGTGCCGCAGCTCTGGTGCCTCTACAAGGAAGTCCAGCAGTTCTACAACGCAGGCCTGCGCGTTCCGGACGATATCACGCTTCTGTGGGCTGACGACAATTGGGGCAACCTGCGCAGGTTGCCGACGGAGGAGGAACGCGAGCGAAAGGGCGGCGCAGGAATCTACTATCATTTCGATTATGTCGGCGGACCGCGCAACTATAAATGGATCAACACCGTATCCATTCCGAAAGTCTGGGAGCAGATGAACCTGGCGAAACAATACGGCGCCGACCGGATATGGATCGTCAATGTCGGGCACTTCAAGCACGTGCTTTTCCCAATGGAATTCTTTCTGAACATGGCTTGGGACACGAACCGATGGACAAACCGGAATATCGGGCAATACACGAAACTATGGGCGGCTCGGGAATTCGGTGCGCAATTTGCAGATGATATCGCCGACATTATTGAGAAATATACGAAATACAATGCCCGCAGGAAACCGGAATTACTGGAGCGGAACACCTACGCGCTCAACAATTACCTGGAAGCGGATAGAATCGTGGCGGATTTTCAGGATATTGCATCTCGGGCTGAAGAGATTTACCGCAGGTTGCCTGAAGAGGCCAGGGACGCCTTCTACGAGCTGGTGCTGTTTCCGGTCCGAGCTTGTGCGCAGGTCAACGAACTCTATCTTGCGGCGGGGAAAAATGACCTGTATGCAAAACAGTCCCGTGCTGCGACAAACGACATGGCGGACCGTGTGCAGGAATTGTTTGAAGCGGACGCAAACCTGATGGATTACTACAACAATACGTTTGCAGGCGGGAAGTGGAACCATTTCATGGATCAGGTGCACATCGGGTACACCATCTGGCAGGATCCCCCGCAGAACGTCATGCCGAAGGTTGCCAGACTGGAACTGCCTCAAGCCGCCGCCATGGGGGTGTCTATTGAAGGCTCCTCTTCCGTGTGGCCCGGTTCGTCCCAAAAGCCGGTACTTCCCGGCTTTGATCCCTTCAATCGGCAGCGACGTTATATTGATGTATTCAACCGGGGTGCCGAGCCGTTTGTCTATTCGGTTGAAACGGAAAATCCATGGATTGTGCCCAGCAGCCTGGGAGGGATGGTCACGATGGAAGACCGGATCTGGATTACTGTAAACTGGGCAAATGTTCCGAGGGATGCCGAGAAGGGAACGTTAAAAATTAGCCGTGCCGGCGCCGAAGGTGTCGAAATCGACATCCCCGTTGTCCACAAAATGGACATTACGCGCGACACACTGGAAGGTTTTGTCGAAGGGGACGGGTACGTTTCCATCGAAGCGGAACACTGCACCGATAATGTCCCGGTTGGGCAGGCGCGCTGGGAGAGGATTGAAGGTTACGGCCGGACTCTTTCCGCCATGACGATAATTCCCGTGACTGCCGGCAGCACAAACCCTCCTGTGGCCTCCCCCCGCCTTGAATACAAAATGTATCTGTTCACGCCAGGGGAAGCATCTGTACTTGCGACCTTTGCTCCGACATTGAATTTCAGCCCGGACCGCGGACTGCGCTACGCGGTTTCTTTCGATGATGAAGCCCCGCAGGTTATTGACATAGTGCCGAAGGGCTTTGACGCCCGGAACGGGAATCGGGAATGGGAGGAATCGGTTAGGAATTCGGTTCGGACGATCCGGTCCGTCCATGAAGTGGCCAAGCCCGGTTATCATACGCTCAAAATCTGGATGGTCGATCCTGCAGTGGTGCTGGAAAAAATCGTTGTGGATCTTGGCAGATTGAAGCCCAGTTATCTGGGGCCGCCGGAGAGCTACTTCAGAATCAGCGGCAAGGCATCAAAATAAATGGTGACAGGCTAGAATTTCACTTTTTAAATATGACGTCGTTACTTTAATTCGGAAAAGCAATGCCGTTTCAGGTGAGATTGCTTTTGGACTGAATATTAAAAAGTGAAATTCTAGCCTGTCACCATTTATGAAGACACCTGTTGTAAAAGTTTGCGATCTCGGGCGGCTTTCTCCAATTCCTCCCGGAAATCAGGATGTGCAATCGCGGTCAATGCCTTGAACCGTTCCCGCAGATTTTTCCCGTGAAGGTTTGCGACGCCGTATTCCGTGACAACATAATGAACATCCGCGCGGCTTGTGACAACGCCCGCTCCCTGTTTTAAAAAAGGCACGATTCGGGATACGGTTCCGTCCCTTGCCGTGGACGGAAGGGCAATGATGGGTTTGCCGTTTTCCGACATGGCGGCGCCACGAACGAAATCCACCTGGCCTCCGAAACCGCTGTAGATGTATGGCCCTATGGAATCGGCACAGACCTGCCCCGTCAGATCGATTTCGATGGCCGAGTTTACGGATACCATCCTTTCATTCCGGGCTATTACGAGTGGGTTGTTGGTGTAGTTTGCCGGATGCAGTTCAAAAACGGGATTGTTGTGCACGTAATCGTATAATTCCCGGCTGCCGAGAACGAAAGTTCCGATGACCTTTCCGGGGTGCAGGGTTTTTTTTGATCCTGTTATAAATCCGGTTTCCACGCCTTCCTTAACGCCGTCCGATATCATCTCCGTATGAATGCCCAGGTTCTTTTTTTTGTGCAAGGCGGCCAGAACGGCATCCGGGATGCCTCCAATTCCCAACTGCAGGGTCGACCCGTCCTCAACCAGTTCTCCGATATATTCGCCGATCCGTTTTTCCACTTCGGTGTAGCCCTTTTTTTCCAGGACCGGCAGTTCCTCGGATGCTTCCACAATCTTGTGAACCGAAGAAATGTGGATAAAGGAGTCGCCCAGAGTGCGGGGCATGCGTTCGTTAACCTGGACCATCACGGCTTCGGCATTTTCCAGGGCCGCTCTTGAAGCCAGGACTTCCGTGCCCAGGCTCATGAATCCATGCTCATCCGGCAACGTGGTGTGGAGCATCACTACATTCACCGGCATTTGCCGCGACGTCAGTAATCCCGCTACTTCATGGAGGAAAACCGGCAGATAATCGGCGCGGCCGCTGTTGACTGCATCGCGGTCCGCAGAACCGACAAACGGCGAATTGTGTCTGAAATGGCCCGCCATTTCAGGATGGGCGAGTGGATCCTGTCCCATCAGCAATCCATGCATCAATATAACGTTCTGAAGATCGGCTTTCCTTCGCGCCAACGCTTCCTGAAGCATTCTGGGTGCCGCTGCGTTACCGCTGATGTATATCCAGTCACCGCTTTTTACGGACGATACCGCTTCATCCGCCGAACAGAGTCGCTGTTTGTATTGGCTCGACCAGTCCATGGAACGCCTCCTTTCATAACAACGACTCGATCGTCCGGAAGCCTTTTCCTAGGTTTTCCGGCAGATGCTTGCTGGTTATATGCCCCTGGTACGTACAGACTCCCGGTCTGATTTCTTCAGAATCGCGCAATGCCTGGGGAATTCCGGCCTGACAGATCGAAGGAAGGTAGGAAAGCAGGGCGTTCGACAGGACGTGGGTGGCGGTGCGGGCGACCCATGAAGGGACATTCGGGACAGCAAAATGGGTGACATTTTCTTCGACATAGGTCATGTCTTCGGTCGGAGTCAGGCGGGTTGTTTCGGATACGCCACCGTGGTCCACGGCGAAGTCTATCAGGACGGAACCCGGCTTCATTCCACGCACCATTTCACGGGTTACCAGGAGCGGAGCCCTCTCGCCCGGAATTTGAACGGCGCAAAT
>DKBB01000124.1 GCA_002451015.1 Acidobacteria bacterium UBA6911
TCTAAGAAGTGCTCCTCTAATGCGAAAGACAGGGAACATGGATCATAGAACCTAATAAAGAGGGGTGGAGCGTCACTACTTTGTATTACGAGGAAGGCCCGGAGCAGCAGTTATGCGCCTGTGGGATGGTCCGTCTTGTCCATTAATGCCGATCCTGAATCGACCTTGCCGGCGCTCAAATACTGTTCATTCAACTACAAATAAAGTTCGCAGTATTCTCAGGTAATATTCAACTTATTCAATTTTGCGTTTATTCCCCCCTGCTTTTTTCACGCATTCATTTCAATTAAGAAGCAAAATTCCCGTATGCAAACTACGGCCGCTTCATTCCCGCAATGAACGGAAACTCCACCTAAGACAAAAACTTCTCTCAAAGCCGTAGCGAAAATGAAAAATATCACTAAAAAGCAAAATACAAGATCCTGTCTTCTCCTCTTCGTTACCGAGGCCCGCTTCCTTGCCTTTAACGGATGAGGTGTTTTCAGACTGCTGTATTTTCAACCAGATTAAGTGCGGGTTTCTGCGGTGAGGGAAATATATTTCAATTAGAGCTTCTTACGATCACCTGTACGGTCGACTAAAAATATCGGTGTGCAATTATCTCAGTTTTTATGGCTTACCCACGGCAATAAATAGTAAAATCATGAGCGAAAATTCAACGAAAATTACAGAATGTGCCTTATCAGAAACAAGGGGACAGGTTTCGATAGGGGATTAAATTTTAAAAACACGCTTTTATTTTTCCTATGCACTTGAGTAGGAAAAATAACAGGGGCAATTTATTAAAAAAGGAAAGAAATTTCTCCAAGTTAACGGCGTAAAGGTGAAGTCCCATTCCGCTGTTCTGAATAACAACAACGGCGAGTCCAGTAGATCCGTGCCGGAAGCGGCCTGGAAAATTGGAGGGGTAGTTGACTGCGCTATTCCAGGGGCTGTTTATTCGTGCTTATCAACATCATTCCGTAATTTTGTTTCCGTCGATCGGGCAGGGAACGATTCCCCATATTTCCTTTGCATACTCCTGAACGGTGCGGTCGGAAGAGAATTTACCGCTGCGGGCTACGTTGAGGACCGCCTTTTCGTCCCATGCCCTGGGGTTGCCGTAAAGCTTGTCTGCCTGATCCTGCGCTTCGGCGAATGAAGTCAGATCGGCCAGAACCATGTACGGGTCCCCCCCTTCCAGTAAAATATCCACCAGGGGACGAAAGATGCCGGGTTCGAACATGCTGAAAAAATCCTGCTCGATCATCTGAAGGACCCGACGGATCTCTTCATTGCCGTTATAGAGGGCGAAGGGATCGTAGTCGGGACGGCGCCGCGCAACCTCTTCGGCCGTAAGTCCGAAAATGAAGATGTTGTCGCTTCCGACCTCCTCCAGGATCTCTATATTCGCTCCGTCAAGCGTACCGATTGTAAGCGCGCCATTGAGCTGAAATTTCATATTGCCGGTTCCTGAAGCTTCCGTTCCGGCAAGGGAGATCTGCTCGCTTAAATTTGCGGCGGGAATAATGCGCTCCGCCAGCGAGACACGGTAGTTGGGTACAAATACCACGCGCATCTGGGCATTGACATGAGGATCGCCGTTGACGACTTCGGCGACCTGGTTGATAAGCTTTATGATGAGCTTGGCTGTGGCATATCCCGGGGCAGCTTTTCCTCCGAAAATAAAAGTCCTGGGCATGAAGTCGGCATGGGGATTGTCCTTTATCCGGTTGTAGCGCTGGATTATATACAACGCCAGGAGAAGCTGGCGTTTGTATTCATGGAGCCTTTTCACCTGGACGTCATACATCGATTCGGGATCAATAGTTACATGTACACGGTTATTGATGTATCCGGCCAAATTGGCCTTGTTCTGCTGCTTGGCTGAACGGAAGCGCTCCAGAAAGGCGGAGTCATTAGCCAGAGGCTCCAATCCCCGTAATTGCTCGAGATCGGTGATCCATTGGTCGCCGATTGCTTCGGTAATTAAAGCGGCCAGTGGCGGATTGGCCTTCAGCAGCCAGCGCCGCTGCGTGATTCCATTGGTCTTGTTGTTGAATTTTTCCGGCCAGAAGTCGGCAAAATCTTTCAGCAGGGAGTTTCGCAGCAGTTGAGTGTGCATTTGCGCAACACCGTTTACCGAATGGGACCCGACAATTGCCAGGTTCGCCATGCGAATGTTTTGCTGTTCGCCTTCCTCTATTATGCTCATCCTGCGCAGGCGATCCAAATTCATAGGATAACGGTTGGCGACGGTCCGCAAAAAACGTCCGTTGATTTCCTGGATTATCTGNNTTCGAGCATGTTCAGCGGCCAGCGCTCGAGAGCCTCCGGCAGTATGGTATGGTTGGTGTAGCCTGTTGTCGCCGTCGTAATATCCCATGCCTCCTCCCAGCCCAGTCCTTCCACGTCCAGCAGGAGACGCATGAGTTCCGGAATCGTCAGCGCGGGATGCGTATCATTCAGCTGTATGGCGACATAACCGGGGAACTCTTTCCATTCGTGTCCGCCTACTTTGAACCGGCGGATAATGTCCTGGATGGAGCAGGACACAAAGAAATATTCCTGTTTCAAACGAAGTTCCTTGCCTTCAAACATATTGTCGTTCGGATACAAAACCTTTGTCAGGTTCTCGGCCAGGACTTTGTTTTCAACCGCATCGATATAGGAACCGCGGTTGAAGTCGTCCAGATCGAACTCTTCGGCCGCCCGGGCCGACCACAATCGCAGGGTGTTTACAACCTCCCCTCCATATCCCACTATCGGCAGATCGTACGGCATGCCGATAACCGACTTGCCCGGAATCCATTTCCAGCGCGTTTGGCCGTTATGGACCTCGGTTTTCACCCGACCTTCATAACCCACATTGAAAGAGAACTCCGGATGTGCAATGTCCCACGGATATCCTTGTTTCAGCCAGGCGTCCGGTTCCTCGACCTGGTATCCGTTAACGATTCGCTGGTTGAAGATTCCGTAGTCATATCGCAGTCCATAACCTATGGCGGGGTATTTATAAGTTGACAGGGAATCCAGGAAGCATGCCGCCAGCCGGCCCAGACCGCCGTTGCCCAACCCGGCATCGTTTTCGTAATTGCGAAGCCGATTCCAGTCCAGCTCTTCCTTCTGCATAACCTTCAAGCACAGGTCTTCGATTTTAAGGTTGATCACGTTGTTACCCAGAAGCCGCCCTATAAGAAATTCCAGGGACAGGTAATACATCCGTTTAACGTTCCGCTTATGGTGCGTCTGCTGCGTTGCCATCCAGCGTTCAACAAGGAAATCGCGAATGGCCAGCGAAAGTGCAAAGTAATAGTCTCTCTCTGTCGCGGTGAAGCTGTCTTTGGCCAGGGTATATCGAAGGTGGTGCTCGAAAACAATCTTCAGATTTTTTGCGGTCAAATTTAACCGGGAAGAAAATGCGGTCGAATTTCTTTTTGAGTCCGGAGATTCTTCATTGTTTTTCATGAATGGAATTCCTTTAGGATATTTGTATTCCATGATAAGTAATGCGTATGCCGAAATATTCGGTCAAGAACGGCTTATTACACAGTCCGGGTACTGGCCCCATCCGTATTTTACCTCTCTTCCTTTTAAAGCTATATACGATTGTAAAGCATGTATTTGAAATAGACGTTTTAGAATGTCCGGAATGTGGCGACCGCATGCGCATACTCTGCGCAATGGATCCTCCTGATGCGATACGAAAGATGCTCGACTGTATCGGCCTGCCTTCAAAACCCCCCGCCAGGTTTCGCCTAAAGGTTCTGCCCGGCAGGTCAATTTCCCCTGCAGTGAGGGAAATATATTTCCATGATAGCCGCGGGTGATAATTATGGATCCCTTTTTACAATTTCGACGTCATTGGTAAGCGGTGTCATGTTTTTTCCATACTAATGCTCTTTGGATTTCTAAGTGAAGTGCTTGCCCTATTTCTCGTATTCGGGCTAAATGTACTCCCGGCAACCCTCGATCCCTCTGCATGGTACTCCGGCCATGGGTTTTCTACTCTTGCTATATTTGCCGCCATCGCCCTCTACTCCTTCCGCACTTCTCTCGGCGGCCGCCCCTTCTTCGGCACAGCCCGACTCGACGAATGATCAGGCGTGACTCACACCCAAAAGCTACAGCCGCCCGGATAGGATATTATATACGTATACCGAATGGAAACAAGATATCTAAAAGACGGTGTTTGTTTTCCCTATCCGCATCGTCAGGCTAAAGCCTATGTAATATACCGGCAGGTGAACCTACTAATTATCTTTTAATATGTAGTCGTCATATTCAATCTCAAACCTAAGCTTGTGCTTTGCCTCTTCCTGGGCAAGTTTTAGGAAGGTCTCTTTCATTTCGGAATGATCGGTCCGGGCGGCCAGATCCGAATAGAGCCGAAAGGCCGCTTTTTCCTCTTTCATCGCGGCGATCAAGGCTTCCTGATAGCTAAGATCATCCCTGGATGTATCGACCTCCACCAGGTAATCCCCGATCTTCAGATCCTGAACAATTTTTGGGGTCACAACCACGACACTTCCTCTTTTGATGGATTCAAGCCTCTTCTTATGCCCCAGTTCCTCCCTGGAAAACTGTTCAAACATTTGCTGGATCTCTTTGTTCCTGCTCCTGGTTGCCAGTCCGGCATATAGATCGGATGCCCGTTGTTCGTCCTTGATGGCAAATTCCAGCACGTCATCGATGGTATTGAATTGGATCATGTACTCCTCCTTTTTTCATCTTTAAACGGCGGCTTTCTATTCTCTGACACTTTCGGCTTGACGGGGGGTGAAATTCGTCAGATCTTCTAAAACAAATTATAGCGTATTTGTTGCGCAAACCACCCCCAATAAACACGCGTGCTGGAAGAATCCGGGCGTGTGATTTCAATTCGCAAAATCATTCGACTGCGCCGGGAAATGCGAGACAGTACCGGCCGTCCCGGCCATCCGCTCCGCCGGTATCGCCGGTGATGGTGTTGAAGCCACCATAATAGTATTCGTACGGTGTTTCGGTACGGTTGTTGGTAGCTTTCAGGTTGAAAGGATCGTTGTTCCGCCAATTTTCGGCATCCTCCGACATCCCGGTTCCGTTGAAGTAGCAGTTCCAATACTCAGCTTTCCTAATCCTCCGGGATGTGTCATGTCCATGAGGATCAACCGGGTCGCATTAGAGGAACCTCACCTTGATCTCTTAGTCCCATGCTATCCGCTGAATACTGGATTTGTGCGCAAAATCCTAAATTATGCCAAACCTGTATAGCAACTGTTGTGGATTACCACCAGGAAATTCAAGATTCAGTTAGC
>DKBB01000320.1 GCA_002451015.1 Acidobacteria bacterium UBA6911
GCATTCGACTTCGAAGCGAAAGCCGTAATTCTCCACGATGTTTCAGGCTACTTCTATGAAACATCCGGGCGTTCGGACCGCGAATTCTTTTTAACCGGCGGAATGGTTCAAAACATCAAGGCCGACAAACTCCAGATTAATTGGGGCGCGAAGGAAATAGACTGACTGTGACGGGAGCCCCGCCAGTCGCAAAGCCGCACAAGATGAAAAGCCTTCAATGGATCGNNATCCTTGTCGCTCTTCCACCGGATCCTCCCTGCGGCCTTCATGAATCGCAATGAAGGATCAAGATTCTGCATCCGACGCCTGTCGAAAATAAAGATAGGGACATCCACCCGGATTAAACAGCTGCTGCAACGGGCGCAGGATTAACGGTCGGAATACCCTGGAATATTATCGATGGGAAGCGATGACCGGATCCCGTGTAAAGGCTGTACGGAAATACGGAGGATTCTTCTTGGATTTATTTCTTAAATTACTGCCCAGATTTCTCCCGTTTATATTCTCCGCTGAGAGCATGACAAAATACGAATTCGCATGTCGTTCTTGCCTTAAGCGACTTCCCTGGTTTACGTGTGAGTAGAATTGAGGAGACGGAACCCTCAGGGTTCTTTTTTCTAAGAAAAAGCTTCCTGTCACGTATAAATATTATAGGAATCCTGCAGTAGAAAGGTGGCTGCGGATCACTGCCGAAAGAGGCGCTGCCATGAAACAAGGTGGAATGAAGGCCCGTAAAATGAATATCGCATCCAAATCCCTACTATTTATCCCTTTGATTGGGAGCATTTTTATTTCCTCCTGCTCAATCGCTGCTACGGAAATTCAGGGGAGGGACCCATTCATCCCGCCTTCCGGTTATGTCATGAAATTTGAACGCACCGGCGGTTATTTCGGGTGGTATGACGCATTCTGGATTTATCCCGACGGCAGAGTATTAAGCTCAGAGGGGAAAAAAGCAAAAATCCCTTCCGAAACGGTCCTGAGGTGGATGGAAACGATCCAGCCGGTCGAAATCCCGATCTTCAAGAAAAAACCGTCCGTGCAGACATGGGGAAGGGATTGCTACCTGTACCGGATTACTGTTTATGGCCAATGTGGAACCAGCGTATTATCATTATCTTGCACGGACATTTACCTCCCCCGCACTCATGACGACGCCGAGGGGATGGATATCGGTCCGATCCGCGATACTCTGATGCACCTTCCGTGGAAATGAGACGAAAATCCGAGGTGCTCGTTCCAGGCTTCGTTTATCCGTTTTTCACCGTCTTGGGATCCAGGTGGCGATGATGAAAAATACGGATACGCTTGAATTTTCCTTTGTCATCCAGGTCGTAGAGCACGTTCTGATTCAGAATATGGGTTTCTCCTTTTTTCCACTGGGCCCCTGGTGCACCGGCCGGGGGCTTTTTAAAAACGTAGAACTCGGTGATCAGTTCGACGCAGAATTGATTGCCTCTGGAAATGAAAACTCCCACATTAAGAACTTCGCGAATGTTGGCGGTTAGCGCCTTATAGTTGGCGATAAACTCTTTCGGGCCATGGAGTGTCCTTCCGGTGATGCCGGGTTTCTGGGATCCCATAAAATTATCGGGATATTCCAAAGTGACGTCCGGTCTGAAGTAGCTGGCAACCCTGTCAAATCTGCGGTTGTTGAAGTGCGCAACATATTCCATGAATTGCTTGCGGTTCATAGCCGATTGTCTCCTTTTTTTATAGATGGATCCGCTTGCTGATGCGATGCTATAAAATTACTTTTAATTGATTTAAAACAGCCTGTGCGCCCAAGCGGCATGTCCGGACCGTATATATTGAAACCGCTTCGGAGGAACCGTCGGCTACTTCCCGGCAAAGCCATCCGTTAATTCGATACGGGTACCTGCCGGATCGGTGACGAAAGTGACTTTCAGACCGATCTGGGGCGCATCGATGATATTCATATCAAGCCTGGTGCCCTGAGCTTCAAGTTTCCTGCAGAATGCCTCCAGTCCCTTGACCTCGAAACTTATGTGATCGAGTGCATGCCCTTTTGTCGGCACCCGCGGCGGGTTCGACTGCTCCGTGAAATAGATCTGCCCGCCAGGGAAATTGGGTCCGTCGGGGAACTTGATTCCGCCGAAATTTTGCACATACCAGCTCCGGAGCGCCTCGGCGTCATCGGTGAAAATATGGAAATGGTGAAAAGCAACGGGCACGCCGAGATTCTTGTCCTCGATAAACTCCACCCGTACCCCGTCAGGGAAAGCAGCCATTTCTCCCTCCGACAGTCCGATGCCGGCAGCGGCAAGACTTTTTGTGACGGCGGCGAGATCCCGCACCACTAGTGCAAAGTGATCTGCAGTCGGCTCCCCGACAGCGCTTGCGGGCTGTCCCTTGTTGATCAGCAGGACAATTCCGGGCAGTTTGAGAAATTCCAGGGCCCCGGTTTTGGCTACCTGGGCGTCGAAGATATCCATCCACAATTTTTTATGGGCTTCAGGATCGGGGACGAGTAAATGAATGTGGCCCATCGTGACACCGATTCCGTTTGCCGGCGTGAGTTGGGCGAAAGCGGGAATGGAAAGAAGGAATGCGAGCGAAAATACCGGCAACAACACGGAACAGATCGTTGATTTAGCATGCATGGGTATAACCTCCTGGCCGGTTTTATATCACGGATCTTAAAAGATCTGTAATGATTACCGGCAGGCCTGACCGCTAGCCGGATTTGCCGCTGCCGGGGGCCTCTTTTGCTGCACGTACGGACCGCCTCTATGAAGAAGGTTTCAAGAGAAAAGATGGATTCCTGGTATCGGTACAAACTGCAAGGAGGTTTTAAGAACGCCCTGTTAAAGCTAGTGTGGCTATGAGGATTTAATTTATCCTGCCAAGAGCTATCGAGGGCAAAATATTATAGAAAAGTTTAAATTTTCAGCTTGCCTCCCGGGGCACGGTTCTCCCTGCAATTTCCACCTGCTATTCCATATCGAAGCTCTTCTTCCGAAGCAAACGAATGATAGTTATCTATCCCGGCGACACTGAACGCCGCTGTCCCCTGTCAGGGTGAACGAATTTTTGGCAACAGACAGACTTCTGAGGATGATAGTATGGAATCGGTTCATGCAAGATGATTTCCCCCTCTTGGCCCGGAGCTGAAGAAAATCCCTATAGAAGGAAAAGCCGTGAATAGATTCCTAAAAAATTCCACAGTAACAACTCGTTTTTTTCTCAACCCCCTTTGGATATCCATTGTTTTAGCCGTTCTTCATTCGTTCTCGTATCCTGGCGGCAGCCAGGCTTTTGAAGGTTCTGATCTTGCAGTTTCCATGGTTCCCCCGGAAGGCGAAGCCGCAAATTATTGGCCTGCCTGGCGCGGACCCTCGATGCAGGGTCTGGTTTCCGGTTCCGGATACCCCGAAAAATGGTCCGATACGGAAAACGTGGTGTGGAGGGTTCCTGTTCCCGGGCGCGGGCATTCCTCCCCCATCATCTGGGGGGATCGGTTGTTTCTTACAACGGCTGCGGAAGATGGTTCCCGTCGTTCCGTCCTTTGCTATAACAGATCGGACGGATCTCTGCTCTGGGAAACAGCTGTCCCGGGATCACCCGCCGAGCAGGTGCACCAAAAAAACAGCTACGCATCCTCTTCCCCCACTACAGACGGAGAGAGGATTTATGCCTACTTTGGCAGCGCCGGACTCATCGCGCTCGATTTTGAAGGCAAAGTTATATGGCATATCGATTTCGGTTCCATAAATCTCTATCACGGTCCCGGAGGGTCTCCTCTGCTTTACCGGGACCGTATCATTCTGTTTCAGGATCAAATAAGTTTTGGGCCTGGAGCCGCGGCAAATTCAGGATTCATTGTTGCAATCGACAAGGATACGGGACGGGAATTATGGCGTAAAAGCCGTGAGCCCAAGCCAGGATGGGGATCCCCTGTAGCAGTTCAAGTAGATGATCACGTGGAGATCATTGTCAGCAGCAGCCGAAATATTGAAGCATACGATCCGCTGACGGGGGAGATGATTTGGAACTGTCGCGGCAATACTATGGAAGTAATACCCATGCCGGTCGTTGGCCATGGAATGGTCTATTGCAGTTCGGGCCGTGCGGGACCTACCCTGGCAGTTCGGCCGGGAGGCAAGGGCGATGTGACAAGTTCCCATGTTGTCTGGAGCACACCCAAAGGATCCCCCTTTGTTCCATCTCCTCTGCTGCTTGGTGAATATATCTATACTATCAACGATATGGCCAGTATTGCAGCCTGCCATCACGCAAAGACCGGAGAACTCATCGGCCAGATACGCCTGGGCGAGCCTAGAAGGGAGGGATTTTCGGCGTCCCCAGTCGCAGTTGAAGGCAAGATATTCTTTATTAACGACGATGGGGAAGCTTTTGTCGTCAATCCCGCCCCCGATTTTAATCTTTCCCATATCAATAGCATAGGCGAAAGAATGCTGGCCAGCCCGGCGCTGGTAGACGGCAAGTGGTATTTCCGTACCGACAGTCACCTGATCTGTATCGGTAAGGAGTGAAAAGACTTTCTGTTGGAGAGAAGGCCGCGATTTTCGAAAGGGCTTTTGGGGAAGCATTTATTCGAGTGACTTTTTGAGACAGGGTAGGAGTTACTATCCTAGGATCGAATCCTGAAAAAAACCGTTAATCAACGGATGATAAAGAAGGGATGTTTACTCGTAGCGAAGGGATTCGATGGGATCGAGGCGGGCGGCCTTGACGGCAGGCCAGACGCCAAAGAGAAGACCGACCATGGTGGAAACGCCGAGGCCTGAAAAAACCGCCCAGGCGGGCGGTACGGCAGGAAGTCCTTGAATAAAATAAGCCAGAATCAAGCCCAGGAACCCCGCCAGCGAAACTCCACAGAGGCCACCGATCGTCGTCAACACAGCCGCTTCCAGCAGAAACTGCGCAACAATGTCGCGCTTGCGGGCGCCGACGGCTTTACGGATCCCGATTTCCCGGGTGCGCTGGGTGACCGACATCAACATGATGTTCATGACCCCGATGCCGCCGACCAGTAGGCCCAGACCTGATATGATAAACGTTCCTATTCGAAACAGCGCGGTAATCCGGTCAATCTGCTGTATTATGGAGTCCGAAGTGCTAAGAAAAAAATCCGATGCATCCCCAGATTTCAATCCCCGCAGCCGTCTCAGTTCCGATTCGACTTCCTCCAGGGCAATGTCGCGCATCCCCGGCTTTGCCTGGCAGTAGAGGATTACCGTATCGGCATCCGGGTAGCGCAGCCGGGCGGTACTGATCGGGATTACGAATACATTGTTCCGCCGGTTCTCCCCCGCGAATCCTCCCCCCTCATGTTTCTCAAACACTCCGAGCACTGTGAAGATTGCTCCACCCATCTCGACCTGTTTCCCGATTGGATCCGAAGAAGGAAAAAGTGACTGGGCAATATTGGATCCCAGGAGGCAGACCTTTGCGCGCCTCTCTTCCTCTTTGAGCGAAAATGGACGCCCCGAGCGCATCTCCGCACTGGTAACCTGCGGGTAATTCCACGTAGCGCCCTGAACCTGGATATTTTCGTTTTCTACGTTCCGGTACCTGGCCGTTTGCGCCTGTCCTGCCACGATACTCGGTACATAGAGCTGCACAGCCGAATCTTTCAAGGAAGGGCAGATGCTTAAAAGTGCATGCGCGAATTCAGGTTTCAGGGGCCTTCGGGTCATCTCTTCCGGCTGCAGACGTGTACTGCCCGGATCGCGGTTCAGATGGTAGGCGAAGATGTTGTCGGTCCCAAGCCCTTGGAACAATAAAATGATATTGTTCCGCACCCCAACCAGGACCGATGCTACCAGCACGATCGTGATAATTCCTATTATAATTCCCAGGATCGTCAGCAGGGATCGGAACTTGTGTGCCAGGATGTTGGACAGTGAAGAGTCCAGGGCTTCACTATTAAACAGGCTCCGGTTCATTTCAGGTCTCCGAACCCAGGGCTTCGACCGGAGGCATTCTGGCGGCCAGTAAAGCCGGGAAAATACCCGCGCCGATTCCTATGGTCGCGGCCACGGCCAGAGCCATGAGTATGTACTCGGGTTGGATGGCTACTTCCGAATCGAATGCTTTTTCCAGGCCAAAGGTGGTCAGGTAGGAGAGAAACAGCCCGATTGTCCCGCCCAGGACTGTAAGAATGGTGGATTCGAGCAAAACCTGGGTGAGAATGTCCCGGTTCCGCGCGCCCAAAGATTTTCGAATCCCGATTTCCCGTGTCCGTTCTGTGACCGAAACGAGCATCATGTTCATGACGACGATGCCGGCCACAATCAGTGCTACGGAACTGATCGGTATGATGGCAATGCCTATCATGTCGACAATCTGCGCCAGGAAGTCGCGGTTCGCTTCCGGCGTCAGGATGTCGAAGTTGTCCGGGACGTTCGGCTTCAACCGGCGCAGGACGCGGAGGTGGAACCGGGCCGTTTCCTGTATTTCATTAAATCGTTCCGGATTATTCGGCTGTACGTATAAATCGACAGAATTCCTGCTTCCCCAGATCTTTTCATAGGCTCCAAGCGGAATGTAGGCATTCCGGTCAAGCGAGTTGCCAAAACTGGACCCCTGCTTTTCCTGCACGCCGATTACAACAAAAGGCCTTCCCTTGATCCGAACCTGTTTGCCCAGGGGATCCACCTCCGGAAAGAGTTCCTCGACAAGGGCCTGACCGATAACCGCAACACCCTTCGATCGTTGATTCTCTGCCTCCGTATAGAACCGTCCACTGCTTAACACAATATTGCGGATATTCTGGATCGTTGCATTCGATCCGATGACCTGTGCGGTGAGGAACATTCTTTTCCCGGCTTTGACGTCCGAAAAGCTCTGCAAAACCGGCGCTGTCCGGGCATATGGTTCGATTTTTTCGGCAAGTCTGTCAGCCTCCCGACGATAGATTTCGGGGTTTTTCCGGAGCTTTTCGGCCAATGCCTTTCGGCCAAGATCCCCGACGGAACCCACCTGTCCTACGAGGAAATTGTCGGTGCCGAAAGTTTGTGCGGTACTGCTCACAACGGATTCCCGCACGACTCCCAGGGTCGCACCGACCAGGACAACGGCTGCAATGCCTATAATGATGCCGAACAGCGTGAGTGCAGACCTCAGTTTGTGCATCCAGAGAGTGTCCAGAGCGATCCGGAATGCATTGATATAGGTAACAGCCCATTTCTGGATCGGCTCCGTTTGGCGGGCATATGTTTCAGGAGTATTTCGCTTCATACCTTCAATCACATGGATATCCCTGAATGATTTTGAAGATAATATCAGATGCAGGGAACATAAATCTGTATATTTCATGTTTCTCCATAATAGAGAGTTTGTGCATTCTCAGTGAACGGGAGGGGCCGGTTCCTGAAAGAACGGGCGCTGCATGCTGAGGTCACTAGGGCCATTTCAATGCGTTCAGCCTGCTTTGTCCTTGTAATCTCCAGATCATTGAAAGCAGTGCATATCCCTGCACATTTGTAGGTTTTCTTTTTTAAAGGCAGTGATCGCATATTTATTTATCTGTAAGATCAATTCTTGGAATTATGTAAAATACGCATACGACCTGCTTGGATCGCCTGCGAACGCCGGACAACGAAACATACCGGTCAGGAGGGTGGAAAATGTCCAGAAAAGCAATTTATGCTGTCCTAGGCGTGATATTGTCGCTTATGACAGGAGAGCATCTGATGAAGGCAGCGGGCTATCGAGTATTGTTTGAATTTGAAAGTGTGGACGCAGCTGCTAAATGGCAAACGGTTAATGATGGAGTCATGGGCGGCGTATCGGATGGTCGATTCAGGATCTCCCAAGAAAAGACGATGGTATTTTACGGCACGCTTTCTCTGGAAAATAACGGTGGTTTTGCATCTGTGCGTTCAAGGCCGGCAAATCTTGGTCTCGAAAAAGGAGACAAGCTTGTGGTTCGTGTCAGGGGAGATGGTAGGCAGTACAGCTTAAACCTCTACACTCCCGGACGCATGACCGCTTTCTCATACCGGGCTGAGTTTGCCACGAAAACGGATGAGTGGATTGAAGTCACTGTTCCGATAGACGCATTTGTCGCAACATCATTTGGACGATTGGTGAAGGATCAACCGTTGAATCCGGACGAAGTGAACGGCATCGGCATCCTGCTCGGCGACAGGAAAGAAGGCCGATTTAAGCTTGAGGTTGCGTGGATAAGGATAATTAAATCGGAGTAGAGTATCCGGAATGCGGCCGTTTTCCCTTTAGACCTCAAGATTATCTCTTATAATAACCTCGCGCTTTAAAAGATTTTCCTGAATCATGGGATCCGGGTTGCTGGGACCGCATCCGGTATTCGGAGGCAATTGAAATATAGTAAATAAGAGTTATGGTTGAATGGTTTGTTCCGCTATGCAGTAAAAATATAGCAAAAGGCTGGTTTCCTTTTACACCGGAAACGGAAGGCCGACACGTGGGCAGGATTCACATCCTCCCCGTTAAGTAAGGTAGTAAATACATTGCGAAGGAGTTTTTTTATGGCTGGAGACAAAAGAACGGATACGAGAAAAGCCAAAACTGCAAATTTCTCCAGGCGTGATTTCCTGGTCGGTGGCGGAGCTGCATTGGCTCTTTCCACTCCGGTAGCTGCGGCTGTTCCGGCAACATCCCCTGCGCCTGCAAAAACCGATCATGCCGTATCCGCAGGATACCTGGTCTACGACAGTAAGAAGTGCGCGGGTTGCACGACCTGCATGCTTGCCTGTTCATTAACCCATGAGGGCGTTCAGAGCCTGACGCTGTCACGCATCCAGATAATCCAGGATTCGTTCGGTAAGTTCCCCAATGACGTCAAAATGGCACCCTGCCGGCAATGCATGACGCCGGTGTGTGTGGAGCGATGCCCTGTAGGAGCCGCTTTTGTGGATAAGGAAAATGGAAATGTCCGGAGGATCGACAGTGAAAAATGCATCGGCTGCCAGACCTGCCTCTCCGCATGCCCGCAACAGCCGCACCGTCCGGTCTGGAACCACAAGATCAAAAAGTCCATGAAGTGCGATCTCTGCATCGATACACCACACTGGAAGGAACCGGGTGGCGTCAACGGAAAACAGGCCTGTGTGGAGTCCTGCCCGATGAAGGCCATCAAATTAGCATTAAAAACTCCCGAACAGAAAGAGACCGAAGGCTACGACATCAATCTTCGGAACATACACTGGATAAACCTGGGACTGGTGGACTCGAGCACGGTGGAACCGCCCGCATTGGCCGACCAGCCGAAGCTGTTCTTCGGCGCACCGAAAACCGAACCCGAGGTGAAATAACAGGCCTCAATTTGAAATTGAGGACAGGAGGTACGACCATGACAGGCGGATATACCGGAAAGATCTTAAGGGTGAACCTGACTACAAAATCAACCAGAAGTATTCCTACGGAAAAATATGAGGAATACGGCGGCGGCCACGGGATGGGTTCCGCCATTTTTTTCGACCTGGTCGGCGATCAACTTCCTTTTGAAGCATTCGATCCAAGAAACCTCATTATAATGATGAACCACCCATTTGCCGGCACATTCATGCCCGGCTCGGGGCGTTGCGAGGTTCAGGGCCTGGCTCCGATGCTTCATCCGGTCGAATGGTTCGCACACAGCAATTTCGGAGGGCGTTTTACGGCTCAGCTGAAATTTGCCGGCTGGGACGGCATTGTGGTTGAAGGAGCGGCCGACGCTCCCGTCTGGATCAATATCGTCGACGACAAAGTCAAGATTGAGAGCGCCGACGGGATCTGGGGAATGGATACCTGGGACACCCAGGAAGAGATCTCCCGGCGCGTGATGCCCGGCTTGAAATATGGCGAATGGGCGCAAGTGGATGACCGCTTCACCACCCAGGTTCCTGCTGTGGTGTGCTGCGGGGTGGCCGGAGAAAACAGGAGCCGCATGGGCGCCCTGCTGCACGGTCCCGGCTCTCAAGCTGCACTGGGCGGTTTTGGCGGTGTCTTCGGCTCTAAAAATCTCAAGGCAATCAGCGCCATCGGTACGGGAGACGTACCCATAGCCGATCCTGAAGCGTTTATGGAAGCCCGGCTCTGGTTCCGCCAATTTCTGTGGGACGTGGACGATCCCCGCAGGAAGGATATGGTGGGCGGATTTTACTTCTGGGTCAACGGATCCCCCGCCGGTGCGAACGTAACGAATAACCCGTACTTCGGGGCCAACGCTCTACCCCTCGTGCCTGCGCGTGCGGCAGCCTGCGCTTCCTGCCCCCGGGGTTGTCGGCAACGACTGGCCAGCGGAGACAGCAATGAATCGGTCTGCGCTGGAACGGCAGCCGTCAAGCTGGAGGGCGCTTCCTTGAAGCAGACCCGCCAGGCCAACGACTGGGTGCAGAAATACGGGCTCGGCCACTGGCATTTCATGCCCATGCAGGGTTATGTCCAGTCGCTCTATAACAGGGGGCTTCTGGGTAAAGGAAAGAAGATCGAATGCGACCTGCCGATGGATCAGTACGGCACCATGGGATTTCTGGAAATGCTTATGAACCAGATTGCCACCCGCCGCGGGATAGGCAATGACTTGACCGAGGGTCTGGCCCGGGCTGCAATAAAATGGGGAACTTATGAAGAGGATCTGAAATCCGGGGATCTCAATCTGGCGTATTGGGGAACCGCCATGCACTACGATCCCAGGTCTGAAGCCGAATGGGGTTTCGGGTCGCTGATGGGAGAGAGAGACCTAATGCTGCATGCAATCGCCAACTACCCTCTCCACTGGATGCCACAGGCATCCGAGATGGTCGGCAAAGAACCGTACCTGTCCGCCGAACAGGCGGTTCAAATTACGGCGGATGCCATGATTCCCTACGATGGGGATGTCTTCATGCTCGATTACAGTGACGGTCCCACCGGAATCTATTCGGAACATAAAGTCAAGCAGGTCGCCTGGGTCAAACACTACGAAAAATTCTGGATCGGCTCCAACGGCTTCTGCGGCTGGAGATGGCCCATGTGCTTCACATGCAACTCCGCCGACAACCGGGGGGCGACGCCCCAGGCCGAACCCAGGTTTTTCAATGCTATTACGGGAAAGAACATTACATTCGCCGACGGCATGGAACTGGGTCGCAAGATCTTTACACTGGACAGGGCAATATGGACCCTGCAGGGGAGGGACCGTGACATGGAAGTCTTCCCGGATTATATCTACGAGAAGGATTCCGGGGGGGAATTGCTGCCGATGTACGATCATACTACCAAAAAATGGTCGTACTCGATGAGTTCCGGACGAAAGCTGGATCGCGCCAAGGTCGAATCGTGGAAGACAAAGTTTTACGATTTTGAGGGCTTTAACACCAAAAACGGTTGGCCGACAAGAAAGACCCTCGAGGATATGGACCTGAAGAAAGTGGCTGATGTTATGCAGAATAAAAACAGGTTGGGCTAGCATCAAACTGCGACTGATTTGGAGCGCGCTCGCAAGCTGAGCTTACGCGCTTGCATGCCGCACTCCAAAGAGGGGTGAGTTCATGAAAAAAACTTATATAGGAACATTAATAATAGCCGCCACAGTGATCCTTGCCGTCGGATGCATGACTTCAGGAAATGTCACTCTGGAAGTGCTGAATCCGCGGGGAGAAATCGAACTGCCTTCCGTTTCGGCGCCCAGCGCCCGTATCGCCGATCTGGCCGGTAAAAAGGTCGGCCTCTACTGGAACGAAAAGCCTGGCGGAAATCACTTCTGGAATGGCATTGAACAACTCCTGAAAGAAAGGTTGCCGGAGACGACGGTTTTGCGATACTCCGGTGCTTTCGATCTTGGAGACGAGTTCGCGGCGAAGATAGCAAAGGAGACCGATGCGTTCCTTTACGGCGTCGGAGACTGAGGATCCTGCACATGGGCCGGCGTGTCCGGCTACTACAGGGTGGAACAACTCGGCAAACCCGGTGTTTATGTCTGCACCGACAACTTCGTACATGACGCAGAATCCGCCGCGGAAGATGTCGGCATGCCGAATTCGCGTATCGTGACCGTGAAGGCCGCGGATTATTACCGGCTCAGGGGTACCGACGAAGGGATCATTCCCGTTGCCGAGGCGGTCATTGACCAGCTTATCGATGGACTGACAAGACCGTTGACGCCGGAGGAGGCCAGCACCGAACCTGAAAAAGAGAATCTAGGGCCTCTCGAAGTTTCAGAGGAGTCCTACGCACGTGCCATTGAAAAGTTCAACGATATCTACCTGGACAATATGTGGGGGGACGGGTTGACGTTGATGCCCCCTACGAAAGAGGCGGTTGCGGCCATGCTTGCGGGCACCAGCCGCTCCCCGGATGAGGTCATCGGCACGGTCGCTCCCAAGAACGGTGTGGCCACCATTGAGAAGATAGCCGTCAACGCGGTGATGGCCGGAGCCAGGCCGGAATATCTGCCGATCATCATCGCCGCAATGGAAGGGATTACCGATCCCGATTACGATGACCTGCATGTCATGACTTCCACCGGATCCTTTAATTTCGCCATCATGGTGACCGGGCCCATCGCGCAGGAACTCGAAATTAATTCCGGCATCGGTTTCCTGGGCTACGGATGGCGGGCGAATAGCACTATCGGGCGCGCTTTACGGCTTGCTCTGATCAACATCGGTCGTGTATGGCCCGGAGTGAACGATATGGCCCTCGTCGGCCGTCCCTCACAGCAATTCTATGTCTTTGCGGAGAACCAGGAATTCAGTCCGTGGCCGCCGTTCCATGTCACCCAGGGATTCAAACCGGAGGACAGCTGCGTGACCGTATCCTCGGTTATGAGCGCCTCGGGCGATCTGCTTGGAGGTGGGGCTGTGGCAACATGGACACCACAGGATATCCTGGATAGCGCCGCCCGCATGATGACGGAACCCCGGTGGGGTATGGCCACATGGAAGCGGGGAAGTTCCAACCCGGGCCCGTTCAAGTACATCCTCTTTTTCGAGCCTGTGCTGGCTCGGGAACTGGCCGGCCAGGGCCACGATCGCGCCAGTTTGCAGAAGTATATTTATGAACGTGCCGTCATTCCCTATGAGGAGCTGACACCCGCGGAAATCGCAAATGTTCAGCCCAGGATCGACTCGGGTGAGATCCCCCCGGACCGGGTTTCCACATTCAAAGGAGCATTGAAGCCGGGCGGGAAACTGCCCATGCTGGACAGGCCGGAAGACATCCGCATTGTCGTCGCGGGCGGGATCCCGGGCTATTCCTTCGCCATGTACTTCTGGCGCGAAGGTCTCTACGCGCCCACATCCGATCAGACAAAATTGATCCATGGTGCAACACTGACAGAAGCAGGACGATAAAATTATTTTGGAGGGCGACATTGTTAGCGATCACCGGGGCCACCGGGGAAGTAGGCGGCAGGGTGGCCCGGCGCCTGTCCGGACTTGGAGTCGCCCAGCGTTTAATCGCACGGGACCCTGCCCGGATATCGCATCTGCCCGGCGCAGAGATCGTTGCCGCCTCCTCCTACAGCGATGCCGTTTCGATGCGCAGGGCATTGGAGCGAATCGAGATTTTATTCCTGGTTTCGGCCCGGGACAGATTCGGCGTCAATCATATCAGTGCGAAAAACCGTATGAAGCCTCCACCCTACGACCGGCTCAAGGAACAGGTTACGGCCGTGAATTCGGCCCTGTATGCCGGCGTCAGGTATATTGTTTACCTTTCGGTTCTAAATGCCGCCGCGGATGCGACCTTCATCCTGGCCCACGATCACTTTCACACCGAGGAACACATCCGTAATACTGGAATACCGTTTACTTTTTTAAGGACTAATCTGTATACAGATAATGTTCCCCGGAGCGTTTCGGCCGACGGCGTGATCCGTGTCCCGGCGGGCGAAGGGAGGATCAGCTGGGTGACACGGGACGACATCGCCGACACGGCGGTTGCCGTATTGACCGGGACCGGTCATGAAGGGCGCACCTACGATGTGACGGGGCCTGAAGCGCTTACAATGGTCAAAACGGCTGAACGGCTGTCAGCCGTCACAGGACGAAAGATTGTTTACGAGCCCCAGACTCCGGAAGAAGCCCGGAGCACCCGTTCGACAAGCCGATTGGAAAAATTCGAAGCCGAGCGTCGCGAATGGACCGGCAAGGGCCTGGATGATTATGAAGTAGAGGTTTTCGTCACCCACTTCCTGCAGATCGCCAAAGGGGAATCGGCTGCCGTCAGCGATTCGGTCCCCGCACTGACCGGACATCCGGCACAATCGCTGACTGAATACCTGCATCAGCATCCTGAAAGCTACTGCCATCTTCTGAAAAAATGACGTACTAATCCCCGCTGAGACTGCCCGGCCAGGGAGTATTCGTGTGAAAGGGCGCCGAGGGGGCGACCGCCAAGACCCGCCGGATCTTACCGTTTTCGATCAGGAATACCTCGGTTACCAGGATGCTGGAAGGACGGTTGAAGCCCGGGAACTGGTACGGACGGCCGTCGGACAGCGTTCCCTTGCTGACCGTGCCCTGGTCGAACACCGCATGCGCCCAGACAACGCCGCGCTCCCGGTCCACGAGCGGGAAACGGCGGCCGTGAATGTTCTGGACGACAAAGTAGATGCCCAGTTTGAACTGCGACAGGCAGTCCATTGAAAAAAGATTGATCGTGTCCGGGGCTTCATTCGGGGGCCTGGGAACGTTTGTGGTGTTCGACCCGTTTTCAATGCGATGGCAGTCGCTGGTGAATGGATAGGTACCGGTGCCGTTGACGCCCCGGCCGTCGTTTCTCTGCAGTCCTGAAAAATAGGCGTCGGCGACCGAAATCAGCTCCTGGCGCGACATCTGTTTTTCAGCCGGAATCGACTTGAACCATATGTCCTCGGGCTCGTACGGCTTGTCCATGTCCGCGATGTTGTTGGGACCGCCGCCGCCCGGTTTGAAGAAAACGCTCTCGATTTCGGTGATGCGTCCCAGCTGGATGCGCAGACGCAGGCTCATCAGTATGGGCCCGCCGGCTTCGATCATGGTGCCCATGAAAGCAACCTGGCCGAATTCCGGATCGGCGAAGTAGTGCGAATATTTGCCGCGGCCCTCGACCGTCTTCCAGAAGCCGTCGCCGATCTCCAGGCGCTGGGCGTTCTCCGTGTACATCACGTCTTTGGACAGCGGCAATCCCGCCGGATCATGGGCGACCAGGGCGGAAAGGTACTGATTCAGCACGTTTTCCAGGCAGGCGCGGTCGCAGTTGAGCGGGATCGGCCCCGTGGATGCATAGACGTTGGGAGCCGGATAACCGGCGACAATTGCGGCGGTCATCAGAACTAGAATACTGACAATCGGGGGAGTCGAGCGCATGACGTTTGTCTCCTGTTATTGAAGTTTGTGAGATCTTACTTCCAAGACCTGCCTTGACGCAAGTCAGACCGTGCGTGTCAGGCCTGAACCGGCGCCGGACGATTGCCGTTTTTCAATTTCAGGTTTGGCGCATTCGGGCCCAATCGATCGTCCATCTGTTCCTGGGTATGGATCGCCAGATCAGGCGTTTAAGCGGCGTGCCGCGGCAACAGTGATAATAAACCGCGGTTCGCTCGTAGAATCCGCGGGTGTGGTAGGTATTGGGAAATCCAAGCCCGTGGATGTCCAGGTGATGGCAGAACTCATGGCACAGCGTGCTGAGAAATGTGCCGAAGGAGGTCACCCGCTTCTGGACCGCCGTTCGCATCCAGACCCGGATCAACGCGCTGTCTTCATGATAATCGCCGAAAAGCTCGCTCGATCCGGTTTCATACACGCGCAGCGGGCGCGCATCCAGCACACGCACTTTCGGCCGCGGTACCTTGAACAGACCAGCCGATTCCAGCATTAAGCCGTCACAGGTCGATTGAACCTGTTTTTTTATTCCGGATTTCAGGGCGGATTCGATCAGGAGCGCAAGCGCGTGCAGCCGGTTTCCCCCGGGAATAGGAAGCATTGTCATTTGATCGCTGCGGTCGTATTCCGTGCGCCGTGTGATTATCCTTGGTCTGGGATCGGTAATCATTTTTCAAAAGCCATTTAAAATACAAATTCTCCGGTCGGTCCATCCGCGCGGGAATCATATCATTTCTTTGCTGCTCCGAAAGATTGATAATTAGGGTGAACCTTTTCATCAAACGCATCGTATTGGGATAAAAAGGAGGGAAATTCGTATGAAACGTGCCGGGATATATTGTGCAATTGCGCTTGCTCTCTTTATGTTCACCGGGTGCATTATTGCGTTTTCCGCGGTTGAGGGGGAATTCGAACGGCTGCTGACCGTAAGCGGCCCCGTGGATTTGGATGTTTCGACCGGGTCCGGAAGCATAGAGGTTATCGAAGGCAATTCCGGTGAAGTCTGGATTCAGGCGACAATAAAGGCGAGAGACGATTTCCGCGCCGATGCGGAAGAGAAAGTAGCGTATCTGACGGCCAATCCGCCGATCGAACAGATCGGCAACCGTATTACCGTCGGCCGCATTGAAGACAAAAGGTACAGGAACAACGTTTCAATCAGCTACAGGATTATCACTCC
>DKBB01000402.1 GCA_002451015.1 Acidobacteria bacterium UBA6911
GAGTCCGCTTTCCCTTCAGCTTTGCGTTTTGCCTGAAGGTTTTCAAGGTCGGCCGTTTTGATCTGACTAACAATTGTATTACCGAATTCGGAATTGAATTTATTCAGGTAGATTTTCAGGGTAGGGAAGTAGGCCATGGATTTGATCTTCTCAAGTCCCAAGTACCAATCTGTGAGTTCCTTGAAGGTCATTTTGGCTTCTGGCTTTATATCGAAGATCCGGTTCTCCCGTTTCTGGACCTTTCGCTTTGCGTCGGCATCCCGGGCATATTCGATGGAGGTCGCCCTTTCTCCTGTCATCTTCTCAAAGGTCTGCTTTCCCCCGGGCAGCCTGTAGGCAATCCAGTACTTTATCTTCCCGGCACGCCTGGCTTTCTCCAGATCGGCTCCGCAACCCCTTCCGTTCCGGCTCATGCACTTCTTGCTTTTTGCTGTTTGCCTTCTGTGACAGAAGGGGCATTCTGCTAGGACTGCCATGATTTCATTCCCCCATGGATGCGTACCCATACCAACGTTTTACAGTTTTGATTTGGGTGGCTGCATTTCTATTTGCCTGTCTGTTCTTAGTGCCAACAATACACGCTCTAATTGCTCATCAAATATTTTGTCGTCTTACTTCCAACCGGAGAAATCTTCGGCCACACGCTTACGAATTTGTTTTTTTCTGCTTAGCCATGAGTTCCTCCTCGCAGGAACGAAGGACCCGGAATCGGTGCGGGTTGTCGCCGGTGCCGGTCCGTTCTCTGCGGATTATTTTTTCTTTTTTGCCTGTTTCTTCTCGACTATTTCCACATAGGTCAGGATGCTTGCCCGGACTACTTCGGACATATCTTTTCCTTCCATGACGCAGGCTAGCTTGAATCGTTTGTGGAGTTCGTCGGGAAGATTGACATTGAATTTGATCATACATGGCATTGTAAGGAAATAAGTGAATAAGTCAATTCATTTTCAGATTCAGTATTGCGGAAATGATTATCATTAAATCCTCATGCTGTATTTACAACACCCGATACTATCTATATATCAGAGTGATCCACTACGCACCGTCCATTGGATATTCCGACTTTAATCGCCGGCGCATCCAAGGGATCGATATGCATCAGGTCCCCGTAGGCAAGTCTTCTTTTTTTGCCGAGAGTCCCGCTCATGATAGTTGTAAGTCGCAGGCTTGGTATCGGCTGGCTCGGACTTCTCGTTTTCTGCATCACAGGTTTGAGATTCTTCTTCGTCCCTTCTTTTTGATTCCTCCGGATTCAGCAAGGGTGGTTTATGCGTTGACCTGGTGTTGACCTATACTTTGTAATTCCTAGATATAAAATGACATACGGATAGCCCGCTAGGTTAGAAGTACAGTGGGTTTAAGTATTTGTCCAGGTCCCTGGTCGAAATGAATGCCTTGCCCGCTCGCTTTGGCCTAACCGGGAAGAGGTTCATGGCTTTCGGCGCACATCGGTTGTCGGGTGTCCGGGCGTTCAGGCCCCAATAATTCCGGCTTCGCTGACATCCGATAGTCATGCCCTAAGAAAGAAGAATAGGAACAGGGGTGAAGCAAAGAATCAGGATTACTAGAGCGAGAACCGCCAAGGCTTTTCGTTCTATTCCAAGCGGCTCCCAATCCCGAAGGGTTGCCGGGTGGTAGAATTTTTGACGGTACCCTAAGAGAAACACCAGGATACCGAAAAATAGGTAGGACGGCACCGGCCATCCGTACAGTCCTGTCAGAATCAATGCTGCCAGAACGCCAAATGACAGTTTTTTTTGTAGATTCTGCCCCGTAACCGCATAAGCAATATGTCCACCGTCGAGTTGCCAAATCGGAAAAAGATTCAGACATGTAACCAACAATCCGAACCAGCCGGCCATGGCGGTTGGATGCGCAAGCATGTCATGCATTGCAGGGCTATAGCCAAGAGCCATCGCACCGATCAGACGGAAAATGGGGGGTTCCCCAAAAAGGATGACACCGGTACCGTAAAGTCCTTTGGGAATAAGTCGGGACAGGCTGATTCCAATCCAAAGTACCGGGATGGTTACAAGGAAACCGGCCAATGGTCCCGCTATACCGACATCAAATAACGCCCGCCTGTTTACAAATGGGGCTTTGATTTTAATAAAAGCTCCCAGCGTTCCGGAAAAGGAAATCGGCGCGGGAATAAAATATGGTGGAGTGCAATGAATTCTGTAATAGCGGCAGGCGAAAAAGTGGCCAAGCTCATGAGCCAGCAAAATAGCCATAAACGGTACTGAAAAGGGGAAGCCTCTGAGTATCAGATCAGGTTTGGAAAAAGAGAGCCGGACAGCACCGAGAAATCCTAACTCCCCAACTAAATAGAATAACCCGGCAAAGGATGTGCAAAGGAATGTCACAAAGAACAAAAGGGAACTGGTTGTCCACTGTTTCCAGTGCAATACAGGTTTGGGCGGTTTTTCCTCCACATCTGTCATTTCACCGTGCGATGGCGAACGAACAGAAGGGAGTTCCTGAAAGTCACTACTCACAACAATATGGGGCTTTCTGACGGGAGGGGAGACCGCTTATTCCGTAGTGCTGCTGACGATTTTATCGGCACGTATTTCTTTCCCAGGCTTAAAACGGATAGTTTTGCCTGGNNACTTTGGTGATATTCAGCTGCTCTGCAACACGGTTTACGATGTCCTGCTTTATCACGCTGGACCTCCCATAAGTTAGTGAAGGCATTTTACTTGTGGTCATAAAAGCTGTCAAGCCATTTCTATTTACAGCTTTTGTTNNGATTGGGGAGGATTTTGAATGTCAGCGCAACCGGACCATTGGATACGAAAAATGGCAAAAGATTACGGTATGATCGAACCTTATGCAGAGCTGCGCAAACGCGAAGGCAAAATTTCCTATGGCGCTTCTTCGTACGGGTATGATTTTCGGCTCTCGGACGAGTATAAAATTCCGGATTTCACCGGTACCAGAGAACTGGATCCCAAGGTTATCGAAAAAACAAATTTTAAAGATTATAGGGGGCGCTTCTGCCTGATACCGCCAAACTCTTACATACTGGGAAGGTCCCTGGAATATTTTCGTATCCCCCGGAATATTATTGCCGTATGTCAGGGAAAATCCACCTATGCGCGCTGCGGGATCATTGTCAATGTCACGCCTCTTGAGCCGGAATGGCAAGGCTATATCACCATTGCACTTGTCAATGCCTCCCCGGTGCCCGCCAGAGTCTATTCGGGTGAAGGGATCGGACAGGCCCTTTTCATTCTGGCAGAATCGGAATGCCGTACTTCCTATGCCGACCGCAAAGGGAAATATCAGGATCAGAAAAAAATTCGGCTTTCACGGGTATAAATCTTCGTTGCAGGTTGAGAAGTTGAATGTTGAAATTTAAAAGATAAAAGTTTTCATTACAAGTTCCCATATTCTTTGGTTGGTTGAAATGCTGTTTTTAATGTGCGACGGTCTTTAGTCAATGATATGAAGGAAACATCGAAACGGAAATACATTCTCGCCCCCCTATTGCTGGTCTTAGCTATGGGAAATTCAGGTTGCGGATACAGGGTCCGCAGTTCCGTAGGATCACTGCCGGAAAGCATTCAATCTCTGGGAATTCCTACGTTCCAAAACCTTACAAGTCAATACAAACTTGAGCAGTGGATAACGGGTGCTGTTTTAAAGGAATTCAATGTCAGAACAAGAATCCCTGTCATTTCAAAACAATCTGGAGTGGATGCTGTGCTTCTCGGAGAAATCCATTCGGTACAGTCCACTCCGGTAACCTTCGGCCCCAGATCATTCGGTTCGGCTTTCATGGTAACCGTACAGATAAGCGCGAAGTTGATCCGACTGGAAGACTCCAAAGTTCTCTGGCAGAACAGAAATTTTACATTCCGCGAACGTTACGCCCTTGATAGTGACGTGAGGGATTTCTTTTCCGAGGAAAACCCGGCGCTTGAACGTCTGGCAAGAGCATTTGCGGAGAGCCTGGTAGGCACCATTATCGAAAGTCAATCCCTTGATCCTCAAAAGCCTTGAAGATCTGACAAAAGATCTGAAGTCGTCTCCAAACCGTTCTTTCTACCTCATCCTGGGTCCTGAACTGTACCAGTGTAGAGAAGCAGTAGACCTTATCAAACGAACACTGTTGACTCCGGAATCCGCTGCCTTCGATTATTGTATTTACTCTGCCCAAGATACCCCTGTCGAAAAAATTTTCGAAACGGCAAATACCTTTCCTATGTTGTCCAGCCGGAGACTGATACTGGTTACGGAGCTTGAAAAGTTGGCGCAAAGCGAGCACGATAGGCTGCTTCGTAATCTCGATTCCCTTATGCCCAGCAGTCTGTTGGTTTTAATCGCGGAAGAACTGGATCACAGGAAAAAACTTTACACAACAATACGGAACAAAGGATGTATTGCAGAATTCCCAAAGTTGAAGGGTGCCGCCCTGAAACGCTGGGTGGAAGGCTTTGTGAGGAATAAAGGTTATCATGTCACACCGGCGACAGCAGGTAAAATTGTAGACCTGGCAGGTTCGGATCTTCAATCATTGGCCGGTGAACTGGAAAAGCTGTTTTTATATGCAGGTAAAACGAAACAGATTACGGATCCGGCTGTAGAGGATCTGGTGCGAAGCAGCCGTCAACATGGAATTTTTGAACTTATTGACGCCATAGCGAAACGGGATCGTGCCGGTGCCTTGAATTCTCTGACAAATCTGCTGGAAATGGGAGAGTATCCGCTCGTTATTGTTACAATGATGGCGCGTCACACCAGGCAGGTCCTTATTGTCAAGGAGTGCCTCCGGAGTGGAATGCGTGCCGGGGATGCCGGAAATGCAGCGCATGTGCC
>DKBB01000028.1 GCA_002451015.1 Acidobacteria bacterium UBA6911
TGGCAGCCGCCATGGCGGCTGCCAACGTTCTGGGTGCTCAAAAGAGTTCTGCCCAGGCTCCCAACTGGGATGAAGAAGCAGACGTTGTCATTATCGGGACGGGCTTCGCAGGCTTGTCCGCTGCCATCGCCGCAAAAGACGCCGATGCGAAAGTCCTGATCCTTGAAAAGATGTCCCGGAAGTACGAAGGCGGCAACAGCAGAGTGTCCGGCAACATGTGGTGGACGCCCACGAATCTACCGGAAGCCCTCGAATATATGGAAGCGCTCTGCGCGGGTCTCACAGACAGGGAAAGCCTTCAGGCTCTGGCAGAGGAGATGTTGAAACTGAACGGCTGGCTTGAATCGCTGGGCGTGAAACCGCAGCCTCTGGGCATGTTCCAGCCGGAGCATCCGGAACTCCCCGGGTCAAAGTGTGTGCGCACCTGGAGCAATGGAGGTGCGGGCGGAGGCAGGCTTTGGATCCCGATCCGCGAACAGGTTGAAAAGAGAGAAATCGAAGTAATGTATGAAACGCCGGCGAAGAATTTGGTCTTATCGGCGACAAGCGAAGTCCTCGGAGTCCAGGCAACCAGCAAGGAAAAACAAATTTCCATTAAAGCCGCCAAGGGCGTGGTCCTTGCCTGTGGAGGATTTGAGTTCGATTTCGAGATGCAGAAGCAATATCTCCCCGGCTGGCCCACCTACGGCAGAGGAACTCCGGGCAACACGGGCGATGGAATCAGGATGGCGCAAAAGGCCGGTGCGGCGCTCTGGCACATGAACAATTCATTGGCAGGAATAGGTTGTATGATTGTGCCAGAGTACGATCCCGTTATGATCCCGGTAAGTCTTCCCAGAAACTCTTATATCCTGGTGGACAAAACAGGGAAACGCTTCATGAACGAAATGAGGGAAAACCGTCACGGATTCGGTCATAAGGAAAATTTACTTTATTTCGACGGGATACTCGGCGATTTTACACGCATCCCCTGCTTCGGAATATTCGACGAAAATGCTCGGAACAGCGGGTCCGTTGCCGGTGGCATGCCCTTTCAATTCGGCTGGTTCGGCTGGTTCGGCGAATACCAGGGAAGCAGGGACAACAGCAGGGAAATCGAAAAAGGCTGGATCATTAAAGGGGAATCTCTGGCCGATCTGGCAAACAAGCTTGAAATGAACGCTGCGGACCTGGAGGCTTCGATAGCCAGATGGAACGAACAATGCAAAAATCAAATCGATCAGGATTTCGGCAGGCCAGGCAGAAGCCTGACGCCGATTGAAAAACCGCCTTTCTATAGCGTCAAAGTGTACCCGGCAACCTACAACACCCAGGGGGGGCCCAGGCGAAACCCCAAGTGCCAGGTGGTAGATCCGTTCAACCAGCCGATTCCGGGATTGTACAGCGCGGGAGAGCTGGGCTCGTTCTGGGGCTGGATGTACAACGGTGGCGGGAACAATGCGGAGGCTCTGTGTACCGGCCGCATCGCCGCAAGGAACATACTGATGTGAAAATCGCGATAGTTGTCCTGATATACAGATACAGGGAAAGTCTATGCTCGCTCAAATTGTTCTTACGCCTGCAGAGTCTAAAAAACTGATCGCCAAGGCCGTTGCACGATTAAAATTTGTACGGCAAGCGGCAAACAAGGGGATCGTGGCGCTCCATCCCAGTAGCAGCACCTACTTCATTGTAGAAGAATTAACCGGATCAAAACCGAAGACGAATTACTGGGTATGCGGCGTTGTAACACCCAGAGGTATGTGCGTGGAAATGGCCATGGCCCTCGGCATTGGACTCACGCCCCACGAAGAGTCCACCGATCCCGGCGATCTTCAGGGAACGTGGGTGATAGAGAAGAGGAAACAGGGGGCCGAAGAGAAGCTTTCCAGCCTGCTCTACCGCATGACACCCTCTGATGTTTACGTAAAAGGCGTGAATGCCTTGGACCGGGAAGGAAATGTCGGCGTTCTTTTCGGCCTCGAAGGATCGATGGGCTATATACAGGCCGCCAGAAAGAAAAGAAACTTCACCATCATTTACCCGGCCGGAATCGAAAAACTCATCCCCCTCCCGGTGAAGGAAGCGGCAAAAGAGGCGAGGTTCACCCGATACGAGTCGGGAATGGGAATGCCCGTAGGGCTCTATCCGTGTCCGGCAGGCCTCACCATCAACGAGGTGCGGGCGATCGAGATACTGAGTGGCGCTTCAGCCATACCTATCGCATCGGGAGGGCTGGGAGGAGCAGAAGGAGCGGTCACTCTTGTCCTGAAAGGGGAGTCCGACAAGGTAAAAAAAGCTCTCGATTTCGTTGAGCAGTCAAAAGGAGCCAGGCTTCCGGATCTCCGTCTATGCAACTGCAACGATTGTCCGGTCCCTAATTGCAGGTTCCCTATGGCAGACAAGCACTGGAATTCACTCTAACGGTTACCGTGCAGCATCGCTTTAATCCACTTCCGTGAGTTGCGGCAGTATGTACGTATTACGAGAGACTCCTTATAGCACGTATTTCTCACGAGGTTTCGTGTAAGCGAAGTGACCGGGGCAGTGCAGAGGGCCATGTTGGATGTTGGAGCAGCATCGTAGACAATAGGATATTTATTATTTTGGGGCACAAGCCCGGCTATCCCGGCCGGCCCTGATTCTTACGGAGAGGTGCGGATGACCCAAGCGCCGCAAACAACAGAATACGGCTTTACCCGGAAGCAGGTCCAATTAGGCCTGGTGGCAATATTTACCGTATACGGGACGATGGCCTATTTCATACAAACGATGAATATCGCCCGTCCCAAGATTGCCGCGGACCTCGACGGCATGTCGCTGTACTCTCTGGCGGTCTCCCTTCCAGGCCTTGTCGGCGCTTTTGTCACGCTTGTTTTCGGAAAACTTTCCGACCTGTACGGGCGGAGAATCATGCTGATTATCTCCGTTACCTGTTGTCTGATCGGCACTATCATGGGAGCGTTAAGCCCCAACTATGTTTTCCTGATTGTAGCGAGCGCAATCAGTTCTCTGGGAACAGGTTCCATGATACCGCTTGTGTTCGCCGTTGTCGGGGACCTCTTTCCTCCGGAGAAAAGGGGCAAGTGGATCGGATTGCTGCGCATCCCGACCGGCATCATGGCGTTGATCGGCCCAACGTTTGGCGGCTGGCTGGTGGATAATCCAGGATGGCGCTATATATACTGGCTGGCGCTTCCGTTTTTGGTTTCATCCCTCTTTCTTGTTCCACTGGGAGTTCCCCCCGTCGTCAATTCGCAAGCGAAGCGCAAAATCGATTTCCTTGGCTGCGTACTGGTAGCTGTTGCTTCTTCGACCCTGATAATCGGTTTTTCATTCGCCGGCGATAAATATCCCTGGCTTTCTCCACACATCATCGGGCTGCTTTTGGGATCGTTGGTGTTCTGGATTCTATTCCTCCATACCGAGAATCGTGCCGAGGAACCGATCCTGGATCCCCTTGTTCTCCGTAACCGTTCGTTTCTGACAATCGCCATCGCCACTCTGCTGTCGTTTTTCAGCAATATGGGGATCCTGATGTATTTCCCGATGTTTTTGCAGGGAGTCCAAAATATCAGCACAACGACAAGCGGACAGATCATCACGCCCTTCAGCGTACTGTTAGCATTTATCGGAGTACCGGTTGGATTCCTGCTTGGCCGGGGCGGTAATTTTAAATGGATGTATGTCCTGGGATTTGGAATTTTGACGGCGGACATGTTTGCGATGACCCTATTCAAAGAACACACCCCTATATATTTGAGTGTTATGGCCGCAACAGTTGCCGGCATCGGCCTGGGAGCCGTACCGACCATCAACACAATGGTTGTTCAGAACTCAGTCCCCAAGCGATTGCTGGGTGCGTCTATGGGGGCCTTGTTCTTTTCAATCCTGATGGGAGTATCCATTGCCCCGGCGCTTCTGGGATCTGCGATGAATGTCTCGTATGAAAATACGCTGAACCGTTCTCTACCGCAGCAGTTGCACGAAATAGCCGACCAGGAGACAATGACTTTGTTGAGAAACTCGCGTGTCCTGTTGTCAGAACCCGCGATGGATGAACTCAAGGCCTCATTCGACCGGGGTGGAACCGAGATACAGGCCCTTTTCCCCGAAACCGTGCGTGCAATCCGCTATTCTCTGCAAGCCGGTCTGAAAACCGTTTTCTGGCTGGGTGCGGTCACCATGTTCCTGGCCTTTCTGGTCATCTGCACTATTCCGGCTAAAACAACACGCGAAGAATAGATGAAAAAACACCTTACCGTCAATGACAGGAGGATCCCAATGACTTCCAATACCGGCAGAGAGAACCAATCCCGCAGGGCGTTTTTCAGCAATGTGACCGCAAATTCAGCATTGGCCGCAGTGGCAATGGCCCAATTGAGCTCGCCGACGGCGACAATGGCGCAAGAGGGAAAAAAACCCTACGAAGGGTTTAGGGGAGAAAACGTTCCACCCTGGCCTGAAGGAACTACCGGCAACAAATACGACCATCTGTTCTGCACCAGGATAAAAGAGCAACCGTTAACCGACACAATCCTCAG
>DKBB01000262.1 GCA_002451015.1 Acidobacteria bacterium UBA6911
GTGATCCACCGGGACATCAAGCCTTCAAACCTGATAATCGACGAACAGGGGATTGTCTGGATAGCCGATTTCGGGCTGGCGCGCAGGATAGAGGATCCCGGGGTAACCCAGAGCGGTACATTGATAGGAACGCCACGTTACATGAGCCCGGAGCAGGCGGAAACGGCCAGACATCCGGTGGATCACAGGAGCGACATTTACAGTCTGGGAGCGACGCTTTACGAGCTTCTGACCTGTAACCCGGTATTTGAAGGGAAAACGCCGCACGACGTGATTTCCCAGATCATCACCCGGGAACCTGTCGAGCCGCGGCAGTTGAATGCGGAGATCCCGGTCGATCTTTCAACGATTGTCATGAAGGCCATGGCAAAAAGGCCTGAGGATCGATACCAGTCCGCATCCCAGCTTGCTGACGATCTGCACCGCTGGCTCAGGATGGAGCCTATAAAGGCCCGGCGGATCGGCCCGGTGGGAAAAACGGTCCGCTGGTGCCGGCGCAATCCACGGCTGGCTATCATTCTGGCCCTGAGCTGTGTCTATTATATTGGCCTGATGATTGAATATGACACCACCCGCACAGCATTGAAAGGCGAGCGGGAAGCGCGCGCTGCCGCTGATATGAACGGCTATGTCGCCAACCTGACGGCGGCCGACCTGTATCTGCGCTCCAACTCGATTGCAGAGGCGGAGCAACGCCTTGAGGCATGCAGCACAAGCTTGCGCGGCTGGGAATATGAGCATCTGAAACTGCGGTTGAATGCCGCATCGGCGACAATCCAGTTGAACTCCATACCTAAACAACTGACGCTCAGTTCGGATGGCTCCAAGGTTCTATGGCTGTCCGAGGAGGAAAACGAGATCCAGGCTGCCGATATCCGGTCCCAGAGACTGGTTCCTTTCTCCAAAAACATAGGAAAAGAGAGCACTCAAGTCACAGGCCCTCCATATTTGATTGCTTTTAGTAGGGATGGTGAATTGATAGCGAGAACACTCTGGAAAGGTCAAATTCGCCAAATGTCCAGTTCCGGCACCCGGTGGAAAATTACTGCTGCCAGTCAGGCGGGAAACAGGGAATGGAATCCCCTCAGAAACATCCTCGAAATTGGACGGGATCTCCACGGGGCAGCTGTAAGCAGCATTAAATTTACCGAGGCTGGAGTTTGGGAAGGCGATGAATATCCTGCAGCGGTTTTACCACAGCATCCATGGGGTATGTCACGGGATTCCGGCAGTGTGATTTCAGCCGTGTTCAGCCCGGANNTGCTTTCCGGGGATCCTGACGGTGTCACGACAGTTGCCTTCAGCCCGCGTGGCGATCTTGTTGCCGCCGGTAATTTTGACGGGTCCGTGCATATTTGGGCGCTGCCTTCTGGAACTCCGATTGCGGTTCTCAGGGGTCCGCAAACACCTATAAGCAGTCTGATGTTCCTGCCTGATGGGAAACGGATTGCCTCCGGTTCCTACTTGGATGCCTTTGTACGCATATGGGATCCTTTTTCGGGGACACTCGACAGGGCCTTGGAGATCGGTTCTGCTGCTCTGGCGTTCAGCGCGGACGGACGACGAATCGTTGGAGCCGAATTCAGTAATATCCAGGTGGCGGAGACGGCTTCAGGAATGAGACTATTTTCCTTGTCGGGACATGAAGGAGCGGTCACTTCCGTCGTTTTCGATGCCGGCGGTAAACGGATTATTTCCGGCGCCTATGACAAGACGATACGCTTTTGGGATGTGAATTCACTGAGCTACGTCACAAATCTTGAGATACCTGAAGGCGAAGTGGCCTCAACAAAATGGAACCCCGATGCAATCCACATCGCAATGGATATCTTCACCTACAGGTCGGATTCACCGTTGCGGACCCTTGAAACGCCGATAAGCCGGTCGGCCGTTATTTGGGATACTGTTTCGGGAGAAACGGCATCGATTATCAACTGGCCTGCCGAGAAGATAAAGAGAGCGCGGATTCCTTCCGATTGGAGGACCGGAACAAACGCGGAAGGCGCCTTCAGCACCGACGCCGGTAAGGTCGTGGCCGTGTTTGATGATGAAATCCGCCTGTCGGATCTTAAATCCGGATCCCGATCCCTGATTCTTTCCGGTCAAAAAGGCAGGATTGTTCGCGTAGCTTTGGCGCCGGATGGAAAAACAATCGCATCCGCCTCCGAAAGGCCCGCATCAATTGCTCTTTGGGATGCGTCATCCGGAAAGCTTCTCAGAACTCTGACCGACCACGGAGACATAATTAGCTGGCTCGAATATAACCACGATGGCAGCCGATTGATATCTGCCGGTTGGGATAAGACCGTAAGAATCTGGGATGTAGCCACTGGAAAGTCGCTTACGGTATTGCGGGGCCATGAAAAAGCCGTCTCCAAAGCAAGCTTCAGCCCCGACGGCAGCTTGGTGCTGTCGGCATCATCGGACAATACGGTCAGAGTCTGGAAGAGCGCAACCGGCGAGGAGCGTTTCTCATTCTCCTGCACAAATGCGGAAGCAATCTTCAACAGGGACGGAAGCCGGATTTATGCCGGCTGTCGCGACGGAACTTTGGGGGTATGGGATACGAAGACCGGCAGTCTGCTTGACAGTTCAAAAACCCATAAGATTCCACTCATTTCGCTGTCCTTAAGTCCCGACGGCAGCCGTCTGATTGCTGCGGGTGTGGATGAAACGATCAAAATCTTTGACGCAGCTTCACTCACGCCACTGCTCACTATACCTACTGACAGTAGGATCAGCACTGTGGCATTCAGCCCGGACGGAAGTAGTATTCTTTCAGTTGGGGGCGGAAAAGCCAAGGTCTGGAGATCAAAGCGTTCTGATTGAACTAAGCAAGATTCTAAAAAGTCTATGAACACCAATCCGGATGAAACGAAAAAGCTGATAGAGCGAACCAGGAACGGCGATGCCGCTGCTTTCGAGGAACTCTTCCGACGGCACCGCGGGCGGCTGGGGAAAGCCATTGCCCTTCGAATGGACCGGCGCGTCGCCGCGCGTGTGGATGCTTCGGACGTCCTGCAGGAAACCTACCTGGAAGCATTCAGGCGATTCCCGAATTATCTCGAGCAGGAAGGGATGCCCTTTTATCTCTGGCTTCACTGGATCGCGCGGGAGAAGCTGATCGGACTGCACCGCCGCCACCTGATGGCCGGGAAACGCACCGTTCGATATGAAGTACCTCTTATGCCGGTCGACAGCTCCGCCGAGTTCGTGAGCGGCCTCATCGGCCGGCTGCCTTCGCCGAGCCAGGAACTGGCCAGGGGAGAATTGGCCGAACGGCTGCGCTTGGCGCTGGAGCAGCTGGATGCCGATGAACGGGACCTGATCCTCTGGCGTCATTTCGAGCAGCTGAGCGCCCGGGACATGGCGCTGCTGCTCAATATTACCGAGGCGGCCGCCGGCAAGCGCTACATCCGTGCCGTGGAGCGCTTGCGCAAAATCCTTCGAGATCTGGGCATCTGAAAGTCCTGTAAATAAACCCTTCAAAAAACCATTTCGTTTCCCCGACGAAGCCGGATTCTTCACTGAAAAAATCTTTCCGGCAAATGTCCGTTCCCCGTTTTTATTGCAGTTATGCAGACAGGGGCTTCTGAATTACCGGCTCACATTCCTAATGGAGTAAATGGAGGTGCGGATATGAATCTCTGTCATTTTTCCAAAACAAGTATGTTGCTTCCTGTTATCCTGCTTTTCCTCACGACAGGATGCTCCATTCGCCGCGCGGCCATCAATATGGTCGGGGACGCGCTGGCATCCGGCAACTCCGTCTATGAAACGGATGAGGACCTGGAGCTGGTGGGCGCCGCGCTTCCCTTCGGCCTCAAGCTCATGGAGAGCCTGTTGTCCGAGTCTCCCGAGCATCCCGGGCTGCTTTTGACATCCTGCAAGGGATTCGTGCTCTATTCCTACGCCTACGTCCATTACGAAGCCGAGGTGTCGGAAGAGACGGACCTGGATCGTTCCAGAGCCCTGAGAAAGCGCGCCGGAAGATTGTATCTGCGTGCTCTGATGTACGGGCTGCGCGGCCTTGAAAGATCCTACCCGGGATTCGAGAAAGAACTGTACCTCGATCCGCAGAGAGCCGTGAGTCGAATCGGTCCGAAGAAACCGGATCGGGATCTGCCCTTTCTCTATTGGAGCGCGGCNNCCCGAAGTGGAAGCCCTGATGAACCGCGGCCTGGAGCTGGACGAAGAATGGGAAGAGGGATCCTTCCACCAGTTCAAGGTGCAGTTGGCCGGCGCCAAAGTCGGAGGAGAAGACCAGGATCTGATCGATACCCACTATGAACGCGCACTCGAGCTCTCGATGGGCAGGAACGCGGGACTCTATCTCGCCTACGCCGAAGCGGTTTCCGTGCCCAATCAGGATATGCCTGAATTCCGTTCCCTGGTGCGGCAGGCGCTGGATATCGATCCGGACCAGGATCCGGACAAGCGTCTTCTGAATCTCATAGCACAGCGAAGGGCGCTGTGGCTCCTGAGCCGCAGCGAAGAGCTGATCCTCGATGAAGGGGATGTCTCTGAATTGAAAGGAGGACGGCCATGAAAAAGTATGGATATTTATGTGGGATGCTGGGGTGTGTCTTTCTTCTCAGTTTAATAAACACTCCCCTTCAGGCGGACGACAACCCGTCGATCCGTATTCTCATCGGCACGGTGGCGCCGAAAGACACTCTCTGGCACGATGTGCTCAAAGACATAGAACGGGACTGGAAGAAGATTTATGGAAGCAACATGGAGATCCACATCTATCCCGGGGGCGTTCTGGGCGACGGACCCAAGATGGTGGAAAAAGTGCAGAACGGAAGCCTGCAGGCGGTAGGGCTTTCATCGGTGGGCCTGTCCAGGATCGACGATGCCATCGCCTGTCTCCAGGTGCCCATGATGATCCGTTCGTATGAGGAACTGGATTACGTCCGGGAAAGGATCGGGCCGCGGCTGGAAAAGAGGCTGGAGCAAAAGGGGTACAAACTTCTTCACTGGGCCGATGCGGGGTGGGTGCACACGTTTACGAAAGATCCTGTCCGCACTCCTGAGGATCTGAGGAAGATGAAGCTTTTTACCACGGCCGGGGATGAGGAAACCGTAAAGCTTTACCAGGAATTCGGATTCGAGGTCTATCCCAAGCCCCTGTCGGACCTGATACCCTCCCTCAAGACGGGCGCGATTAACGCCATTAATCTGATTCCCACCTATGTAAGCCTGACGGATGCCTTTCGCGATGTTCCCTGCATGACGGGGATCCGGTGGCTCCCTCTGGTTGCCGGAACGGTGATTCAATTGAAGGTATGGAATGAAATCCCTGAAAAATACCATCCGCAACTGCTCGAAGCCGCCCGGGCAGCCGGGCAGCGGTATCGGGACGCGATAAGGAACCAGGATGCAATATCGATCCGGGAAATGGAAAAAAAGGGATTGAAGATCGTCGAGCTTGACGATACCGCCCGGGCGCTATGGCAGGAGGAAGCTGAAAAAACCTACCCCAAACTCCGCGGCCGTTATACCCCCTCGGAGTTCTTTGACGAAGTAAAGCATCTGGTGGATGCATATCGTCAATCCGAAAAACAGGAAATCGCCGCCCGATAGGATCGCTATGAAAAAAGATACGCTGCGCATACCATTTTTCGACACAATAGAAAACAAAGTATCCATAGTCATTCTGCTGTTGATGACGGTTTTGCCCTTGATTGACATCGCGGTTCAGCTGTTCGGCCGCCCCAATATTGCCGGATCCAATGTCCTGGTGCAAAATCTGACCCTCTGGATCGCCGTGACGGGAGCCATGCTGGCGGCCCGATCGGATCGCCTGTTGGCCCTCTCCACTCAGAGTTTTCTTCCCGGAAGATACGGGAGTATTGCGAAGATGGTCACTTCCGCCCTGGCCGCGGGCATCACGGCTGCTATACTTCTGGCCGGCCTGGACTATGTACGGATCCAGTACGGTGTCGGCGAGATCCTTGTCTGGGGAATTCCGAAATGGATCGTCATATCCGCCATTCCGATCAGTATGGCCGTGTTGACGGCCCGGTTCATCTCTCACGCTTCAGACACCCTGAAGGGGAAACTGTTCGCCGCGACGGGTCTTCTCATACCGCTCGCGTTCCGGCTGTTCACTTCAGCCGACAACCAGGGCATCATGGTACCCGTAGCTTTGATCATTGTTCTGGCAACGGCTTTGGGTATGCCCATCTTTGCCGCGATCGGAGGAGCGGCACTGCTGATGCTCTGGCTGTTCGGACTGCCCGTCAACGAACTGGCATCGGAGGCATACCATCTTGCATCCAGCGATATGCTGCCCGCCATACCCCTGTTTGCCCTGGCGGGGTATATCCTGGCGGAAGGGGGATCCGGAAAAAGGCTGGCGAAGCTTTTCTCGGCCCTCACCGGCTGGCTGCCCGGCGGTACGGCCATAGCCATTACACTGGTACTGGCTTTTTTCACCCCCCTGACCGGCGCTTCCGGGATGACGATTCTATCCATGGGAGGGCTGTTTCTTCCGATTCTCGTAAAAGCCGGCTATCCCTACAGAACCTCCATAGGGTTGATTACCGTAGCCGGGTCGATCGGGCTGTTCATCTGGCCCAGCCTGCCGGTGTTTCTTTATGCCTACAAGGCCGGACCGGGCAACGCGCCGCACGGGGATCTTTTTGTCGGCGGCATTCTTCCGGGGATTCTGCTGGTCCTGGCCGTTGCAGGCTGGGCTGCTTTCCGGGGCCACATCAGCGGTGCGGTACGCACGCCTTTCAGGATCCCTGACGCATTCGCGGCAATTCGGGAATCGAAATGGGAGATCCTTCTTCCGGTGGTGTTGTTGCTGAGCTTCGGGCTCGGGTTTTCTTCAGGGCTGGTGGAAACTGCCGCGCTGATGGTTCTGCTGGCTTTTATTATTGAATGTCTTATCCATAAAGATCTGAGCATCCGCACTAAACTGCCGCAGGTCTTCGTCGAATGCGCGACGCTGGTCGGCGGCTTCATGATCATCCTGTGTATGGCGCTCGGATTCACCAACTGTCTCATATTCTACAACGTGCCGGACCTGGTCCTCGCATGGGTTCAAACCCACATCGAAAACCCGCTGTTGTTCCTTTTGGCATTGAATATCTTCCTAGTCATTGTCGGCGCGCTGATGGATATCTACTCGGCCATTTTCGTGGTTGTGCCCTTGATCATTCCTATAGCGAAGGAGTATGGAATCCATCCGATTCACCTGGGGATTATATTTCTTGCGAATATGGAACTGGGCTACCTGATGCCGCCCATGGGAGAAAATCTCTTCCTTTCGGCGTATCGTTTCGATCAATCCCTTGTTCAGGTGTATCGTTCAACATTGCCTTACATAATTGTTCTTTTAATCACGGTGCTGGCTATTACATACATCCCTGTCATGACGTTGGGACTGGTTCAGTGGATAGGATGAATCAGGTTTCCTGAAAGATAAGGATACAAGCTTTTTACATACTATTGCGGATAACTTGGTATTAATATACGAAAAACCATAGGCGGAGATCCTTAACGGACGAAGAAACCGAATTGTCAACAACAGGTCGTACCAAAGGTTCCAATCCCAACCTATTTTGTCTGTTGATCGTGAAAAACCGGTACATTCGGAACACCAACAGGGGAGGCCGATATGAAGTATTGGGTCGCATTGACGATAGTGCTCTACCTGCTATGTATGTCTGCGGTTGTTATTCCTCTCTTTCTGATACTGACTAAAGAATTGGAGGTAATCGATTATTTTTATTTCTGGTTGGTCCCGGTACTGGTTGTTGCGCAGGGGGTTCTGTTGCTTGTACCGGTTGGAATTGCCCGCGAAAGACCTGTCAGGAGGCGTGGAATAGTTGCTTCCGCCGTGATTGTTGCCATTCCGATGTCGCTTGTTTCGTTCGGTTTTTTCTACTCTGTTGCACTGATGATTTGGGGAGAAAATTTCGTAAGCCAACATTTCGATGCATTGCTTTCATGGACTGTACTTGTTGTCTTCTGGCTGGTGTGGGGCGCCGTTTTCATGAAAAGCTATGCCGACCGAAACCGGCTTTCATTCACTTCACGCCTTACCCGATGGCTGTTGCGGGGAAGCATACTCGAGCTTCTGGTTGCCATTCCGAGCCACATCATCTCCCGGCACAGGAAAGAATGTTGCGCACCCGACGTGACCTTGATGGGAATAGCGCTGGGATTAGCCGTTGCTTTGATGTCGTTTGGCCCGGGAGTTTTCTTTTTATTTGCACAAAGGATACGAAACAAGAAAGCGAAACAGGCTATCAGGGCGACGGAAGCTGAGTCATAGCAAACCCGCTTTATGATTCGACAGATATAGTTATAGACAGGAATAATGGCATTGCATTTGCAACGGACGCCCAACTGAATGCAGTGCTTGCTGTGCATCTGGAGAGCGGCGAAAGGGCGATTTTGTCAAAATTGTTGAAATAGGGATTCTCGACATACTGTCGAGTGTGCCTGCGGGGTCCGCCGTCGCGCGACTTGTATGCACGCCCGTCTGCGCCGCTCCGGTCGTTTCGCTTGCACGAAACCCTTTGAGAAATAAAGCTCGATGCTTCTGGCTCCTGAATTCTGACTTCTTGTCCCGAGCCTGGATAGCATTCCAAGGATTAAAACCAGGAAACGGTTTTAGCCCCCTATTCCTTATAATTGTAAAAAAGATCCCGTTTCACAGGCTTGAAGCCGGAGTTTTCAATAAACTCCCGGGTTTTTTTCTCCGTCGCGGGGCCNNTATTCCCACGCCGAAACATTCCGGACGGGGAACTTGTCCGTCTGCCGCTGGAAAGTCCAGGGTATGAAAGCCAGGAATCCCCCGGTCCGGTCCTGGAGGCTGCGGACAATCCGTAGATGTTCGATGATTTCTTCCGGCTTCTCCTCCGATCCGATAACAATGTTGGCGCTTCCCGGAAGGTTTTCCTCGTGACAGGTTTCCATAACCTGCACCCATTCGGATACGGACACTTTGGCAGGCGATAGAATCGCGCGCACCCGGTCGCTCAGGATTTCGGCTCCCGCTCCGGGCACCGAATCCATGCCGGCGGTTTTGAGTTTCCGGACGACGTCGCGCAGGGGCAGGCGCGTTTGCCGGTGCATTTCCATTAATTCTCCAGGTGAAAAAGCGCGAATGTGTATATGTTTCCCCAGGGTGCTTTTCACCGCATGCAGAACGTCGAGATAGAAATCGAACGGAATATTCGGATTGATGCCCCCCTGCAGAAACATCTGGTCCGCCCCCACTGCGATAGCCCGGCGCATTAGGTCCAGAATTTCTTCAATTGAAAGAACTTTTGCGGATTCGGAATCCTCAGGATTGTGAAAACTGCAAAACGAACATTGCACCCTGCAGTACCGGGTATAGTTGATAATCCGAAACATGGTATAGGAAACTATGGACGGATTATGCAGACGGTCGCGGGTTTCACGGGCTGCAGCGATCACTTTCAAAGGGTCTGCCGCGGTGTACAGTTCAAGCGCCTCGCCAGGGGTGATCCGCTCTCCCGAGAGAGCCTTTTCCAGGATATGATCGGTCGGCTCGGATTTGAAAATATTCATAGTCTGGGAGATACCTTCATAAAAGCTTATCATTTTAATCCATACGGCGCTCAGGGGAAAATAATTGCGCGGTATTTCTTATGAAGCCTTGTTTTTTCGCTTCCCATGCCCCGCCAAGATATAAGCAAAGAGGCGGATACGCGTGTGGGAGATGCAGGTTAAGAATTTGATGGGATATATGGTACCGTTCGAATAGAATAGGGATAACTCCAATCGACTGTTTCCGGGCAAGGGGAACCATGAGCGCTATTGTTCCATTTACCAAGAACTCTAAATCGAAAGGTCTTCAACGGATACAGGCAACGTATACGGTGCGGGATATAAGCCGCCAATTCGGTCTGAGTGAAAGCTCCATTCGCCGGTGGACGCGAAAAGGTTTTATCCAGTCGGTTAACGAAACTCCCGGGGGGGAAATACGGTACGATTTTAAGGCGCTGACCCAATTCCGTCGGATCCGGGAACTTCGGAATCGAGGTTTGACGATACGCCAGGTTGAATTGGAGCTGCACGGCCAGCTGAACCTGTTCCCCGAAAGCGGCGGCAGACTGATACGGCTGCCTATCCGGCGATCCCCTTTCGAAGAAGCACTGCTCCTGCACGAGAAGGGAGATGAAAATGCCGTAAAAATGTACCAGCTCGCCATTCTGCAGGGGGAATGCGTCGCCGACGCCTATTGCAATCTTGGAATTCTGGAATTCGATAATAATGCAATACCCGGAGCCTTCGATCATTTTACGAACGCCCTGAAGTACGATCCGAGACATTTCGAATCTCATTTCAATCTGGCGCATCTGTACTTCGAGGCCGGGGACTACAGACTTGCGCGTCTCCACTATGAGATTTCTGCGGTATTGGAACCGAATTCCACCGGGGTTTATTATAATCTGGGACTGATATATGCCGTAAGCGGAGAACTCACCGAGGCAATTGAAGCCCTTAATAAAGCGAAAGAAAATTCAACCGGCGAGGAACGGATCCAGGTCGAGGAGCTTTTGTCGAATCTGGAAAAAGCGGCCAGGGACGACAGGCAGATAAAAGATCCGCAAGAACTCCTCCCGGAGAAAGAACACTAGTCCGACCGGGCAAGAAGACCACAAGGTTGCGAACCAGAACAACTCCCCCAATATATTGCCATTCAGGGATCAGCCGGAAACAGGGAAACCTGAAACGGGATGTTGCGAAAGATAATACGAACGGGCGGGGCTTTGTCTGTTTGCCGTTGAATTTAAATGAAATTCATGGAGGTGGATCTTGCAGGTACCCAAAGAAATGCATGCGATGGTTTTAAACGAGCCGGGACAGGCGCTTCAATACCGGGAACTGCCTGTCCCCGAACCGGATTCCGGGCAGGTTCTTGTCAAAGTACACGCGTGCGGGGTGTGCCGGACCGATTTGCACGTAGTTGACGGAGAATTGCCCGAACCGAAATTGCCGCTAATTCCCGGCCATGAAATCGTGGGAAGTGTTGTCCTCAAAGGTGCCAATGTGGAATCTATCGAGATCGGGGAAAGAATCGGCATCCCCTGGGTCGGATCAACCTGTGGAGAATGCCGGTTCTGCCGCGAAAAGAAGGAAAATTTATGCGACAGGCCACTTTTCACCGGGTATACGGTCGACGGCGGGTATGCCGAATATACGGTTGCAGACAGGCGGTATTGTTTTCATTTGCCTCAGAGCTATAACGATACGGATGTAGCCCCGCTGTTATGCGCCGGCCTGATTGGATACCGCTCCTACCGCATGGTGGAAAATCGTGCTGAACGGATCGGTATATATGGCTTCGGAGGGGCAGCCCACATAATTGCCCAGGTGGCTGCCTATCAGGGGAAAAAGGTTTTTGCGTTTACCCGTCCCGGTGATCTTCACGCCCAGCAATTTGCCCGAAGACTGGGATCGGTCTGGGCTGGCGATTCAACCGAAAATCCTCCGGAGCCTCTGGATGCCGCTATTATTTTTGCCCCGGTGGGCTCCCTGTTGCCGTCGGCGCTTCGGGCTACGATCAAGGGAGGAATTGTTGTATGCGGGGGCATTCATATGAGCGACATCCCGTCTTTTCCGTACCGGCTTCTGTGGGAGGAGCGTGAAATACGTTCCGTCGCCAACCTGACGAGGGAGGATGGAGAGGGACTCCTCGCTCTCGCTCCTGAAATTCCGGTGGTGACGGAAACGGAAGTCTTTCCGCTGAAGCAGGCGAATGAAGCGCTCGACAGGTTGCGGAACGGAAAGCTTCAGGGTGCTGCAGTTCTGACCATGGAATAACCACGTTGCATGCTGAACGTTAGAACGATCCAGGCGCAGCGGTATTTCTTTACTCTTCCCAGGGCAGCCCGGGTTTGCCAAAATGCCCGTAGTTAGTCGTTTGGCAATAGATCGGACGAAGCAGGTTGAATCGTTCAATAATGGCAGCCGGACGAAAATCCATGTCTTTTATGTATGCGGCTGCCGCCCGCTCGTTTCCTGTGCCGAACGTATCCACTTTAACGGACAATGGTTTGGACATGCCGATGGCGTAAGAAATCTGGATTTCAGCACGACGGGCAATTTTCTGTTTGATCAGCTGTCTTGCAATAAAACGGCAGAAATACGCTCCGCTGCGGTCCACTTTTGAAGGATCTTTACCGCTGAAGGCGCCGCCCCCATGGCGGCCGGCGCCGCCATAGGTGTCCACAATAATTTTCCTTCCGGTAACTCCGGCATCCGCCGATGGCCCGCCCAGGATAAAACTTCCGGTCGGATTCACATGAAAGCGTATATCCTTTGTAAACCAGTCGCCCAATATGCGCGGCGCCAGAGACTCAGTGACATATGACACGATCTGGTCCCGCGATATGGATTCCGAATGTTGCGGAGAGACGATAACGTCCGTGATGGCGACAGGCTTGTTATTTTCGTATAAAACGGAGACCTGGGTTTTTCCATCAGGCCTCAACCATGAATAGGATTCGGTTCTGCGGTCGGTGGCCAGTCCCCTGGATAGACGGTGTGCCAGGAGAATCGGCAGGGGCATCAATTCAGGGCTTTCATCCGTTGCGTAACCGAACATGATACCCTGGTCGCCTGCGCCCTGTTCGGTATCGATCCCTTTGTTGCGGTCGACTCCCTGGGCAATTTCCGAGGATTGCTTGGTTACGAATTGATGAATTGTAACGCCGTCTGCATTGAACGGGGTGGCCGGATCCGTATAGCCGATGGCGCGGATCGCCCTGCGGGCCACGGCATTGTGATCCACGACGGCATTGGAGGTGATTTCACCTGCAATGATTAGGATGTTTTCCTTGCAGAGAACTTCGCACGCGACACGGCTTTGAGGGTCCTCCTTCAGGTAAGCGTCGAGAATGGAATCGGCTATATAATCGCATACCTTGTCGGGATGCCCTTCTGTTACGGATTCCGAAGTAAATATGTATCGGCCGGTAGCGTTGCGTTCAACGGCGTCGGTGTTATTCATCAAAAATTGCTCCATTTCTTCATTGGGCACGTTCCACGAGTGGCTATTTCATATGCCCTGTTTTCAAATTGCCTCTCTATTTTCTATACTTCTGGGTGCAAGTCAAGGATAGTGAAATCTGATTTCTATCGATTCACGGTTGCGTCCGGTCACCGAGAAATTCAATCCGGGATGGAAAATAGCCTGAATCATTCTGTTTCAGTCCTGTTTAAATGAGCCCTGGATAGATGAAGCGGGGCTTCCTCCGGATCACCCATGTGCGGAAATTCGGGTCGCGATACAGATTTTGTCGCTTTTTGCCGAGTACCGGTTGATCAATATTGTCAATGTACGGAATTTTTGTTGCCCTGAGGAAAATGGGGGTCCGGTTTTTCTTCTTCGGCGGCGGCGTAATCCGCTCGGGATTCGATATCCCAATGCTGCGGCTGCTCGGGAGTAGTCCGGTAAACCTCAATGCAGGCACGGGTATTTCCGTACCAGCTATGAACGATTTCCTGGCGAATGCGGATCTGAAGCTGGTCTCCGAATGTCCGTACAATCTTAAAAAAGTCGTATTCTGAAATGATGGCTTCAAGATTTATGTTTTCTGAGATCAGGACGGTGATAAAGAGGTTCTCCAGATCGGTTTCCGTTGCCAGCACCTTGCCGCAGGAATCGGTGTCCCCCTGAAGGAAAATATTATAGCTTTCGTGGCCTTTGCCGCGTGAAATGCGCTGAAAGCGGAAAAGGCTTTCACATTGAAGGTCGAGGTGCTCGAGCTGGTCGAGGTGCATAGGGCAATATTCGCCCAGATCGGCATTTTCCGGATTGCATACCATACAGGGCGGTTCCGGTTTTTTGTCGACTGTTTTCTTTGATCGCATAAGCATCCTTTCCGGTCGAAGATAATTCTTCCATGCTTCAGGGGTATTGTCCACTCCTGCTAAGAAAAAGACTCATTATCTCCGGTCCCAGCCGATCGGTCCCCTCGACTGCTTAACTGCCATTCCTTAGGTTTACGGGGAAAAAGCCGGAATGCCCCAGCCTCTGCCTGGGGCCCCAGCCAGAGGCTGGGGATGAATGGCAGTCGGCAGTTTGGGGGCGGAAGCCCCCATGGCTTTTTCCTTCGGAAGAATCTCCGACCTACGGTCGGAGTTCTTCACTTTTTGATGCCTGCTGCTTTTTTCGCCCGTGCAACTACATTTTCGCTCGTGTATCCGAACTTTTTCAGCAGATCTTTTGCGGGTGCGGATTCACCGAAACGGTCCATACTGATAATGTCGCCCGAATCCCCCACATATTTCCGCCATCCCTGGGCTACTCCCGCTTCGACTGCAAGTCGGACCCGAACATCTGGAGGCAGCACCGCATCCCGGTATTCCTGAGACTGCGCGTCGAAAAGTTCCCAGCTCGGCATGGATACGATGCGGGCTGAAATCTTTTCCTCTTGCAGTTTCTTTTGAGCTTCAACGATGAGGCCGACTTCCGATCCTGAGGCGATTAAAATCAGGTCGGGCCTGCCGGAAGGGGCATCGGACAGAATATATGCTCCGCGCTCGAGCCCGTCGGCTCGAGCGAATTGGGTTCGGTCAAGAACGGGAACGGCCTGCCGGGAGAGAACGAGTGCCACCGGTTTATTCCGGGACTCGACAGCTACGCGCCAGGCAACGACTGTTTCGTTTGCATCGCAGGGACGCAGAACGGTGAGGTTGGGGATGCATCGCAGGGCGGAAAGGTGCTCGATCGGTTGATGGGTTGGACCGTCCTCTCCTACTCCGATACTGTCGTGGGTGAATAGGAAAATGGTGCCGAGGCCCATTAATGCGGCCAAACGGATCGGGGGGCGCATGTAATCGGCGAATACGAAGAAAGTGGCCGTATAGGGAATGATTCCGCCGTGCGCGGCCATGCCGTTCGCGATACCGCCCATGGCGTGTTCGCGGACTCCGAAGTGCAGATTGCTTCCCCGGTAGCCCCATTCGCCCCCGGTCGATCCCTGCATGTCCCTGGGCATGAGGCCGGGGTGCTGGAAATCCCCGCCGGATTTGATCACGCTTTTAGTGGATGGATTCAAATCCGCCGATCCGCCGATCAGCCCCGGCAGTTTCGGCCCGATTGCGTTGAGGGCCTGGCCCGATGCGGCGCGCGTCGCGATTCCGACCGGATCAGCAGAAAACACGGGGAGGTCGGCATCCCAGCCTTCGGGCAGCTCTCCGCGCATGGCCGGCTTCAATTCATCGGCAAGATCGGGGTATTTGGCGGAGTAATCGGCCAGCATGGAATTCCAATCCATTTCGGCTTTTTGCCCGCGGGCAACAGCCTGACGGCAGTAGTTCAGTGCGTCATCCGGCACGTAAAACGGCGGATTTTCCGGCCAGCCGAGATTTTTTTTGGTTAACTGAACTTCTTCGACCCCGAGAGGCGACCCATGGGAATCAGCGGAATTCTGTTTGTTGGGCGAGCCGTAGCCGATTTTTGTCCGGATCAGAATAATCGAGGGACGTTCGGTCTCGGCTTGCGCAGCATGGATGGCGGCGTCTATGGCTTCCAGGTCATTTCCGTCTTCAACGGTCATAGTGTGCCAGCCTAGAGCTTTAAACCTTCCGGCCCGATCTTCACTGAATGAAAGACTTGTGGCTCCGGCAAGACAGATGCGGTTGTCGTCGTAAAGAAAGATCAACTTGCCCAGCTTCAGGTGACCTGCAAGGGAGGCTGCCTCGTAACCGATACCTTCCATGACGTCCCCGTCACTGATCAGTGCGTAGGTGTAATGGTTGATAATTTCATATCCGGGCCGGTTGTAGCGGGCTGCCAGGAATGCTTCGGCTACCGCCATGCCGACCCCGTTGGCAATGCCCTGGCCGAGAGGACCTGTTGTCATTTCAGCACCCGGAACCAGTCCACGCTCCGGGTGGCCGGGTGTTTTACTGCCCAGTTGGCGGAATTGCTGTATCTGTGACAGGGGAAGATCGTATCCGGTCATGTAAAGCAGGCTGTACAATAAGCTGGATCCGTGCCCGGCCGAAAGGATAAAGCGGTCCCTGTCCCACCAACCGGGGTTGACCGGATTATGTTTTAAAAACCGGGACCAGAGAGTGTAGGCCATTGGTGCCGCACCCAAGGGTAGACCGGGATGCCCGCTGTTGGCTTTCTGAATCGCATCCACAGAAAGAAAACGGATGGCGTTGACGCATAAAAGGTCCAGATTGGCGGTTGAAGGGGAGGCTGGAATATTTTCTGTCATTATTGAAGACTCCACTTTAAGCAGAAATTTGTTGAATAGCGGAAATATTGCTTCCTGTCCGAATGTCTTACCCCAATATTCAGAGGATGCGGGACAAACGAAAAATTTAGATTGATGCGCAGCGGATGTCAAACGCAGAATCACAAACAATTCGCGATTCATGTAAATGCTGCGTGGAATTCTTCATTTATCGGTGGGCCATTTATCGTTCCGAAGCTATAATACATCTTCTTTCAAGGAGACAGATATGCGAGTTGTGCTCGGTTCAGATCATGCCGGATTTGAGTTGAAGCAACAAATTCTGGAATACGTTCAGGCTTTGGGTCATGAGGTGCTGGATGTCGGGACCCATGACAATTCGTCCGTCGATTACCCGGATTACGCGGAAGCTGTGGGAACGGCCATTATTAATAAAGAGGCCGACCGCGGCATCCTTTTTTGCGGCAGCGGAGTCGGATCGGGTATTGCCGTAAACAAAATTCCCGGCATACGGGCCGGAATCTGTCACGACTGTTACGCGGCGCACCAGGGAGTGGAACACGACGATATGAATGTCCTTGTGTTGGGCGCGAGGATTATTGCCATTGCACTGGCCCAGGACCTGGTCAAATTATTTCTGGAAGCGAAATTTTCTGAAGATCCAAGGCACAAGCGGCGCCTGGCAAAAGTTGCAAATCTCGAAAAAAAATACCTTCTCAACAAATGGTGACAGGCTAGAATTANNTAATTCTAGCCTGTCACCATTTGTGAGTTCAGGGAGCGGCTGAGGTCTTTCAATCGGTTGATTCGATCAGCACCGAGGCGGCGGATGGCGAAAGCCGTTTTGTTATGGGACAGGGGTTCTTCCAGATCCGCCCATGCCGTGCTCTTTTTGCCGTCTTCCGTTCCGGGGATGGGCGAAAATTCCGAGAGAAGCACTCTGGTGCCGTTTTCATGAGCGAAGGCCAGGGATTGTTCCAGGCTCTGATTGTCCGTATCCGGATGTCCGACAATAATATAGGTCGTGATAGACCGGGCTCTTGCTGTACGGAGATGCCGTACTGCAGTGACAAAATCTTCCGTATTGACTTTCCCGCCTGTTGACTGGTGCCATGAGTCGGACCGGCTTTCAAGTCCGATAAAAAAACTGGCAAAGCCTGCTTTTACCATCAATTGCGCAAGATTTTCCGTGATGAATCGTGCATTGAGAGCGTTTGGCGTGTGAAAGGAAATCGGTATTTCCGTGCGGAAAACACCTTCCAGAAACGGTACCAGTCCCCTTTCCGGGCGATAGAGCAAAGCATCATCATAAAAAGCGATATTACGCGCGCCGATACGTGTCAATTGTTCCATTTCAGCCAGGCATTCCGCAGTCGGGCGCTCGGAAAATTCCGGTTTAAAAATCGAGGAAGCGCAGTAGGAACAGCGGAAAGGGCATCCTTCTGTTAGTTTCAGAACTCCATATTTATGCCCGGTTCCCGGCCAGAAAGGAAGTCCTTCGGGAATTGGCTCTATCGAAAGTATGTTCCACAAAGGATCTAAATTGAACCCTTCAACAACAAGATCCGCCCCCAAAGACCGGGCATGATCGGGGCAAAGAGTGGCATAGACTCCACCCAGGATGATTTTCGCCGACGGTTGCAAAACGCGCAGATCCCCGATAACCTCCCGGACTCCAGGGTACCAGTAGGTCATCACCGTTTGAATCAACACGGCATCGAAGGGCGCTTGTTTTAAATATTGCCGGAATTCTTCTCGTGTTTTGCCATACCGGCGATAACGCCTGGGAATGTCGCTTAAAACCCTGGGTTTGGGGACGTAGCAGTAGGGATAGGAACCCCTGCCCCATGAATCGCGCTGCCTGGAATCCAGAAAATCGAAAAAACTCAGCCGGCAGGCGTGTCCTATCCGGCCAGCAACACGCAGCATCCCGTAGGGTCGAAGCCAGAAATCGTAGGCTGTGAAATCATAAATCGGGGGATTAACCAGGAGAACACGCATCGATTGCATGAATGAAGAATACGCCAAATCCTGCAACAAATACCAGCCCGGCAAATCATTCCGTGTTTGAGAATGCATGAAACGGGAAATCAATGAATCAGTAAATATGGAGTGATTATTGCCATTTGAGACTATAATCGGCAGGTACACATTGGAGGGCTGCCATGGGCAAATTAAACAGACGAAATTTCCTGAAAACATCAGCTCAAAGTGCGGCTGTTATCGGTTTTTCCGGATTTGTGGGGACGGATATGTCTCAAAGCGCTTCCGATGATATGCAATTGGAAAATGATCCGGCCGAATGGATCCGTTCATTCGTCTGTGACTACACCGCAACATCTTCTGGAAACTCGCTGAGAAATTCGGCGGATGAAAAAGCCTGGGATGAACCCCTGGTAGGCTTTGCCGGAGGCGACGATCCCATTTTTCAACAATACAAGGATGGCTTGGTCGGGCCTTTTCACTGGACTCCCCTGGAGATTTTTACCCTGGCATTTCCGGATGTTTCCATCAAAGCGGAAGAATTAACGGTTGTGTCCTGGATTCTGCCTCACAAGGAAGAGATAAAGGCGGATCTTCGCAAAAATACGAAAACTCCATCGGAAAAGTGGATTCGGGCCCGGATTTACGGCGAGGAATTTAACGAGGAGCTTCGCAAGCACCTGGCCACCAGCCTTGCGGAATCCGGGCATCCGGCTGTCGCGCCGATTCTTTCTCCCAATTTCAAAATGGACAGTTCCGGTCCTTTTGGTATGGCATCCACCTGGTCGGAAAGACACGCGGCCTACGCTGCCGGTCTAGGCACTTTCGGGCTTTGCGATGGGTTGATTACCGCAAAAGGAAAGGCGATCCGTTGCGGTTCCGTGGTGGCGCGGATCCGTGTGCCGGCAACGCCCCGTCCCTATGAGGATCATCATGCGTATTGTCTTTTTTACGCGAAGGGAATTTGCGGTCAATGCACGGAGCGATGCCCTGCGGGGGCCGTGACCAAGACCGGCCATGATAAAATGGCGTGTATGAAGCAGTGTCTTGATACAATCCGGTACGCTGAAAAGGAATACGGGCTCAAAGGGTATGGCTGCGGCTTTTGCCAGACAGGCGTACCTTGCGAATCGAGGATTCCGGTATAAAGACTACTGGTTCCCGGGGATCTTCATATCCCACTCGTACAGTTCCAGCGACCTGGCGCCAAGATTGACGTATGGATCCGCTTCCGCTATTTTGAGGGCTTCGTCATAGGATGCGGCGATGTAGATAACGAGCCCACCCGCTCCTTCGGTAAAACGACCGCGGGCAAATATACTTCCTTCCTTTTCCTGCTGGATCAGGAAATCGACATGCTGCTGGCGGTACTGTTTGTTCTTCTCAGCATCTTTCATCTTCAGAATGGCAGCAAAGTACTTCATTTTTTTCTCCTTTGAAGAGATAAAACTATTCCCGGTGAAAGAAGTCAAGTGCCACCGGGGATATTAATCCGGATTCCCGGTGTCGCTTTCGGCGTCGAAGGATTGGATAACTACCTGTAATCCAGAGATCATATTAAAGTCCTCAGGGAACGATGTCCTGGCTCCTGGGAAGAGAATGGTTCCTGACAATTGCGACTCCGGAGGATGTGCCGAGACGCCGGGCACCGGCTTCAATCATTGCCAGTGCCGTGACAGTGTCGCGGATGCCTCCCGAAGCTTTAACCGCGACATTGGAACCGGCGCATTCGCTCAGCAGTTTTACGTCGGCAACCGTTGCGCCGCCCGAACCGAAACCTGTGGAGGTTTTAACAAATGCGGCCCCACACTCCACCGCCAGGCGGCAAGCTCTTACCTTTTCTTCCCGGCTTAAAAAACAGGTTTCCAGGATTACTTTTACCGGATTTCCGTCCGCCGCCCGTACAATTTCTCGCAGTTCCCGCCCTACAAAAAGATCATCCCCCTGTTTCAGTCGGCCGATATTAAGTACGACGTCGATCTCCCCGGCTCCATTGTCGAAAGCCCGCTTTGTTTCAAAACATTTGGTTTCCGTGGATGCTGCGCCCAGGGGGAACCCTGCTACCGACACAACCGTAATGCCTGTTCCCAGGAGAAGACGGCAAGCGTAGGGGATCCAGGAGCCGTGGATACAGACCCCGAAGAAGCCGTTTTCACAGGCTTCGGCGCAGAGTTTTTCTATATCCCGGTCGAGGGCGTCGGGCTTGAGAAGAGTGTGATCGATATACGAGGCCAGGTTTTTCATAATAAATTGGTGACAGGCTAGAANNTAATTCTAGCCTGTCACCAATTTACGATAAATCTTTTTTACTCCGGTTGCCTACTATTATCATTTCCGATGCATTACTATTTATCAAAGAGGAGATTTTAGGCAAAACCGGATCCAGCGGAAAATCATCAGGAGGCGAGACCATGTCGGGCAATATTAAAAAAAAGTTTGGAGCCTTTAAGATAATAGGGATCTTGGTATTGGTATTAGTAATCACAATTATCGCCATTCCCTTTTTTATCGATGCGAATCAGTTTCGACCGCAGCTGGAATCCAAGCTTTCCGCGGCCCTCGGACGGAGTGTAAAGACCGGAAACCTCAGCCTGTCTCTGTTTTCCGGAGCTGTCGGAGTGGACGACATCACCATTGCCGACGACCCGGCCTTCAGTTCCTCTCCGTTTCTGCAGGCCAAATCGTTGAAAGCGGGCGTCAAATTAAAGCCGCTGATATTTTCCAAAGAGGTCCGTATTACGGAGATTTCATTAGACGGTCCCTCCATCAACCTCATTCGGTCCGCCGGAGGCCTCTGGAATTTTTCCAGTCTGGTAGGCGTAAAAGAAGGCAAAAAGAGCAAGACTACCAACAGTGAATCCGGCGATTTTTCGGGAGAGGACATTGCAATCGAGCGCCTTACGATTAATGACGGCACTATCACAATCAACAAAGGGGGAAAAGCTTCCACATACAAAAATGTCGATATCTCTGCAAAGAATCTCTCTTTTGTTTCCGAATTTCCTTTGAACCTGTCGGCCGATTTGCCTGCGGACGGCCGCCTTTCGCTGGAAGGAACGGCGGGGCCCATCAGCAGAACCGACCTTATAAAAACACCCATGACGGCAGATCTTGACGTTTCAGGTTTCAATCTTATCGAATCGGGATTCGCATCTCCGGATACCGGATTTGATGGAGTCATCGATTTTGACGGGTTGCTTATTTCCGACGGCCGGCAGGTGCAAAGCCGGGGGAATGCGAACGTCGACCGGCTGCAGATTGTCAAAGGCGGATCCCCGGCCGAACACCCGGCTTCTATGGAATATGCCGTGAATTACGATCTGGCACAACAGAAAGGAGTGCTGGAAAATTTAAAAATGGCATATGGAAAGGCTGCAGCCAATCTCAACGGAAATTTCCAGAGACGCCGCGAGGGGCTTACCATAAATATGCGATTGCTTGGTAAAGATATGCCCGTAGAGGATATGAAAACCCTGCTGCCGGCATTTGGTGTGGTTCTGCCCAAAGGCGCTTCTCTTGAGGGAGGGGTTTTAAATGCGGATATGACAGCATCGGGCCCGATCGATAAAATAAACATTATCGGATCGACAGATATTTCAAACACCAGTCTGGTAGGATACGATCTTGCGGGCAAAATAGCCGCGCTGGCGCAACTGGCCGGCTTGCAATCGGGTAACAGGACCGATATTGAAACCCTGGCTTCAAGCATGCGTATGACACCGGACGGCATTCGAATCAATACCATCAAACTGGTGGTTCCGGCGATAGGGGACCTTGCCGGAAATGGCGATATCAATAATTCCGACCAATCCCTGAACTTCAGGATGAAAGCCCGGCTCAAAACTTCCGGCGATCTGGGCCAGGAACTGGCCCAGTTTCTGGGGGGAAGCGGAGGCAACCTTACAATCCCGTTTTTTATCCGCGGCACGGCATCGGAGCCTAAATTCGTGCCCGACCTGGAGAGCACGGCAGGAAGCATACTGGAATCCCAGTTTTCAGGTCCGGGTGACGAAGCAGGCAAGTCAAATGTGGGAAAGGCAATAGGGGACGCAATAAAGGGCCTGCTCGGCGATTAGCCCGAAACCCTGCGGCGGGAACAATCTCCTGTAGAAAATCACGGTAGTAAAAGGAGTTTGGAAATTGGATCGTAAAATAAAATACTGCCTGGCCGGCATGCTGTTCATTCTTCTGACGGGCGTAAAAACCTGCTGGCCTCAGTCGGGCCGGATTTCGAGGATCGGCATCGATACAATCGAAGACCGGTTGCGTCGGTACGGAGACACGGATCCCGAACGCAGCAAGATCCTGAGGCAGATGTTCGAGGAAGCAGGCTGCAGAGACCAACGGCTGCGGATACAGCCTGTGACCGGTGCGGATGCACCGAATATAATCTGCTCCCTTCAGGGTGAAACCGGTGAAGTCATTATTGTCGGAGCCCACTTCGATTTTGTGGCTGAAGGCGAAGGAGTCGCAGACAACTGGAGCGGCGCAGCGCTGCTACCCAGTCTTTACCAGAGTCTAAGCTCGACAACACGCAGGCATACCTTCCTCTTCATCGGTTTTTCCGATGAAGAGGAAGGGTATGTCGGATCCCATTTTTATGTCGAACAATTGAACAAGGAAGAATTGGAATCCATACAGGCCATGATAAACCTCGACACCCTTGGACTGGCCCCGACCAAGGTGTGGACCAGCAACAGCAATCCGGAACTGGTGGGGTTGTTGAACAGGGTAGCAGTGTCGATGCAACTGCCGCTGGATAGAATGGATGTAGATGGCATTGGAGACAGTGACGGGAATTCCTTCAGTAAACGCGATATTCCGATTATTACCCTGCACTCGGTGACGCTCGAGAACCTGCACATCCTGCATTCGGAGGACGATACTTATAACGCCATCGAAATGAACCAGTACTACGACACCTATAAGCTAGTTGCCGCCTATCTGGAAATACTGGATCAACAGGAACTGCAGCTTGTGCCTCCGGAGCATGAGCCCATCCATAGTGAACGGAGCGAATAGGGCCCACGTGTCGCTATAGCGACACACGGTTCCGGGATTGCCGGGACGCGCTAATAGTAACTGGAAAGAGACCAGTCCTGCAGCAGCTTCTTCTGATCCTCGGCAAGTCTTGCCTCCGGATGAATCAGCCTGTACATAAGTAAAGGCATTTCCCCGTCCTCAACCTCTTTCCATATGCGTTTAACCGTTGCGGGGCGGTCTCCAGCGGGGATCGATTCCCACTCGGAAAAATTCATTTTATCGCGCGCTTCCTGAATGTCGTTGGCAACCAGCCAGGAAACGGGAGCGACATACCCGTACCAGGGCCAATGCGTTTCGTTCGAATGGCAGTCGTAACAGCCGGCGCGAAGGACTTCCTTTACAGCCGGCGGAGCCTGAATATCTGAAAGGACCGGAGGGTTCGTGCGTTCAACCGGCCAGAACTGGATTGCAATGATAAAAAGAACAATAAAAATGCCGATCCATTTCTTCTTCATGAGAACTCCTCTTGAAATCTTTTCAAACCGGGATATTCGTGTTGATTTGCAGTATCATACTTAACTGTGTCGCAGGTCAAGTCATACGGGAGAATTAGAATTGGTAAAGGCGGTGCTTTGGGACAATGACGGAATCCTTGTGGATTCGGAATTTGTTTTTTACGAGACAACGCGGGCTGCGTTTGCCGCCATGGGGCTGGAGCTGACAAAAGAGATTTGGGGCATTGAGTATCTCGGCGAGGGGAAAAGCTCCCGGGAGATCGCCCGGGAAATGGGCGCAGGACCCGCTGAATTCAATCGGATTCTGGACGAACGGAACAGCCGGTACCGGGAGATAATCCGAGAAAAGCCGCCGCAAGTCCGCTCCCAGGTGCCGGAAACGCTTGCGCGGCTATCCGGTTGCGTGAAACTTGGTATTGTTACCGGGTGCCACCGCGATCAGTTCACCCACATGCACCAATCGAGCGGATTGGTCGACCTGTTCGATGTCATAATCACGGGAGACGACTGGAAAGAACCCAAGCCCGATCCCGGACTCTACCTGACGGCACTTGAAGCCCTGGATCTGCCTGCCGGGGACTGCATCGCCGTTGAGGATACCAAAAGGGGTCTTCTGGCGGCGGTGAATGCCGGTATCGACTGTGTTGTGGTTCCGACGGAGCTGACCCGAATGCAGGACTTCTCCGGCGCTCTTGCCGTCGAGGATGAAATCTCCGCCGTATTGAAATATACCGGGGTCGGGCCGGCGCTGCCTTGGACGCTGTAAATGAGTTCGACAATACGATGCGGAACCCGGACGAAGTCTACTTAGACATTCCCTATCTGTGAGATGCCGGCTATAAGAAGATGGCCGACTCGACCGGTCTTTCGTTGTTTCAATTAACGCGGGGATGCGGTGCGGCTACTTCCATGATCCTGCGGATAAAAATAAAATCAGACCGAATATCTCCAGGCGGCCGAGCAGCATGACGACGGTTAGAACCACTTTCCCCGCTTCCGGCAACTGGCTGTAATTTGCCAGCGAGCTGAACATTCCAAACCCCGGCCCGACATTGCCCATACATGCTGCAGTGCCGGAAAAGGCGCTCAGTATGTCCACCCCCATGGCCGTCAACAGGAGAGTTGATAAAAATACGACCGCAAGATAAAGGGTGATGAACAGAAGACTTGTCGTAACGACATCTTCAGGAACGAAGGAATTGTCCATTTTCAAAGACACGACCGCTTTGGGATATTTCAGTTTCTTTATTTTCGTTCTTACGAATTTCCAGAAAAGCAGCATCCTTTCCACTTTTATCCCGCCGGAGGTGGACCCGGAACAGGCGCACTGGAGCGTAAAGTAGATCAATATAATTATGGTAAATGCAGGCCATGAACCTGTATCCGTGGTCGCAAACCCTGTACTGGTTCCCAGGGAAACAACCTGAAAGGCCGCATGGCGCAGCGCCTCGGCCCATTTTTCGAATATTGTCCCGTGGATATACAGGGCAACTAAAATCACGCCGGCAAGCATTGTTCCGATATAGAATCGAACAACGCCCGATTCCCACATTTCCCTAATTTTGCCGCTTGCCGTCGCGTAAAGAATGCCGAAATGAAGCCCTGAAAGAACCATGAATACGATAATGACCAGTTCAATCGCAGTATTGTCGAAATAGGCAATGCTGGCGTTCTTTGTGGAGAAGCCGCCGGTGGCAATAGTGGCGAAAGAATGGGTAATGGCGTCAAACACGCCCATGCCACAGAAAGTCAGTAGAATGGTTTCCAGAAAAGTCAGACTGAGATAAACGAACAGGAGTATTTTCAGTATCTTCCGTGTACGGTACTGGAAGTTTTTCCTGGCCAGCGGTGAAATCTCGCTTCTGGAAAGAAGCATGGATGCCTGTCCTATCGCCGGTATCACCGCAAGGACAAAGACGATGATCCCGATGCCTCCGATCCAGTGTGTGGCCGCTCTCCAGAACAGCAGGCCGAAAGGAAGAACTTCGATATTTGTGAGAATGGAGGAGCCTGTTGTCGTAAAACCGGAGACGCTTTCAAACCAGGCATTCACCAGGGTAAATTCTCCTCCGTACAGGATATAGGGCAGAATCCCGATCAGGCAGGACAGGAGCCAGCTGGACACTACGATAACCAGCCCTTCATTGTTGTTTATTTGTGAAGAGGAAGGGACGTAGATCAACGGGAATATGCCGAACAGAATCGTGATTGCGGCACTGTACAGGAGCGGGAGGAAATCCGATTGATGGTGGCAGAAGGAAATAATCGCCGCAACCGAAAGGAAGAATCCGTTGAATAACAGGACTATCCCGACATAACGAAAGATTATATGAGGTCTCATTTTTGTTTCCGGGCAAGATATGAAAGATCGTGAATTGCCGACGCGAGATCTTTCAACTCGTCGTCCGTTTCAACTTCCACGTTGGACGGGCGGCCGGTCTTCAGGACGTTTTGAACTTCTTTCGTTATGGAAATAATGGGATTTACGAAATAGCGGTGGATGAAATAATTAAACAGGAACGCGAATACCAGAGCGGAAACGATTGCCACGATTCCCGGCATGATGATCCGGTGCATCCTGTTTTTCAGATTCGAAGCGGTCCGATACATGGTTTCATCATTTAAGGCTATAAGTTTATCTACAGCTGTTTTTGCAGCCTGAAAAGCCGGATGCCCCTGATTAAAATACCAGGTAAGGTCGTGATCTCCGGAAGGATTTGCAAGGGGGTCCGCCCAAAGAGCCCTGTAGGTTTGGTATTTGAAGTCAATATCTTCAATGAAATCAATTTCGTTCGTTATAGTCAGGTTGTTTTTCGCGATATCCAATGCCGATTGAAACTCCGTATCGGCTTTTTCGATCATCTTCCTTCCTTCAGTCCCTTCCCCGGAGATCAACAGAAGCAATCCGCTGTCCTGTCTCTCAAGCGCTTCAATCATTTTTTTTGATGCGTCGATGCTTTTATAGTTGTCGTCCAGCAGACTTTGAACGGAGGAACTGATAGTCGTCAGCTCGTAGATGGAAAAAATCCCGGCGAGTGCCAGCATTATAACCAGGATCAGAAACCCCGACATGATTTTCATTCGCAGTTTCATTTCCACAAACTCCCCGTGGTGCATTCGATATGCCTAGAAAGTAATCTACTCAAGGACCCACCGCAAGATTAAAAAGAATTGCGGGTGAGTTCCTCATTTTGCAGTTTGCTTGTGAACACGCTTGGTTTCCGGGAGTTGCGTACATTGGCGCATGGTTCCGGACGGATCGCCTGGATCAAGAACTACCGTATACTGCAGGATTGGCGCAATTCGGCAGGCGATCGCCCTTCAGCCCGGCAATCAGGTTTTCCGCGGCCATTATGGCCATTTTCCCGCGTGTTTTGTGGCTGGCGCTGCCGATGTGCGGGCAGAGGATGATGTTGTCCAGAGTCAGCAACGGATCGTCCGGTTTGATCGGTTCCGGTTCCGTGACATCAAGGGCGGCATAGGCGATCGTACCCGAAGAGAGCGCATGGTACAGCGCCTGCTGATCGACAACCGGCCCGCGCGCGGTGTTGATCAGAATACTTCCGGGTTTCATTTTGTTTAAACGGGTATCGTTCATCAGGTGGCGGGTCTCTTCGGACAGATTCGTGTGCAGCGATACGAAATCCGATGCATGCAGCAGTGAATCCAGGTCGACAAATTGCGCATTATATCTATCCTCGGCTTCAGGATGACGCTGTCTGCTGTAATAGAGAATGCGCATGCCGAAGCCCTGAGCGCGTTTGGCCATCGCCTGCCCGATCCGACCGAATCCGACAATGCCCAATGTCGCACCCGTGATATCATGGCCAAGAAAATCGATCGATCCCCAGGTTTTCCACTTTCCTGCGCGAACAAACCTGTCGCTTTCAGCCAATCGCCGCCCTGCCGCCATTAACAGCGCCCAGGCAAGGTCGGCGGTTGTATCCGTTAAAACGCCGGGCGTGTTGCCGACCGGGATACCGCGTTCCGTGGCTGCGGCTGTATCGATGTTGTCAACCCCGACCGCGAACTGGCTGATGACCTTCAGCCGAGATCCCGCTGAGTCCATCAGGTTGCCGTCGATTGTATCCGTAAGCATGCAAAGCAGCGCGTCGATTCCTTTAACCTTCTGTAAAAGAAGCGAATAACCCGGAGGTAACGGATCCGGCCAGACCTCAACATCGGCTTGCCGCCGCAATATATCCAGTCCTGTTTCCGGGATGAGACGGGTGACAAAAATCCTTGGCTTCATTGGTAAACTCCTGCTGGATATTAAGACATCCAATACGGGGCAATCCTTCCGCAACCTTCCATCATTTTGAAAGGTGTATAATAACCCATTTGGACAGACGATCCGCGCTGTTGTTACTTTAATCCGCATTTCTCGAAAGGATTTGTGTAAGCGAAGGACGTCTGTCGGTTTTGGGAAAGACCATATGAATAAAAAGGCCTTTTTCGTGCTCGTGGGCAGCATGTTCATATCCATGATGGGTATGGGCCTGGTCACCCCGTTTCTCCCCATTTATGCCACTACCATGGGGGCTACCGGGTTACAGGTGGGGCTGATTCAGGCGGCCTTCAACATTACAGGCATAGGCACGCTTCTCTTCGTTGGTCGGATGTCGGATCGTTTCGGAAGAAAATCGTTCCTCAGCGGCGGGCTGAGCGTCCTGGCCATAGCATCCTTCGGATTTATATTCGCCCAAAAACCCGGTCACCTGATCTTCTGGCGCTTCGTCCAGGGACTCGGCGCTTCGGCGCATCTGCCCATTGCCCAGGCATACCTTGGGGACATTACTCCTAAAGGCAGCGAGGGGAAATGGATGGGGTATTTCAACGCCGTTCTCTTCGCCGGACTGGGCGCCGGACCTCTTCTTGGCGGCGTCATCACGGATATGTTCAGCATGAAGGCTTCTTTCCTGACCATGGCCGGTCTGAATATTTTCGGTTTGATCGCTACGCTTCTTTTTCTGAAGGAGATGCCGCGCAAAGTAGCCGCGCGGGAGCACGAATCCTATCTCGCGCCGCTTAAAAGCCGGATCATACGGGGCATATTCATCTACCGCATGACTGCCGGCCTTGGAACGGCCAGCCTGATGACTTTTGTGCCGCTGTTCGCGGGGCTGAAATTAGGCCTGAGCACTATTCTTATCGGGATATTGTTGGCGGCTCGGACCCCGGCCTCGATTATTCAGTCTTACACAGGACGCCTGGCGGACCGGTGGGACCGCCGCCGGATGGTTTTCTGGGGCGGAATGGGTACGGTCATCTCCACGGTCCTGCTGCCGCAGACGGGCGGATTCTGGACACTGTTAATCGTTTATATCTTAATAATCCTGGGCCAGTCTTTCGGAATTCCGGCAGCCAACGCCTACGTGGTCGATGAAGGCCGCACCTACGGGATGGGCGCATCGATGACCATGTTCATGCTGGCTATGCAGATCGGGAATGGGATCGGACCGGTGGCGCTGGGAGGTGTTTTCGACAGGCTCGACATTGACTCCGTCTTCTATTCGGCCGCCGTGGTCATGGCTTCAGGCATTGTCCTGTGCGACTGGATTCTCCGAAGTTGCAATGTTGCTGAAACAGGACAGAGAAACAGTTGAAATCTTCTTTCTTTTAATAATACGCTCTTGTAGGGAGGCTATAGCATGAATATAAGAATCGGAACGATCGTGATTAGTCTGGCATTGTTACTGGTCGCCGGACATGCAGGAATGGGGGTTCTCATGGCAGAAGAGCAGAAGAATAAAACCGGATTCGATTTGTCTTTCCATCATGTCGGGATCAGCGTGGCAAACCTGGATGAATCCATCGCCTGGTACAAGGAAATGCTCGGATTCGAGGAGGTCATGCGGATGGAGCAGGGAGAGACCATTAAACAAATGAAAATCGGTCACATCAAGCGCGGCAATTGCTACATCGAGCTGTTCCAGGTCGCCGGCGCCAAACCCCTGCCGGAATACCGCCGCGATCCGAATACGGACCTGGGCGTTCACGGCCTCGCACACTTCGGCCTGCAGGTGAACAGCGTGCAGGCGGCACTTGAAGAGCTGCGGTCGAAGGGTGTCGAGGTCGCCATGGAACCGATCGACACACCCGGAGTCGCCTTCGTCTTTATCCGCGACAATTCGGGAAATGCCTTCGAGCTGATCGAGTACAAGAATCAGGAATCCGGAGACGCATCCCAATAAAGAAATCCAAATTGTAGGAGCGAACACAAGGTTCGCCCTCTTTCCTTCGAAATGGGATTTGTTCTTCTCCTTATCATTATCCTTTCCCGGGTGATGCCATGAAAGAAATAGCGGATGAAATCAGGACGATTGTGACGAATGCGCTTGGAGCATTGTCTTCCATGTTACCGAATGAGGTGTCTTTTAAAGCAAGTCCGGACAAGTGGTCGAAGAAAGAAATGCTGGGGCACCTGATCGACTCGGCCGCCAACAATCATCATCGATTTGTCCGGGCCGGCTACAATGCAGCGGCGGATTTCCCGCCCTACAGCCAGAACGAATGGGTCCGAATCCAGAAGTACGATGAAGCGGAATGGACCGATTTGACGCTGCTCTGGTCCGCGTACAATCTTCACCTCTGCCGTATCATCGAGAGCCTGCACGAGAAAGCTTTTTCCTCACCCTGCAACATCGGCAAAGAAGAACCGGTATCGCTGGAATTTGTCATAAAAGATTACCTGCGCCATTTGCGGCATCATATGGCAGTAATCCTGGAAGGACAAGGATAGCGTACGATGAACATCCGACGGGCGGACTTAACCGACACCGATGCTATTGAAAGATTGAACCGCGAGGTACAGGAGATCCATATCCGTAACTATCCGCACATTTTCAAGAGAACGTCTCCGGAAGAGGTCAAATCCTGGATCAGAAACCTGTTTGAAGCGGAGGACGTCAACATTTTTGTAGTCAGTGAGGAGACGCGTATTGTCGGTTATGTCACGTTGAGAATGATCACTCAGCCTGAAAATCCATTTAAATATGCCGAAAAAATCGCATATATCGATCAAATATGCGTGACGCAATCCAGGAGAGGGCGTGGAATCGGCAGGAGACTGATGGAACACGCCATCGAGCATGCAGCCGACCTTGGTTTCGAAAGGATTGAACTGGATGTCTGGCATAAAAACACGTATGCCCGGGAGGCGTTCGAGAAAATAGGCTTTAAAACAAGTTGCGAAAAGCGGGTGTTGGACAGGGGATCGGGACAGGGCAGGACGTCGGGACACACCTCATGAAAAGGGCAAGTCGGCTATGATATTGCGAACGTCTCTGGTATTTATTCTCCTGTCAATGGTCGGCTGCGGAGCGGGGGAATTGCCGTCTCTCAAAGACGGGGACCTTGTTTTCCAGGATGCGCAATCCCCTCAGAGCGCGGCACTGAGAATTGCCACGAATTCTCCCTACACCCACATGGGCGTGATTTTCATCGAGGAGGGCGGGCCGCTGGTCTATGAAGCCGTCGGCCCGGTCAAGTACACACCTTTGAAAAAATGGATCCAACAGGGCTCAAACGGTCACTTTGTCGTGAAGCGCCTTAAGGAAAGAGACCAAATTCTTAACGAGGAAAGTATCCGCAAGCTCAGGGATGCCGGAGAAATTTACGAAGGCCGTCCCTATGATTTCCATTTCGGATGGTCCGGAGATCGGATCTACTGTTCGGAACTGGTCTGGAAAATGTATAAAACCGCCCTTGGAGTCGAAATCGGCAGGCTGCAGAGGTTCCGCGACTTCGACCTCTCCGATCCCATTGTTGTTAAGATCCTAAGAGAGCGGTTTCCCGAAGGGATTCCCGAGGATGAAATCGTGATATCGCCTGCGAGTATGTTCAAATCGAACTTGCTGGGGACTGTTTACGAGAACTGACGCGGATAAAAAGAATTCTGATTGTCACAACCGGTGTGATGCTATGTATTAAGAAGGCATCTTCCCTCAGCAAGAAAACAGGATTGAATTTGCCGCGCTGGGGGTTATATTTCCTATACCTTTGATTGCAGTGGAAAGCTTTTATCCTTCGTGAATTTTCGCGTCCGGATTGAAAGATGTGGATGATTTTTTATCTGGTTTTTACTGTAACGGCCAGCCTTGTGCACATCGTAGCCCTGCCGATAATGTTTGCATTTTCGACATACAAGGTTTGTAAGAAACGGAGCCTTGTTCCACTTATTAGGCCCCTATCGATGGCCGGTGGTCTGGTAATCGGCATAGCCGTGGCATGGTTCACGATGGTTTTTCATTACGGATGGCCTCTATCTTTAAAGGAGACTTTCCACGCAACCGTTCACAGCGGAATTTATTATGAGCTGCCTGAGGATGCTGTCGAAGATTTCGTTTTCTTCATGCTGTTTCTGGGGAATCTTGGTGCGATTTTGGCGGGATTGACCCTCTGGCTTGTGGCCCGGTCACGCCGCCGGGTCGCTTTGACGGACTGAAATAGCGAGCCCTTTAGAATGTCTCACATGAATTCATCTTCAAATTCCGGAAGGAAATATGCAATCGCCGTCTGGATGATTGCCATGGGTGTCATCGCAACCTGGGCCGTTTCTTCCGATATGCGGCAGGGATGGTCCTATAGAACGTTGGAGGCAAAGTCCTGCGATGTTCTAATGCTGCTTTCCGGGGTATTCCTCCTGGCTGCCGGCTTAGTGTATTTTGTACTTGCACGATACTGCAAGAAAATCACTGCCGTCGGCGCCGTAACCGTCGGCGCCGTAGCCGCTGGCGTGATTGCCGTGACATTGATTGCCGGTGTGCTTACAGGTGTAATTCCCTGTTCGGGTCCGGGTTGAATGATAAGGAACTTAATCCTGGGCGGGATTTATCTTTTATTGGCGATTCTGGCCGGACTCAGTACCCGGAAGGTTTAACAAACCGATGTGGCATCCAGGAACGCATCCCGGCATATTGATTTTCTTTCATGCTATAAAGTACCGCGATCCGCATACACCGCCGTGAAAGTGCGGCGGCATATGCGAATTACGATTATTGCAGAATTACGGAAGCTTGATCTCTACCGAAACGGGCGTGCTTATCCAGCGGCTCGAACCGAGCCACGAGTAGGGCGCTCAACTTCAATGGCCGCCCGTGACGATGACCAGGAATCTGTCGGGCCCGGCCGCCACGGGGACACCCTTTTCGATGACATCCTTTTCCGCCAGAAGAGACTTGACGAATTCGTTGGGCTCTGTGGGNNGCCGATTCCCATAGCTCCCGGGCGTAATCCGCCTTGGTTTTGCCCCCCATCTGCCCCTCGGTCACGCTGTTCATTTCCGTGACTACAAGGGCCCCGGCATACTGGGCTTCCCACATTTCCCGGCTCCAGGGCCAGATGTCCTTGTTGGGAGCGACGCAGGCGGCAACGTTTGCAATAGATCCCGTGATGCTCATGTCCATCTGGTCGATCCCAAGAACCGTTACCAGGTTTGTGGCAGCCGGATATCCCCGTTGAACGCTGACCGGATCCCATCCCTGGGCCAGCGAAGCAACACCCTCCGCTTCCGCAATGACAACGCCGGCATAGGATGCCGGATTGCCTGCCAGGTTGGAGGGTTTGATGCCCCGGCCGTTTCCGGGGATGGTTGCCAGGGCAAGGTTGACGGCTCTCCCGATCGCGCCATTCGCGTGATACTTGGAATTCGGGCCGAAAGCATTGGCGGATGAGTTGATGCCAATCTTTTTGGCATACGGGCCGTTCACGATTATTAAAGGCACGGCAGATCGCATGACCGGGAAATAACCGTCCCACGGCACCGAAGTGATGGCTTCAAGCGCCGCAAGGATTACGGGTATGTAGTCCGGTTTTGCCCCCGCCATGGCAGCCACAATGGCAATCTTCTCGACAGTGAAATAGGCGTTGGAAGGTCCCCACCGGCCGATGACGGTCGCCGGAGAAAGGGGCGTTCCTTTAAGCAGCGCATCCACGCGTTTGCGCGTAGGCGGCATCAGGGGCAGCCCGTCGCCCCAGCCCATCTCCAGGAACGAGCTGTTGAACAGATCCTGGGCTTCCTGATAGGAATCGGCGGGGAATGCAAACGTGTCTTCCCTGGGAACCCACTTCCCGCCCGCCAGCTTCATGTATGCGGGAGTCCAGGTTGTCAGCCCCTTCACCAGGAATTCGAAAGCCTTCGGCGCTATCGCGCGAACGCCTTTGGATGTAAAAGTGTCGTACTCATTGAAATTGATTCCGGGATAGTCCACGTATCCTTTGGGAAGGACCGTTCCCATAAAACGTTTCTCATGACGCTCGTTGTAAATGGTGACGGTGGGAATGCCTTTTTCTTCAAGTGCCGTGACGATGGAACCCATCGCGCCGAGGCACCCTCATCAGCCGCCGAAGCCGGCTACGACACCGTCGGGGGCCGCCGCCGTAATGGCATCCATAATCTCTTTTTCGGGCGCGAATTTCATGGGCAGGTCGGTGTAGCGTACGATTTCGATATCTGGATATTGTTCTTTGAGCATCTTCTCCAGCAGATCGTAGAGTTCCGCGCCCTTGCCCGCAAACAGCTGATCCGGGGTGGCCGAGAGCCACATGGCAATCTTCTTGCCCTGCAGCGTTTCCAGCCTTGGTGCCAGATCTTTGACTTTCTCTACAGGCCCCTGGGGATTCAGTACGGTCAGGGTGAAGTCTGAAGATGCAGCCGGCAATGCCAGTATCGTAAACAAGCCCGGCATGGCCAGTAGTGCAGCCACAAGCAGTATTGCAGTTTTTTTCATGCCTGTACCTCCTTTTCACAACATTAGTGGGTCCCGCTTTTCTGTCAGGCTCCGTCCGTTGGACGGTTGCAGCCTGCAATAAAAATCCTGAAACTCAATAACACTGCCCTGAACTAGGACGAGACGGATTGTCAGCCTCAGCCTTCGGCCGTTTTCAGCATGGTCGCCGTGTATAGTATGCCAAGGACCAGCACTACCGCCGAAAAGATCCAGAGAGCATTCCAGAAATGTTCCAGCAACAGTGCGCCCGCGGCTCCACCCAGAGCCGTTAACAACGGCAGTCATCAGGGACAGAACGCCGCCAGCAATGCCAGCAGGGAGCCCGCCAGTCCGATGCTGCCCTGCCCGCCGGACCGTTTAGGACCCATTACATGGACGCCGTAAATAAACAGGGCCATGGACAGCATCACCAGTATTGCCAGCAGAAAACCTGCGAGCACCTCTCCGACCGAAGTGTTCCATATCACCCGGCCGAACAATATATGTATGCGGCCGCCCTGCCCGCCCAGGATCATGAACACCGCCAGGTAGACGCCGCCGGTCAGCATTCCAATCCAGAATGCTTTTCGCTCCTTCAGCGCATTCTGCATCACCGCACGGATCAGGCGGCGATCCCGGACGACGTGCCATTTCTTAACGGCAATACCCACCGCGATCATGGCCACCAGGAGAACTATTTCGTCAAACACCATTGTTACCATCGTGGTTTCCGGTCCGCTTTTTCATCTTTAAAAGTCCTGAACCAGGACTATGGATCGGGGCCCTTTCAATCTCAGAAAACGTGTCGAAAAAGGACCCCTCCTTTTCCGATCTTAACACCCGCGTTTATAAGTGTGTTACGCAGATCGACCCCTTTGTTTTCGTTCCGGAGGTGAAAAATGGCGCCGTCCGATGCCTGTGCGCGGAGGATATTCGGCATGACATGCCACTGAATCTCCTTTATGCGGCCTCGCCGGGCCATTGCGACCATTTCATCCAGATGGACTTCCGTGCCCCATTCGATATCTTCTTCGGAGGCGCTTTGAATAGAATCCGGCTTCGATGTTTCATTTCTATCGGCGGGCTGTGTTTCGCAACCGGCATGAAGAAATATCGCCGGTAGAAGAAAGATGAAGAATGGCTGTACCGCTTTATTCGATTTCACGGCAATCCGGATAGGCTATGAAAAAAGTGAGTGCATTGTCCTGGTTAATTGTTCCGTCAACTTGTCCTTCTCGAACAGGCGGTTCCTGTCCGCCCAGCCCTCTCTGAGCCGGTGCATGAATACTTCCGGTTCTGGCGGCAGGTGCATCCATTCCGATCCAACAGGATAGAACAGATAAAAATCCCAGGCGATGCGGCCTTTGTGGCCGAGACTCCCGGCAAACATTTTGCCCGCCGCCTTCTGTGCATCGTAGAACTCTCGGACACGCTTGTCATTAAATTTCGATGCCGCTTTTCTTGCCGCTTCATAGGTATCTTTTCTCATCATGGCAATCCAGACAACCAGCATATCCAGGGCTGCATCGGGAAATGGCTTCAGAATTCCTTCCAGTACCGCCCGGGTACCGTCTTGAACTCACTTCGGTCATGTCGGCGAAAGAATTGTGACAAAACGGTGCTTCGCCTTATTCCGGTTGAAGGCCTCAATCAGCGGTTGGAGTGAATCATCCAGGCGGATAAGCATGATGGCTTCGGTGTCTTTTCTGTTGATTCCGGGAACTGCATTTGACTTTAAGAAATGTTATCCAATCCGGCACATACATGCGGATTCGGTACGGCCTGCAATTTTACTTCAGATTGGGACATAAAAGTCCGATTTTTACTTTCCGGCTGGGAAATAAAGCCGGGATGAAACATCTTGTTAATTTTGTACGACAATGATCCTGCCGGTTTGTAATCAGGAATTCAGATCTAATCCGCTATGTGTTCCTTTTGCCATTTACCTAAACGCCTGATCCGGTTTGGCAGGATGAAATCCCCTGTGGTCTTGTGCCCGGATGGGTCGGCGGATATACTCTTCTCTATGGAAACACATATCCCTACAAGACAGGAAGCCTATGAGCTTCTTTGCCGGTACAATTCGAACGAAAGCCTCATAAAACATGCGCTTGCAGTGGAGGCCGTCATGCGCTACATGGCTCGCAAGAACGGCGAGGATGAAGAAAAATGGGGCATTATCGGCCTGGTCCACGATCTCGACTACGAGAGATACCCTGAAGAACATTGCCGGAAAAGCCCGGAACTGCTCAGTGAAGCCGGATGGCCCGAGGAATATATCCGGGCGGTCGTAAGCCACGGGTGGGGCCTGTGCTCGGACGTGGAGCCATTGAGCCTTCTGGAGAAAACCCTGTATGCCGTGGACGAGTTGACAGGGCTGGTAACCACCTCCGCCCTGGTGCGGCCTTCCAAAAGCATCCTCGACATGGAAGCCAAATCGGTAAAAAAGAAATGGAAGGATAAAAGATTCGCTGCAGGCGTGAACCGCGAAGTGATAGAAAAAGGCGCCGCGCTCCTTGGCGTGGACCTCACCGGGCTCATCACGGACACCATCATGGGAATGCGCGCCGCAGCCGGGGAAATCGGCCTCGAAGGAAACGTTTGATCTTGCTGCTGTCGCAACATCTTCGGCTTCAGGATGCGAGCCGTCCTGACAGAAGAACTTCTTTATTTTGTCGGGAAGGACAGGTGATGGGTGAGAACGGAAGGGCAACCGCCAGGGAAATCGCGAAAAGGCATCTCGATGCCGGGGACCCTATCGGCTGGTTTGAGGACCTTTACTCTTCGGCGGGAGAGGATACTTCGATCATTCCCTGGGCCGATCTTACCCCCAACCCCAACCTCGTCGGCTGGCTGGACCGGTATGGAACCACCGTATCAGGACGGGCGCTGAAAGTCGGCAGTGGTTTGGGGGACGACGCGGAAGAACTGGCATGCTGCGGGTATCAGACTACCGCCTTTGACATATCAGAAACCGCGGTCGCATGGAGCCGGAAACGTTTCCCAAATTCTGCTGTGAAATATGTCGTGGCAGATCTGTTTGACGCGCCGGACGACTGGAAGGGAAGCTTTGACTTTGTTCTTGAATCGTACACGCTTCAGGTTCTGCCTCCCGCCCTCCGGGCGGAAGCGATCCAGTGTGTGGCCTCCTTCGTGGCCCTGGACGGGATGCTGCTGGTAATTGCACGCGGGCGGGACACGAAAGAACCCGAAGGCGCGATGCCATGGCCTCCGACAAAGGAGGAACTCAAAACTTTTCAGTCTCACGGACTGAAAGAGATTTCCTTTGAGGATTATATGGACAAGGAGGACCCGCCTGTACGCAGGTTCCGGGTGACCTATCAGCGGGTATCTGATAAATCCATCAAATTTACCACTACCTAAATCTTGTGATAGGGAGTCGGCAAAGAGGAGCCTAGAGGGGCCTGATTATTTGCATCTTAATCAGCGTTTCTTCCTGTCATACGGATCAGCGATCGGATGTCTATGATGAAATTGATAAAACCATAGTTGCATTATCGCTTCGGGTGAGGTTAGCGTGTGTCACGCCGAATAATTATTCTGTGAGAGACGATGAAACAAGTGTACGTAAAAACCCGGAAGGAATGGCGGGACTGGCTCAGCCAGCATCATGAGAAGAGCGATGGCATCTGGCTGGTTTTCTACAGGAAGCAGACGGGTAAGCCTACGCTTGAGTATGATGATGCGGTTGAGGAGGCTTTATGCTTTGGCTGGATAGACAGCATTATCAAAAAAATTGATGACGAAAAATATGTGCGAAAATTGACGCCCCGTAAAGCCGACAGTCGATGGTCGGAATTAAACAAGAAGCGTATCGCAAAGCTCAAGATGCAGGGCTTTTTAACTGAAGCAGGCATTGCCAAGGTAAGGAAGTCCAAGGCATCGGGCCTATGGGACAAACCGGATCGTCCGATATCCCTTGAAATTCCCAGGGAGTTTGAGCGTGCACTGGCAAAAAACAAACAGGCGAAGAGCTTCTTTGATCAACTAACATTTTCATACCAAAAGCAATTCATCGGCTGGATAGTGACAGCGAAGCGGCAGGAAACAAAGGAACGACGGGTCAGAGAGTCGATTGCCCTGCTTGAGAAGGGTGACAAGCTGGGCATGAAGTAGCGGCCCAATGCGGCCATTCTCGCGCCAGAGGCTGTGTGAGTTATTTCTTGCGCAGAGCGGTCTTCACACCGAACGCCACCGAGCCGATCATCAGCAGGANNTTGATAGAGGATTTCATGAGGTCTCCTTTCTGGGGTTGAACTTACCCCCTTCAAGAGGCGCTGACCCGGCAATCATAAAGTAGTTTACGAAGTAAAGCAAGCTGTGTGACGGAGCAGATCGGCCGCACCGTTGCAGCGAACAGTCCACTTCTCAAAACGATCGGTGTTCGAGAGTTGCAAAACCCTGTAAAAACAGTATCCTTCCGTTACTGGGACCGCGGAGGAATGGCCGCGTGGTTGAATGCGGCGGTCTTGAAACGCTTTTTTAGGGAATTTGATAAACCTTTAAAAATCAATCAAATCCCTTTGTCGACTGCCATTTAGACCTAAATTCTATTTTCTTATTTTTGCTTCATTTATGAACCTCTATAGCTACAATCAGCTTGCTTTCAAGATTAAAAATCAGGTTACTGAACAGCGGATTTTTCATGCCTTGACGGGAAATTGCGACTGTATTTATCGGTTTATGCAGACTGAATAATTATCGTTAGCGTCCATGGCGTAAGCCCCC
>DKBB01000259.1 GCA_002451015.1 Acidobacteria bacterium UBA6911
TTCCACGCAACGTAGCGCACTTAGGTATTATCCTGTAAATAAATTCTTTTACAGTTATTTAAGGAATGGACGCATCGGACTCAAAATACGGCCGAATCTTCGATTCGGCCACGCTAAGCCAAAGGTAGCGTCAGTATAAAGCGTGCGCCTTCAGCAGCGGTGTCGTCGAGGAACAGGTCGCCCTTCATCTGGCGGGCGAGGCGACGGCTTATGGCAAGTCCCAGGCCGATACCGGGAGCCGAGTTCGCCGCGTCGGATGCCGATTTCGAAAAGGGGCGGAAGAGTTTATTCCGAAGTTGCCGAGGAATGCCCGGACCGTGGTCGCGGATGGAAAGGACGGCAGTGCCGTTCCGTACTCCTATCGAAAATTCAATTNNCGGCATACTTTGCGGCATTGTCAACCAGGTTGAAGAGAATGCGTTCGACTGCCGAGAGGTCCGCCCGTACAGAAGAATCATTTGCTGTATCCGCCGTTTCCTGAATTAATTGCATGCCGCTGCCGGCCGCGCGTTCTGCAAGCCTCGGGGCGATACGTTCTTTCAATTCATTTAGTTTCACTGATTCAATGCGCTCGGCGCCGCCCCGGTTGTTCTCTAGTTGGGAATAGGCCAGCACGTTTTCGACCAGGTGTCCCAGGCGTTCGGATTCGCTGCGCAGGGTGCCCATATACTGTTTACGTTTGTCGTCGTCCGCTATCATGCCCTCATCGAGCATTTCGGTATACAACCGGAAGGTAGTCAACGGTGTGCGCAATTCGTGAGTTACGGCGGAGACGAAGGCACCCCGTCGTTGATTTAGCTCCAGGGTTCGCCCTAGAACAATGCCTACTGCTACCGTTGCCAGCAGCACACCCAACCAGGCAATGCCGAGAGAAGTGTGCAAAACAGACCATCCGTTCTCCGACTCCGACGGCAGCGGTCCCGGACTCAACAGGACGGGGATGGAAGCCAGCAACCGGGTTTGGCCCTCCTCCGGAGGCCGTAGTTGCGGTACCAGATCCGCCCGGGGCAGAAGGTCTCCAATCAATTCCAGCAGCATCCGGCGGGTGCCCGGCCAATCCAGCCAGCAGCCCTGGACATATTCTTCTCTGTCGATGAATACGCGCCGTACAAGAAAAAGATCTGCATCCAGCCAGATCGGGTGCATCAACTCCAGATTGGTATCCTGTTGAATGGATTTTTTCACCCATTCGGTTTGTGTTAAGGGCGCTGTTCCTCCCCTTTGGCTAGGTTGTGTGGTTTGGCTTGTCTCCGGTTCTTCCCGGGATTCTTCGTCGTTTGGCATTTCCCGGTCGGATTCGACTTCCGCCACGGAAGATATTTTCTGCTGGGACTGCTGGGACAACAGGGCCCACCCTACATCATTCGAAGTAGTCAATCTGTTACGGGAATTCAGTTCCTGAAGATTCAATTCCTGCTGGCCTTCTTCCCCTTTAAACCGCGACTGGAGAGTTAAAGCGGAACTCGATGCGGGAGGTATCATTGAGGAATCCTGTTCCGATAACTCTCTGGCCGGAGGAGCCGTTGCTTTCTCCGACTTAGCCATCGTACGCTTGGCATCCTCCTCCATCGGTAACTGCCGCTTTTGCAGGGTCTGGATATCCTCCGTATATTGAATGGATTTGAGCAGTGCGCTTTTCGTTACTTTGCTGCGCAATTGGTCCAATTGTGCGTTTTGGATTTCCGCGCTTTCCGGCAGGACCAGACGGCCGTCCGGCTCGAACTGAAAATAGAGCCGTCTTTGCACCGGGGCTACCGCAGAAGCGGCATCCGGCACGGACGGCGGATTTTGAATCAGTGATGGATACGAATCGTAGGGGCGGGCGTTTTCGAGGCTTATAAAATTGCTTAATGTGGAATCCATGCGCCACAGGGCAAGGCGCACGTTCTCCTCAAAAGCCGCCTGCCGCAATGCCGCTTTGCCTTCAGCGTCGAGCTTGAGCACCAGTCGGCTGAGCCAGAACATGGCCGCCAGCACAAGCATCAGGCTCAGGCCGAATGCTAGCCAGATGTGCCACCGCTGTTTGATACAGCCTCCTCAGGGCCTGCAAATCGATAGCCCTTGCCTCGAATAGTCAGAATAATACGCGGATCTGCCGGATCGTCTCCCAGCTTTTCCCGCAAACGCGCAATATGCATGTCGATCGTACGGGTTTCCACAACGGAGCGGGGATTGATGCGCCAGATGCGTTCGAGTATTTCATCGCGCGATACGGCCCGGTTCGGATTCACCGCCAGATAACGCAGCAGTTCCATTTCCCGTTCGGACAGCTCGCTTCTTCTGCCGTCGTCGAATCGCACCTCGCAGCGATCCATATCCAAAGTGCCGCCGAAAAATGGAATGCTGGACAGGTCTAAAGGCCGTTCCGGCGTCCGCCTCAAAACCGCCTGAACCCGGGCCAGCAGTTCCTTTACACTGAAGGGCTTGACCACATAGTCGTCGGCTCCCAGTTTCAATCCACGAACCCGGTCCGCTTCATCGCCCCGCGCTGTCAGGATGATCACAGGCAGGGCGGGGCGACTTTTTCTCACCTCTTCCAGGATAGCCAGTCCGCCGATCCCGGGCAGCACCAGGTCCAGGAGTATCAGATCGCAAGGGGACTGCAACGCTTCCGTCATGCCCGTTTTGCCTTCTGCCGCCTCCCGGACCCTGAAACCGTCAAAGCTCAGCGCGTCGACAATGCCTCGACGGATCGCTGCATCGTCTTCGATCACCAGGACCATTCGCTTGCCCATTATTTCCTTCCTGTCGATAGGTTCGTTTTCGATGCGCTTATTGTAGCGCATTTTCCGGATGTACTATTTACCGGATTTAAAGTTTTTATCCTTCATCATCGTTTGGATCGATTGTGTCATGGCAGAATCCAGGGTATCGGAGTCATTTTCAACCGATTCTTTCATCCTGTCGGCCAGGAATTTCTTCCGTTCACTATTCAGTTGCTGTATTTCCGCCTGAATCCGCTTCCGTTCCTCCCTTTTGCCGTCAATATAGGTTTTTTGCTCTTCCGGAGTCATCTTCTGCATATTATCCGGAAGATCTTTCTCGTCGATTTCGGACAATTTTTTTGTGCCATGATCCAGGGCATCGACGATGTCCCATACATCATTCCTGTATTGTGGGGCGGATTTGAAAACAGCCCGATTTACCGAGCTCTGCACCGATGACGTCCGTGCATTCTTGTCCTGTGCAACCTGGTTGGAGGTGTAGATCTGCCTTTCCGCTCCGTATCCGATGTAGGTTTCGTTGAGTTTATTCCCCAATTCGGCCAGCTTTTTGTCCTGGGGGGCCTCCACATAAACCAGTGCTTTGTTCTGGTCGATGGACATATAACTGCCGTCGGCCAGCAGTGCTCCGTCCTTCCATTCGCCGCGGATGCCTTCCTGTTCGGTTCCGCAGTGGATCGTATTGACCGTGATGCCTTCGGCTATGGCCTCTTTTACAGAGTCCCGATAATCCACCGGGCCCTGAGTGAACGGTTCGTTTCCTGCGATAAAAATCGTTTTCAGGTCCTCATTCGAAGCGCTCCATGCGAGATCCTGTGTGGCTTTTTCTATAACCTGTCCGCAAAATTCGTTGCCGCCACTGGTCGTCAGGGCGAACAGTTCCTGGCTGACCCTGTCCAGATCGGTTGTCAGGGGAAGTACTTGCCGTATATACCCGCTTTCGCCCGTCAAACGATTGTTTCCGTATTCGTACAGCGCCACTTCGAGATCGGGACGCCGGCCGTTCTTTTCAGCCGTTATAAATTCATTGACGATTTTCCATAGCTGGGTTCTGGCCTGGTCTATCAGTCCATCCATACTGTTGCTGGTATCGAGCAGAATCGCCATTTGAATAACAGGCTCTTCTGCCTGTGGCGTCGCCGCAACACTGCCGGGGATCAATGTAATAAAGAGAACTGCTATTGAAATAAGTAGATGTCGTATCATAGTTCTGCCTCCTGTTGGAAAAGTGTTTAGTTAGCAGCCGGTCCGGTTATCAGGATCAGGCGACCGTCGACGATAATGAGAATATCGCCTCCGAGCGCCAACACTCCCTGACGCCCATCCGATGCCAGCCGTTCCGCAAGTCCGAAGTATTCTTTCGTGCCAAAATGGATTTCCCGGTCCGGTTTGGTGTTCATGGACTGCGACACCAGGTCACTATCCACCCACTGGCTGTTTTTACGGTAAAAAGTCCGGTCGGCAACCTGGCGCACGGACACGGTCGATACTTCTTCGAGGTCCTGGTCTGTTAAACGATTTGTATGGTTCAGTGTGAGTTGACCTTTCATCAGTCCGTTATTAAGCTCCTGGTTGACGGAAGCTTTACCGCTGCGCACTTTGAGAGCGCGGTTGACGAAGTTGGAGGTTGCTTCCTGCAAAACAGCATTTCTGCGGCTCAGGTCGGTTCCTTCCAAAGCCAGAAAAGACGTGTATTCTGTCATGACGCCGAATTCGGTCGACAATCGGACAACTTCATCCACAAGTTCCTTGACACGCGGATCCGTAACCGGAAGTTGTGTCTGGCGTATGGCGTCTGAGAGAAAACCTATTTTCCGGCTGGCCCATAGCCGAGGCACGTAGCTGTTGCGTACGCTGGCATAGCCCGGATTAAAAGGAAATCGAAAGGCGCGTTTGTGTCCGTAAAGATTGCCTGTCAACTCGAAGACCACAGGACGGTTCTCCTGATAGACACCGAGAACTACGATTTGGTCTCCCTGGAACAGATCATGCAGTTGCGGCAACATGTCATGGATGGCCCCGTACGCTTCCCTTCCGTTCTTATCAAGCACTTTCAATTGAGGTTCGGTCATAACCGGGCCCGCCAGCCGCCTGGCCGTCCGTGAGATTTTGGCTTCCAGATCCGTATTGTCGAGGACAAAGGTTGCCGCTCCGCCCGTGTGTTCGGCAATCCAGGAGAGAAGCGGGGTATTGACGTCCGATCCCACCCCGAAAGTGAATATTCTGCGGCAGATGTTTCCTGAGGAATCCACCATGTTTCGGATGGTACTTTCGGATGTACGCCCGACCGTGGGTAATCCGTCGGTCAGGAAAAGTACCTGTGACAGCAGGCCTTCCAAGGGTGCCGGGCGCAATGCTTCAACCAGTGCATCGTATATATTCGTGCCTCCATTTGGATGGAGGTGATCGATCCAGTATCGCGCCCTTGCACGGGTATCCTGGGTAAGGATGGTAGGGTGTGGTGCGAAAGATTCGACCGATTCATTGTAAGAGATCAGATTAAAGGCTTCTCCCGGTTCCAGCCCGTCCAGGATATCGCGGGCTGCTTTTTTTACATGATCCATCTTCGTTGCACGCATGCTTCCGGAACGGTCGATGACAAGCGTCACTTCCCGTTTCACGGCCGTCTTTTTTCCATGACCGGCTTCGTCGGGCAATCCGGCAAGCAACAGGAAATACCCTCCACCGATTCCGGGATCGGGATATGCAAGGAATGATGCGGTAACTTCATCCTGCCGCAACAGATAGGAGATACGAAACGGTCCGGGTTCCAATCCGTACTCCCGTGAAACACTAGCAGATATGGTATTTTCGGAACGCTTCACGGTCCGGATCCGATGGGTAGGGGAGTAGACCGTATGAATAGGCGTTTTGGATTCAATGCGTACGGATATTTCCCACGGCACGGCACAGGAAACGGATTCACTGCGCGGCAGTATATAGTCGATTCGGTTTCCGTCGGCGGAAAGCAGGTTCTCATATGTCAAACGAACTTTCTGGGTGCCTCCGGCTTCAATCGGGAATACGCTCGAGCGCAGCAGGCTGTATCCGGCAAATTCAAGCAGGGCAGGATCGCGAATTTTGGCGACAAGGTTGTTATATGTTGCAGCCGCAGCTTCTTTGGGAAGAAGTTCAACCGCAGGTTCGGAACTGTTTCCCTCAAAAGCAAAACTGCTTACAACGGCTCCGTCGGGAACGGGAACGAGAAGTTCCGATTCCTGGCGGATATGGGAAGGATTTCGCAACGAGATTTCCAGAGTCGTGACAGCTACCTGTTCGAGGATTACCGCGCCTGCTCGAATCCCGGTTATATTAACGGGGTTTCTTGCCTCCATGGAGTATGCACGTACCTGGGGTACGATTACATTGGTTGCCCAGGATCGGTACGGGCGCCGCCGGTGTTGAGCGCTATACGCCGATACGCATGTTACGGAAAGAAGAGTAAGTACCAGTATCCAATTGCACCTGAAGTATTGATTTTTCATTGTCCGGCCTCCTTCCTTTGAACATCACATCCTTCTGTGTCCATTATCCCTGCGTGCAGCGAGAAATTTTGTAACCGGTCTGTAACAACAATTGGCAGGGGATCCGAACGCCGGAGCTTCTGAAATCAAGCGTGAAGGCTCAACGTTTCAAATAAAGTCGCAGGTTGAAGGTCGGTCGAAGGTCTTAATAGCTACTGCGTTTGTCCGTACTTTTAAAGGGATGGAGATTAATGATGCCGGATATAAACGATCCTGGCCCAGGATTAAATCATGGCGTTAATTTCAAGAAGTTCCCGGCCGATGGTCAATTTGTGCATTTCCGTGGTTCCGCCGAGGATGGTGGTTAGAACGGCATCCCTATAATGATGTGCCACGGGATATTCATCCGTGCAGCCATAGGCACCGTGAATTCTTATGGCTTCGGTGGAGGCGCGCAAAGCCAGTTCACTGGCAAGCCATTTGGCCGAGGAAAGCTCCTTCCCGTGCGGTTGTCCCCGGCTCATAAGATCCGCTGCGTAAAAGACCAGGCAGCGGACCGACAGGATTTCCGCCTGTATCCTTGCGATGGCTTCCTGCATCAGCTGGAAACCGGCAATCGGCTTGCCGAATTGACGGCGCTCTTTCGTGTATTTAATACTGGCATCCATACAGCTTTGCGCCATGCCGACCGCTCCGGCTGAAATAAAAAGGCGCGCTGTATTGACGCCGGTAAGGATGCTTCTCAGGCCTTTGCCGACATTGCCGATCAGGTTTTCTTTGGGCACGCGGCAATCCTCAAACGTAAGGTTCGAGGCATTGCATGCCAGCCCACCGACGAATGCAACATCGGCACTGGAAAATCCCGGAGTTTTCCTATCCACAGCAATCAAACTTATTCCCTTTGGGCCTAGGCTTTTATCCGTTTGAACCAAAACAATGACCGTATCTGCGATACCACCGCCCGTTATGAAATTTTTGGATCCATTTATGATCCACTCCTCCCCATCCAAAACCGCCGTGGTCTCGATGGCGGAAGCGTCGCTGCCCGCATTCGGCTCCACTGCGCCGACGGCAACGAAGGTTTCGGCCCTGCACATGGGTGGCAGATAACGCTGTTTCTGTTCTTCATTGGCCGCATTCAAAAGAAGGGTGCCGGCAAGCACACTGTCCCCCAGGGATATAAGCGTCTGGGTCCAGCTGGCCCAGCTTAACTGCTCCCAGATAAGGACCGCGTCCGAATAGCTGAGCCCGGCCCCTCCATATTCCTTCGGGATGTGAATCCCGCGCAAACCCAGATGAGCCATTTTTTTCAAAAGACCGTGATTCACTTCTCTTCTGGATTCATATTCCCTAAGGCTGGGCAGCATCTCCTGTTCCGCGAATTTGCGCGCCATATTTCTGAGTAACTTCTGCTCCTCACTTAGTTCAAAATTCATGTTTTATATCTCAGGTTTTTTATTATCTATAGTCCTATATCCATCAAGCACGTTCCTTGCCTTACATGGGTATATTCCCATGACGCTTGCGGTCTTTTCTCAATCTTTTATTTTCCAATAAGCGAAGCGACCGGGTAATGCAGCGCCTTGTTTCTTGAGGTTCGATAATATCCTGGACATAGGTCACATCCGAGGCAAGGGAAAGAGAATCGGCATATTCTTTGGAGTATTCCTTGATTTTAGCCGCCCGGAATTCCTCCGGATCCTTGGAAGCCTTGATATCCTTATCATAAAAGAGCTCGACCGCTTGTTCTGCTCCCATAGGACCGATTTCCGTGCCGGGCCATGCATAGATCAGGTCTGTGCCGAATCCGGGAAGCACACCCATGCCAAGCGCGGCACCGCCGTAAACCTTGCGCAGCAATATGGCAATCTTCGGGACCCTGGCCTCCGACAAAGCATATAGCACTTTGGCCCCATGCCGAATGATGCCGGCATGCTCCTGATCCTTGCCGGGCAAATAGCCCGGCGTATCCACCAGTAAAATCAAGGGGATATTGAAGGCGTCGCAAAACCGGATGAATCTCGCCTGCTTATCGGAACTGTTCACGGTCATGCATCCGGCCAGGACCATCGGCTGATTCGCAACGATTCCAACAGCGTGCCCGCTCATCCGTGCAAATCCGGTTATGATCTCGCCTGCGAACTCCGGCTTTACCTCCAGGAAATCTCCCTGGTCCACCAGGGCGCTTATGACCTTGTGCATATCATATCCCCACTTCTGGTCCATGGGGACAACTTCTTCCAGCGAAGGGGTCAATCTTTCCGGATCGTCTTTACATGGTTTTGGTGCAGGTTTCTCCCTCCAGTTGGATGGAAGAAACGACAAGAGTCTTTTGATTCCCAGCATGCATTCCTGTTCACCTGGAACCCGGAAATCCGCGACTCCGGTTATCCTGCAATGCACATCGCTGCCACCGAGGTCTTTCATGCTGACTTCCTCCCTCGTTACCGACTTAATGACCTTCGGTCCGGTAATAAACATGTGGGAGGTTCCGTCCACCATGAAGATGAAATCCGTGAGCGCCGGCATATAGACAGATCCGCCGGTGCAGTTGCCGAGAATAGCACTGATTTGAGGCACGGCCCCGGAACAGCGTGTATTAGCTAAAAACACAACTCCGGCATGTTTTTCATCGCTTATGCGGTACGGGTTATCGCTTCCGGCCACATCCGGCCGTATAACTCTGGCGCCCGGGGAATCATTCAAGCCGATAATGGGGACTCCCATATCCAGGGCCATTTCGTGGATTTTGTACACCTTTCTGCCGTGCATGTATCCCATGGATCCGCCGAACACGGTGGTATCATGCGCAAACACACAAACTACACGGCCGTCTATGGTGCCGTGACCGGTCAGGATGCCGTCCCCGGCGGCACCTATCCTGTGTTTGATAAGAAGATTGAATTCGTTGAAGCTGCCCGGGTCCAGAAGCAGTTCTATTCTTTCTCTCGCGGTCAATTTCCCCTTTGCATGCAACTTGGCTATTTTTTCTTCACCGCCTCCAAGTGCGGCCTTAGCCTTGACTTCACGAAGTTTTTCAATAGCTTTTTTCATATTGCATCCCGGTTGAAAGGTAAAGTAAGTCGACAGGGTGAATGAATGCCTGTTATTAACAATTCGTTACCTGTCCAGGCTTTCCCCTCGGCTTCCGATCAGGTGTCTAATGCAAACCATCTTGATTTCCGAACGGGATATTATTTTTCCCTTTGCAGCTTAAACGGATCGGTCCCGTCCCATTTCCCGCCGCCGGCAAGAACCGTATAGAGTGCATCGTAATGCATGGTTTCAAAGATTGTAAATTCCGTAAAAGATATGATTTCCCTTTCATCGACGAACTGGCGTTCCTTGGGCAAATCGGTCACCGACGGGACCACCGGAGCGTTGCGGCTCCATCCCGGGACCCCGGGGCCGAAGACGGTAATGCCGGGTTTGGGCCCCAGGCCTTTGGATATGGTATAGGCGCTTTCGCGATCGTGGATATTGTAGACCCGATGAGAACCCAGCCCCGTGACATAACTGATGCCGATGGGGTTCAATCCCAGCTTGTAATCCATCAATTCGGAAGCAGCATCAAAGTATTTCTGATCTTCGGACAGCATCCACTGCAGCAGGGGGGCCGCGGCGTATTGGGGCTGCCGTACGTTGTGTCCCCACGCTCTTCCGTCCGGATTATTGCCGACAGGGTAGGCATGCCTGCGCAATTCGTCAATATTTGCATCGGCGGCTTCCCTGATCGCCCGTTTGAAGAAATCTACAATCTCCGGCTCTGTGTCCGCATCTTTTTCCACAATATAGGAAAGGATATAGGCAGGATTGTCGAACCTGTCGTTATTCAATGAATATCCCGGCGTCACATACAAGTCATCCTTCAACCCGCCAGCGATTCTGAAAAGTTCCCTTATTTTCCGGTGATCGGCTTCCTCCCTTAATAGAAGGTATCGCTGAATATGGTAGTACAGCCTCTCCGGCTCGGCCATGGCTTCGTTCCCATACTCCATGGCTTTATCCGCCCGTTGCACCAGTTCTTCAGACCGTTGGGAGTCGTACGGCTTGATAATACGGGCCAGATGCATGAACAAACCTGCGCCGGTGCAGGTCGCGCGGCTGTCGGGCTTCACCGTGCCGTATTTTTTGCGGTCGAGGTCGAGGGGCGCGGCGAAGGGTTCCGGATATCTTAGGGTTTCCGTTCCGAAATGGATGCTTCCGTCTTCGTTCTGCAGATATTCCCATGCAAGGGTTCCCCATGCCGCTTCATCAACAATATCCGGAATACCGTTGGCATAACCGAGGATATTGTAGTCGGCGTCAAATCTGCCGGGAATATCGTACTGATCGTCCGTGAAATACTGAGGGAATGCTTCATAGATCATCAGGTTGATGATCGAATTGGACAAGTGATAGGCGCGACGGTCGGCGTCCCCTGCATCATGATAGCCGCCATAAACATGAAATGTCGGTTCATCGCCCTTCACGTCTATGTTTGCTTCGCCGATGGGACCATCCACATCGTAAATGAGCGTGTGACAGGCTTCTTTCCGAATATCGGGCCTGTGGATAGGGCAACCGCAGCGCTGCAGGTACTGGGCCCTGAAAAGGGTGTACGCCAATCTTCTGGAGAATTCGCCGCCCACACCGAAAGGATGAGAACTCCCGTATCCCTTAACGGTAATTTTATACGGTCCCCCTTCCGGTGCGTCAGCCAGGTCTATCCGGTAAACATAATCCCCCGAACCTGCGTCCTCGCCGATTTCCTCCAGCCTGCCGGATGCCTCTACTTTGCCGGTTTTTGTATTCCAGACTTCATAACCCGGCAGTGCACCTTCGATTTTTCGAGAGCCTCCGGTCCCAAGCCAAATGGCAAAATTGGCGTATCTCCTTTTAGACAGGGCGCTGTAGCCCGCCTGGTTGGTTTTAATGGCTTCACAGAAAATATCCCTTTCCCGAAACTCTATATCCTTTTTCCCGTATGGCGTTTCCACCCTGTATTTTTTCCCCTCTTCCAGCCTTGAAGTTTTCAGGTAGATATGGTGGTCGAAAGTTTCGGCCCTGGTGGAGTATTTAAAGATACCCGCTGCCGGCTTTCCGTTTATGTTCCACCGGGACATATCGTCGGTGTTAATGACGTTTACGTCGGGCGAGTCTCCGGTAATGAAGGCCACCAGTACGTTATTGGAAGCGGAGCGTATATCCTTCAGTGTCGGCTTGTCGGAACCATCTGTGAATCCGTAAAGGAACAAGAGTGTTACCAGAAGGAGTGGTTTCTTGAGAAAGACGGTCATCCTATCAGCATTTATGCGGTTGAGTGACATCATGGTTATAAAATCCCGTCAGGTTTTTTCTGTAAACCATCTTGCTTTCGGACTTTGATTTTACTGCAGTTGTGAATGGATCGGATCAACAAATTTGAAAATTGAAACAGATTTCTTTTTAACCCTCATTTCTCACCAGGTTTTGTAGCAGCCTTACGAAGTCCGGTTGTCTTTTCAAGACCGGCGTGCGTGAATCCAGCCATGAAAACGCGAAGCATCGCAATGCGATGCTTGAATATAATACGGGTTAAGCCGGAAAAGAGGATCCGCTGGTATCGGAGGGGCTTTTGCTTCTTTAGGCGTTTTGCTTTCTTATCCTGTTCTGCAATCCTGTCACACGATCGCGGTTGCGAGAGGTTGGCCCACTTTGACGAGCGTTTCCCTGCCGGCACCGCTGTTCGCGACCAGGTCATCGCTGAAACGGACTCTGCCGGGTTCGAACATCAGAACGATGCTTGAACCGCCGAACTTGAAATAACCCTTCTCATCCATCTTTTCGACATGCCCTGAACAGCGCGTATTCACGATGCCGCCTACGCCGAAAGCACCGACCTCCATAAAACACAAGATCCCGGCATGCTCCGTGTCGATGAGTGTATAGCTTCGTTTGTTGTCGCCGAACACATCGGGGCCGCATCCCAGTGCGATGGGATTCACCGAGTGCAACGCGCCTGCAATACTCCGGTATTCAGTAATGTCGCCCGCACAGGGAAAATGGTAGCGATGGTAATCAGCGGGGCAAAGACGGACGATGGCCAGCGCACCGTTAGTAAAGCGATCCGCATGGTCTGGAAGCATCTTGCGGATGGAAAACGGACGTCCTTTCACCGGCGCGAATGTATCTTCATCGAGGACGGGAAATACCAGAGCGCGACCATCGGCAGGAGATACCAGTAATTCGGGGTCCGTGCTGAAAGGACGCACGTCGGGATCCAGCCGTCGGATAAAAAACTCGTTGAAGGATCTGTAGCTCTCCTTGGGCCGGGCAAATTCGTCGACATCAATGGAAAGTTCCTCGATCACTGCGTCAATCCTGCCTTTGGAAAAAGGGGAATCGTACCACTTCCCCATTAGCTTACTGACGCATGACGAACGAAAAAGGATGCGTTCCAACAATCCCGATCTTGAGTCCTGATATGCCCAGCGCAGCCATTTCTCACCCAGGACCGTCTCTTCAAACGGCTCCCCCGTCTCACGATCAATTACGATAATCGGCGCTTTATCAGCCATAAACCATTCTCGAGCGGATTTTTCCTATATCACCGCAATGCATTCCTGGTCAACTGCGGGCCGTGCCCGCCTGTGTTCAACTCCCACTTATTGTATCACTTTGAAACTGAGGGCCATAAATCGGCACCAAAATTATCAACCACATACAATGACCCAATCTTTCGAACATTCCCGAAAAAGGCATGCCTTTGGCTATAAATTCCTTTTTCAGGCAAAAAAGTCAATTTTTTTAGGCGCAATTGGAGCAAAACAGTTCTAATGGAAGGTTAGGCTTTTATCATGCTTTGGCAATAATAAAAACATGTTGGGATTTAAAGAATTTTTGTTGTTTTGATATGGAATGCGGTATACTTAACTACCTAGTCAGGTTTATGTAAGATTTCGTTAGTTTAATAGGCTGCAGACTCCTGAAGGAGGAAGCAGCTTTTTTTGTGCCCAATAAATTGCGGATGATTGCTGAAACCAATAAATATTACAAACAGCCCCTTAAGGGGTTAAAGAAGGTTAGGATAACAAATGAGAGAACAAGGAACCGTGAAGTGGTTTAATAACGATAAAGGCTTTGGTTTTATCAGCCGCAATTCAGGGGATGACGTTTTTGTCCATCACAGCACCATTCAAGGTGAAGGATTCAAGTCGCTCAACGAAGGAGACGACGTCGAGTTTGATGTAGTCTCAGGTCCAAAGGGTTTTCAGGCCCAGAATGTGACCAAGCTGTAAAAAGCGAAAGGTTGTTACAGGGGTTCCGGATAGCCGGGACCCCTGATTTTTTTTAGTATAATCCGCCTTGAAGCAAATCCCTGAGAGAAATGCGGATTGATTATTATTAAGATGCCGACGCGTCGTCCTTCCAACCCTGACGCGAATCCTCAAGCCTGGAACGCCAGTTTTTCAGACCAAGGATAACGCCAGCCTGGAGATTGTTTCCATTAATAACTGGCGAAAGGAAGGATAAACGTGTATGGCACGAGGTGAAGCATTAGTTACTTGTTCCCAGTGTAGTTATCAGTCACGCATTCCGGTCATTGCTCTACAAAGAAATAACTACCACTGCTCCAGGTGCGGAACCCATATCACACTGACTGCAGCGAACGCGAACTTCGAAAATCAAGGCACCCAATCCACTCGTCCCCGATCGAAACGTCCCTATAATCGCCGTAAACGTCGTTAGTTTGCCTGGATTCGCTTCCGTAACATAAAATCAGACAAGAAATGTGGATAAACCTTTGCTTAAAAAAGATTTATGGGTCGGAGACCTTTTAGATAAATCAAAAAGAAGCGGATTAGCCTGATGGGCATTTGAAACATATTTTGGGCGGCACTTTTTAACCCGGAGATTCCCTCTTTTGAGCAAAGCCCAATGCCGGTCTATGACTACTATTCGTTTTGAGAGTAGACCAGGGATACAACAAGGTGAAAAAAAATGTCAATTCCTCCCTGTTGCATTTTATGGAAAGGGTTCAGATCCCCAAAGTTCTACCAGGTCCACAGCGGAAAGAAAGACTATGAAGGAAAAGGGATGAGGGTTCTACCCGTTCATACGTTTGTGAAAGAACTTTCTCTTCCGTGAACATCAAAGTCGGCGCCTGAGATCCAGCTGCCATGCGTCTCGGGCCTCTTTATTCCTGTTTCAGAACTCCCAGAAAATCTACTTTTAATTTTATTGTTTCGAAAGGAACAGATGCCCCGCCGACTTTGCCCGCGGCAGTCCTAACCCACTCAATTCCAACCAATTCCAACCAATTTTATCTTCATGAATAATTCGGATTAGCCGATAATTTCTATATACGGTATTAAAAATATGTTTCGTGAAAAGGGCAAGAATTGCAATAGTTTTTTAATTTATCAAAAAAGGCGGAGATCATGATCAAAGGTAAAGTCAAATTATTCCTGGCGCTGGTGATAGCCGGGACGTTGATGTGCCTCGCAGTCCCGTTCAGGGCAAAGAAGTCGGCCCAACAAGACGAGGGAGTTCAGATCATCGTAGTCCCTGGGGCTGTGGACAATTACACTCCCGATTCAAAGATGAAAAAAAATAGGAAAAACAGTATTTATAAAACAAAACAGCCGAAGGATCATTTAAGCGACGGTAGGTTCTTCGAGTTAACAACCGAGGCAATTTATGAAAATGCCATTGTTCTGCCCGCCCAGAAAGCAGATAAAGGAAAAGGCAAAACTACCGATCTCACATTGGCAAGACCATTGGATGCCGCGAAAGCCGGAATCCCCCATCGAGCCTTAATTCTATATGATGCGCCGGAGGATCAAGCTTTTCAAAAAATCGGTTTGATTTACGCCATCATGCTCGAGAACCTGTTGGGACATTTCAAGGCAGATATCACCTTAATGCCGATTGAAGACTATTACACCGGAATGGTCGAATCGTATGATACGACATTTTACTTGGGGGCTTATTACAATAACTCCGTGTCTCCATCTTTCATGAATGATGTTATGACAACTCAACAGACCATCGTCTGGTTCAAATACAATATTTGGCAGCTCGCGTGGGACACCACAAAATATGATTTTACCGGTCGATTCGGTTTTAGCTTTAACGGATTAAGGGGTTTAAATCAGGAGCCTTCCGCTGGCGAGCCTGATCCCGGTTTCTTCGACACAGTATTATACAAGGGACTGGTCTTTAAGAAGTATTATGACTATGACGTCAGTAATCAAACGGTCATCGCTGATCCGGACGTCGGTGTCACTCAGGTGATTGATCCTGCTGAGGCGGAAGTCCTCGTTCCTATCGAGAACAGTGTTACATCGGAGCAAGTGCCTTATATCATCCGTTCCAATAATTTTTGGTATATCGGCGATATGCCATTTTCGTTCATTGGACCCCGGGACCGTTATCTTGTGATATGCGATATCCTGCACGACATTCTTCAAATCCAGCATCCCGAGGATCACCGCGCCATGGTGAGGTTGGAGGATGTTTCACCGATCGAAGATGGAAATAACATGGAAACATTGACGGATTACCTAGGGAAAAGAAAAATTCCGTTTTCGATCGCGGTCGTTCCGGTTTATTGGGATCCACTTGGTCATTACAATGGGTATGTCCCGATGAAGATCCTTCTGTCCGATGCTGCGGGCCTCTTGGACTCTTTGCAATATGCAACCCAACGAGGCGGGGATATTTTAATGCACGGTTATACACACCAATACGACGCTACGCCTAATCCTTATACCGGAGTTACGGCCGATGATTTTGAGTTCTGGAATATCGTCGACAATTCCCCTGTTGCCGAGGAAGATTCTGCGGAATGGGCCCTGGAAAGGATTCTGGCCGGCTTGAACGAATTTCAAGCACCGGGCATAGAGCCGTTTATTTTCGAAACACCGCATTATATTGCCTCTCCCAAGAGTTATCAGGCGATGGGAGAGTTATTCGCCGGCAGATATGAGAGATCCTATTATTACACTTCTGAGGTTCCTCAGCTTAATACGGATTTTGATAATCCGGACAGGGATTTCGCAGCCGGACAGTTTTTCCCTTACATAATCTATTCAGATCACTACGGCCAAATTGTCATTCCGGAAAACCTGGGCAACATTGAATATGATATCCGGGAGATCGATCCGCTTTCCTATATTGATTATGGGTGGAAAGAACTGAAAACAAACGCGGAGTACGCCTTGACCGTAAGGGACGGTTATGCCTCATTCTTTTTCCATCCTTTTTGGCTGGAAAGGGATTTGGGTGTTAGCGGCTTTAGGGACTTCAAGAATCTTGTCAACGCGATCACAAGGTTGGGTTATAAATGGGTCGGCGCAAAATCCGAATTTGAGCAGATTAACTCAAACTAGATCCCATGATCCGCAATGAACCGCCCCGGGATTAGCGGAAAGTTGTTTGTTTGAGTCAATAAGACTATCGCCGGAGATAGGATATAATATTGAGTTCAAACAGTAGGCTCTGAATTTGCCTGCGACTTTGCCCGTGGCGGTTCTGAACCGCCCTACTGCACCCGGCTTTGTATCTCGGGATACCGTTTTATAATTCAATTATTTACAGTTATTTGCGGAAGCGATGCATCGGACCTAAAACCCCGCGGCACCTTGCACCATGTGAACTCCGGCTTCGCTGATAGCCGAATCATCGATTCGGCCGGGCTACACACGACAAGTCGATCCCCTCCCCGCGCACCCCAAGAACGGGGACATAGCACCGGTTCCCCAATCTCCCAAAGACCTATAGACTTGTAAAAGCAGAAGGAAGTTGTCACACTTTCATAAATGCGTCACCCGATGCATAGCCGGGAGGCGTAGACGGCCCGATCCATTGAATACGGCAGTATGGATCGGATTATCACGATGCCAATCATTATGGTGCATGCAGTTGCTTTCTTCCGACTTGACGCTTTCGTGCTGAAAGTCCCGCATCGGTTCTGAATGTGAATCCGCGCCAAGCCTTAAGGAGAACCGATGGTAGAAGATCCATCGCTATTGTACCTTGGGTTGGACTTGGGCGCGGCTTCCATAAAAGTCGTGTGCTGCAGCCCCACGGGATTTCCTCTTCACATGGCATGCGCGGCAATCAGGGGATCCCCGCTATCTTCTCTGGTCCGGATACTGGCCGAGTTTCCCAAAAATCTCTCCTTCCGTCACACGCTGAAAGTTTCGATAACCGGAACCGGCCGATCCATGTTTCAAAGTATCGCTCCGTCGATCTCAATTACCGAAGCGGTGGCAACGGCTTATGCGGTGCAGAAGGAAATCAGTCATGCCCGGACGATCATCGACCTGGGAGGGCACCTGTCGAAATGGATATTACTCGGCGGTACCGGGTATAAAACCGGGACGGTTGTTGATTTCGCGACCAATGGATTGTGCGCTGCCGGATCCGGAGCATTTCTAGAGCAGCAGGCCGCTCGTCTGGGGCTGAGTGTGGATTCTCTAGGCCGGATAGCCGCCAAGGCACCCCGGGGCGCCACAATTGCCGGTCGCTGCAGCGTTTTCGCAAAGTCCGACATGATTCATCTCCAGCAGAAGGGAACGCCTCTCAACGAGATCGCCCTCGGTCTCTGCAATGCCATGGCGCGAACCTTCGGCTCAACCGTACTGCAGGGTCGCAGGATTCAAGCGCCGGTAGTGTTGGTTGGAGGAGGAGCAGCCAATACCGGACTCGTCCGCGCCTTCAAGACAGCGTTCGGTTTAAACGAAGAAGATTTACTGGTACCGCCACACCCTTCTTTCTGGACAGCGCTTGGTGCGGCCATGCTGGCATCACAGGCGCCCACCATCCGGATGGAATCGTTTCTGAGCGACTTGAGAAACCGAAGAATTTCATCCACACCTGCGATTGACGATTCCTCAGCATGTGCGCCGGGGAATTACGCTGCTTCAATACAGAATAAAGAATTCAGCAGTACACCTCAGAGCCATAAGCAGGATGAGAGGACATTGTCGGGGTTCCTTCCACCTCTGCATACAGTGGCTGTGCGCAATGAGTCCCGTCCATCGGAGGATCCTCATTTTCCAGGTGATGAATCGGAGGTTTACCTGGGCGTTGACGTAGGATCCGTGAGCACCAACCTGGTACTGCTGCGTCCTGACTTTCAAGTAATTCAAGGTATTTATCTGTCGACGGCGGGACGTCCGGTCGAGGCCCTCGATGAGGGACTGAAGCGCATCCGGAAACGTTTCGGCGACAGGCTGACCTTCCTGGGAGTAGGATCGACCGGCAGCGGACGCCATCTGGCGGCCAAGCTGCTGGGCGCGGATGTGACTCATAACGAAATCACCGCCCAAATGGTCTCGTCTCTATTTTTCGTGCCGGAAGCGGACACGATCTTTGAAATCGGGGGACAGGATTCCAAATATATCTTTGTTCGGGATGGCCGGATGGCGGATTTTGAAATGAACAAGATTTGCGCCGGCGGAACCGGATCTTTTCTCGAGGAACAGGCTCAGAGACTCGGCATCCCGATTATCGGCGAGTTTGCCTCGCTGGCTATGGCTGCCAGGGAGCCGTGCAACCTGGGCACCCGATGTACCGTGTTCATGGATACGGAATTGGTGCGGGCTCAGGAGCGCGGCGTACCGGTCGAGGATCTTTGTGCCGGACTCGCCTACTCCGTGGTCCGGAACTACCTGGAGAGAGTCGTGGCAGGTCGTCCCATCGGCAAACACATTATCTTTCAGGGGGGAACGGCCTCGAACACCGCGGTAGTGGCCGCTTTCAGGCAGCTCCTGGGCCGTCCACTCAAGGTTCATCCTTACAACCGGATCTCCGGCGCCATCGGAGCGGCGCTGTTGGCCGCCAGGGCCAAGCCTCGGCGCAGCCGATTCCTTGGCCTAGGATCCTGTGCCGGATCGGAGCTGAAAAGCTTCGAATGCCAGAGTTGCGAGAATCGGTGCCAGGTAAACCGCGTGTGTATCGGTGCCGGCCCCCCGGTTCATTTTGGGGATGTCTGCGAACGCTACTCGGAGCGCGACCGGATGCCTGCCAAGTTTCAGGGCCCATTCCCGGAATTATTTACGGCCCGGCAATTGCTGATGGAGGAACAGCCGGCACCGTCTCCGGAAATGCACGATGCCAGCCCTCGGCTGGGATTGCTGCGCGCTTCCCTCAATTTCGAGTTCCTCCCTTTCTGGACGACGTTTCTCAGGGAAATAAATTATATGCCCGTGATTTCAGGCCGGACCAACTCGGCGCAAATGCAGGAGTACGCGCGCGGCATACCCGCCGAAGTCTGCCTGCCGATAAAAGCAGCGGTGGCACATGCGCATTCATTGCTGGAGCAGGGTGAAGTAGAAAGGATTTTTTTGCCCATAATTCTAGAGTATTCGCCGCCGGCCCATGACGACCAGGCGCACACCTGTATCTATTCCCAACAACTGGGAGACATGTTGAGGATAGAGCTCAGATCCGGGATCATCAGCGTACAGTTCGTCATGAGAGATGGATTGCTAGGGCTTCTCGAGCCGGTCGTAATGTTGGCAAAAGCTCTGGAACGCCCGCTGGATGACGTATTGCGGGCCTTTAAACGGGCCCGGTCCGCACAGGCGGTCTTTGCCGATAAACGCAAACGCTTAGGCTGCGAGGCTTTGAAGAAACGCTTCGACAAAGCGGTAGTTGTCATAGGCAGACCATACAACACGTACGATCCTTTCTTGAACCTCTCGTTGGCCCGGCGCCTTGAACAAGCAGGCCTCCCGGCAATTCCATGGGACCTGCTCCCCCTTGATGAAGTGCGCCTTTCCGATCGATGGCGGACGGTGCCCTGGCACTTTGCGCGCGAACAGTTGCGGGCTGTGCAGTTGATTCAAAAAGACCAGCGTTTGTATCCGCTCATGGTGTCGAACTTCGGATGCGGTCCGGACGCTTTTATTGTCAAGCATGTGGAGGAATTGCTGGCCGACCGGCCTCGGCTTCTGCTGGAGTTTGATGAACACCGCGGCGAGGCAGGTCTGGTCACACGGCTGGAAGCATTCAATGACGAGATTGAGGAGCATATGCACAGGAGCAGTATCGGCCTCTCCTTTCCATCCTCCACTCCAGGACCGACATCGATGCCTTCCGGCAGGCGTTTTTTCATACCCCACTTCTCGGAGCATGCCGAGATCTACGCCTCCGTGCTGAGGGCCTCAGGAAACTCGGCCCGGGTGCTTCCACTCCCCGATGAAGCCACTGTACGCCTTGGCGAAGAACATGCATCCGGGCGGGAATGTCATCCTTATGCAATTCTCGCAGGAGAGTTAATTCGGTTCCTACAGACAGAATCACCGGGACCGGGAGATGTCTTTCTGCTTCCCAACTGCGCCACCCCTTGCCTGATCCAGCAGTACGGCGATGCATTTCGTATTCTTCTGGAACGGCAAAATCTTCCCAAGATCGAGATCTGGGATGCGGCATCGGCACAACTTGGCTTGATGGTAGGCATTTCCGGCCTTCTTCGACTTTACGAAGGATTGTTGGCGACGGATATTCTTCTGGTTCTCTCTACGCGGCTCAGACCATACGAAGAGCAACCGGGAGCCATCGACCATGTAATGACGGAAAGCCTGGCACGGTTGGCACGGTCCGTCGCCAGACTTACGCGTGTAAATAAAATACTATCCGAAGCTGCGGCACAATTATGGGCCGTGCCGCGGAGGGGCCAACCCGGTACTCGGCCGGTGGTTGGAGTCACGGGCGATCTTTACACGCGCATGAACTCACTGGGTAACGCTGAACTATTTCATCGCCTGGAAGACATGGGCTGCGAAGTGTGGCCCAGCCCCTTCTTTGCCAACGCCATCGACCTGAGCGCCACCCTGAGTTTCATCCGGCAAGCCGAACGAGGTCGTTTCCGGGCTGCAGCGGTCGAGGGTTGGGCTCGCGTTTTGACTTCCGTAGTCCGGCGCAGAGTAGCCCATGCGCTCCCGGAACATACCGTCAGAGTGGCGGTTGAGCCCTCTGCCGACAACCTGGTGCGACTGGCACAACCCTATGTCGGATCCGGGGCCAACTATCTTATCCTTCTGACCGTGGCCAAGATCTGCGATTTTCTCAAGAGAGGCGCGGACGGGGTTATTAATGCCGCTGCCATCAATTGCATGGTCGGCACCGCTTCTGCGGCAGCTATCCCTGCGGTTAGGGCGGACTTCCGAGAGGCACCGGTCATTACGCTCTCCTATGGCGCCACGGAAGGTCCATCCCAGCGCATCCGCCTGGAAACTTTCGCCCATCAGGTTCGGCAGAAGTCAGCCCTCAAATTAACGCGATGAATTTACTCTAGCTGTATTCAAATCCGGAGCTGTCTTTATTAGTTTTGTGGCACCGGTTTCAGGGCAAGGGCTTCCGCCGGCTGAGCCAACCGTTCCCAGTTCCGCTTTTCTATAAACATGGACGGTTGGTAGGTCCAACCCTGGGACAGGCGTTTCTCTTCGCGCCTTATCAGTTTGAGTATGACACTTCCGAGGATGGGAGCAATCAGCCTGCTGGTATATCCGAATTCCCGGTGTAAATCAGTGCGTAACTGCCGGATCTTTTCCGTCAGCGGACGGTTGGAGGAGTGAAAGTAACGTTCCATTGCCCAGAGAGCGGAACTAAAGCCGAACGGTAGGACTTTGCATTCGCGGCGATATCGTTCTCTAACTCTTTTTTTTGCGTGATTCTTGTGCCGCTTCCATCCCTGAAGCAGAGTTTCGGCAATTCGCATGATGCTGGGGCCATTAATTTCATAATCCCGTTCAAATGCCCGCAGCAGGAAGCGGCTTGAATCTTGCCGCATTATGTGCGGATGAAGGAAATTGAATGCATACTGCCCGTGCGTATCGGCGTCCTCGATTCCGGGAATGAGCGTTCCTTTACTTTGGTGCTCCGCATAAAGAGGTGTTCCGGGGACCGGTGTGTAGAGCATGAATTGGTGGAAATCTGTTCCGTGTATCACGGCATGGTTGATCACGCGATCAATGTTCTCCGGAGTGTGTGTTTCGAGCCCGATGATACTGGAACCAAGAATCCGGATTCCATTGTTATGGAGGTTTTTCACCAGGTCGCGCGTATCGATGTGACGAAGTTTCGCGTAGGAACTGTCTTCTCCCTCAAGTCCCATCCAGATCCACGAAATCCCCAAACCAACCAATTCCTCCATTGAATAAGACTGGATTGTCCGGGCTGATGAAAACACATAAAGCGACCAGGATTTCTCGTGTCTCTTCATCAACTCCAGCAGTTCGAGAGCACGCGTGCGCTGGAGCAGGAAGTTCTCATCCATAACAAAGAAGGACTGCGTCTTCATATTTTCTTCTATACGCACCATGACCTGAAAGAGTTCACGGCCGGTCTTAAAAAAATTCACCGAGTTGCCTTTGCCGCCGAACATTGCCGAGGTGGCGCAGAAGTTGCAGCCTATTGGGCAGCCGACCGAAGGAATCAATACCGCGGCCCTATGTTCCGGACCCTGTCTGAGTTTTATACCCATGGTGCGGCTCCCGAAACCCGACCAGATCTCCGGATGTACGATTGGCGCCGACTCGTCCTGTCCGAGAAATTTGCGGAACCAGGAAATCCCTTCTCCCTTTACGATGTGATCCGCATCGAAGCGAGTATCCGCGTCCGGCAGATTGGCGACGTGTCCGCCCACCACTATAGTGCATCGCGGTTGATACGAGCGTATGAGGGAACACATCTTTTGAACCTTTCCGACATTCGGAATAATGGAGGAAATGCCGATGACGTCAAATTCGTGTTCCTGAATCTGCTGAACAAATTGTTTAAGGGACGGAAAGTCCAGGAGGGTGCAAGGCGCCATGATGTTTGCCTGGATCATCATGATACCCCAGGACCGATGGAACATCCTCAAGGAGAACGGGCCCTGAACGCGGGTTACCTGGTTATGATATAGCTCGACAGGGTTAATAGCCCGGCTTCCATATTCATCATCCTGGGCATAGGGGCCAAATACCGAGGTCAGTAGAATTCGTGCCTGTGTCCCCTTCGGATGGCGTATGAAATGCATGAAATTCCTTTCTTATAAACTTTTACCTACCTAATTATTATCGCATCTGAATTCCACTCCGCGCGTAAAACTTCTGTCACAACTTCCAGCAACGACATCCTGTATCGATATTGACTATAGCCTCAGGGATAGTTGGTTCCGGTAACTTTATTATCCGGGAAGATACCGCCGCGAAAACATCGATTTGATATTCACCGGGATTTCGGGATCCGGGGCGGTTCGGATAAGGTGTTTGACATCATGCGAACTGCGGTTTCCAACAGGCAGCCATAAACTCGACAGCAGGTAGAATCAGCGTTTTCACTTACCAGGCTTAATTATCACTCTTGCATACCGGTTCCTCCGCAATGCAATGCTCTGACCGTGCCCGTGACTTTGCCCCCGGCAGTCCTAACCCGCATTTCTCAGAGGGTTGCAGAAACCATCCGTGAGGGAAAAACCATCTTTCAAGGGAATTGAATCGAACCAGTGAAAGTCTGGAGTGAACCTTTATGCGTATCAGGCCTATACCGTCCTTTACGCAATGTTGTCAGCCAAGAAGTATGGCGGGGTGTCCTGTTGTGCTTTTTACCGCAGTCCTGTCAGGGATTCAGCTGCGGCAGCCGCTTTTCGTGCTTACGGGTCTCGCGACCCTGCCTTCTGAATTCCCCACGCATTCCGGAAAGGATTCGAACCACTGTTGCTTCGGTCCTGCTTCCATCCGTTTCACGACCGGAATATCGATTGTCGAAAAGAGCCGCCAACTGCGCATCCAGTTCCCTATTCTTGCCTGAGAGAGATCCGACAGTAGAAATTCTGTCGAAAGGCGGATTGCGGTCGATCCATCGGTACAGGTGCCGGATGAAGCTTGCGGTATCACCCTTTCGCACCGCAGCTTTTAAACTGTCGAAAGCTGCGGCTTCCGACTGCTCGTATTCTTTCCGACGTTCGTCCATTCGCTTTCGAACATGCCGCAACAGGCTGCGCAGAAGAGGGACAGCGAAAAATAGAAGCAGCAGGGCAACGGCCGTTAATCCCAACCAAGGTGCCAGCGCAACCAGCACGCTCTTTTCTTCCGGAACGGACTCTTCCGATGCGTCCTCTTCCGGAAGAGGTATCTCGGGGACCAGGTCCGGATTGGCCGCCGCGCTGAATCGTACCGCCTCGACGTCGGCCTTGCGCATCCTACCGGCACCGAGGTCCCACCAATAGACTTCCAAGGCGGGCAGGACGTATTCGCCTTCCTCCCGGATAACGTACGCTGCGGATTCTACCCGCTCCCCGCCCTGAAACCCGATACGGCCTTCCGACCGGTCCTGGACCTGCGGCGGATCGGGATACACGGACAGGCCCTCGATTTCTTCAAATTTCACCGGTGGAAGAAACATCGCAAATGTCTGTTCTGCAAAAATTCGGATCGTCCTCCGGATGGAATCTCCTGCCCTGAGTCCCTTCAGATCCCGATCCAATGCCTGGTCGATCTGCAGGTTCCTTGTTGGAATGAAATATTCCAGGCCCTTGGCTTCATCCGGTATGGTCGCCTGGAAGGACTGCCGTTGGAAACGCAGAGTCCGGGAGCCATCCGATTGCCCGGGAAGGACATTCATCTCTATCGGGGGAATTACATATTCCCGCGGTTCCTGAGGGTAAATGATGTAACTGCGCGACACTCCAAACCAGCTTCGGCCGCCAATAGTCTCACCCAGGTTCACGGAACGTTCATCGGGCAGAACAACCATGGCCCCATCCATCTCGAAAGTCGGAAAGACGGGGGCACGGGTCAGCCACGTCGTTACCAGAACGTCCACGTGCAGGCGGACCGGCTGCCCGACCATGACCGGGCCGGGAGGCTCAAGCCGGGTCCGCAGCATGGCCTCGGGTGTGTCCTGGGCATGCGCCACTCCCATAAACAGCACCATCAGGATCCCGGCTGCTCTCATTGCGATGCCTCCTCCCCCTGATTTGCCTGAATCATAAACCTGAATCGAAGGTAGTCTGCCGGAGAGGTCTGTATATTGCGCATCCACATCTCGTCCTTCTGTTCATCCGAGAAGAGGGACGGGTCCAGCTCGCCTTCCTTGCCTTTCTTCCCCTTATCGTCAAACTTGACCTCGTCGGCCTCGAAGGTGGGATCCACCTGTTCTTCGGAACCTTCCTCGTCCTTTTCCTTTTCAATGAGTGAAAGCACGAGCTTTCTGTTTTCCTCCGCCTCTGCGAACCCGGGTCTGATCTCCAGTGCCTGTGTGTAGCTTTCAGCGGCCGCCGGATATTCACCCAGTCTTGCGTAGCAATTCCCGATGTAGAAATACGCTTCGGCGGATTCGAGCAGGGCGAACTGATTGACGGCCTCGTCATAGTCTTCAAGCCTGTAGCGCGAAATTCCCCTCCAGTAAGGATCTTCGAAGTGCTCCGCAGCCGTCCGGAAATCTCCTTTTTCGAATGCGTAGCGTCCCTGCTGATTCGGGGTCAAAAAGAGGTCCGTCCACCGAAAATCGAAGCTCAGGCCCATGGTACCGGGAATCCAGAAATTCAGAAAGATGCAGAAGGAAGGGACCCAGCGAATCCGCCAGCCGCGCCTGAACCAGAGCGCTACCAGAAGAACGATCGGGATAGTCAGGAAATAACCGTAATCGATCCAGCGTTCTTCGGCTTCCTCCTGCTGCACGATCTGCAGGTGCGTCTGGGCGCGATCCTGGATCCATGCTACGTCTCCATCATCCAGGGAGACCGTTGTGACCGGAATACCGGCTTCACGCTGAAGCCGTTTGAATCCTTCCAAATCCATGCGGCTGGTGATTCTTCTGCCGGAGGAATCCGTCAGAAAGCTGCTCTTGTCTATCCGAATCGGCCCGCCCCGGCTCGTACCCACCCCAAGTATCATGACCTGATCCTTTGAACGCTCCGTGTGTTTGATAAATGCGGAGAAATCTTCGGACCGGATGCCGTCCGTTATAAACAGGATTGTACCTGGCGTCTCCTCCCGTTCCAGCAATCCTTCGATGGCTTCGAGTGCCGCCGTAGCGTTTTCCCCCTCGCGGGGCATGAGGTTCGTAGACAGTGCATCCAGGAAAAGTTCCGTCAGTCCGGGATCTTCCGTCAGAGGAAGAACCATGTGGGCGGATCCCGAATAGACGAAGAGGGCGGTCCGGGCACCCGGCCGTATTTTCAGTAGGTCCCGGATCTTCTGTTTCGCCCGCTCCAGGCGCGAGGGCTGAATATCGATCGCATCCATCGAGTTGGAAAGATCCAGGGCTACGACGAGCGGCGCGGTGTCTTCGGTAAATGGGGGGAGTTCCCGTTCCCAGGTGGGACCCGCCAGTCCGAGAGCGCCCAGGATCAGCACCGAAACTATCAGATGGACCGGCCGAATACGCCACTTCGATTGTTTTCCGACAATCAGCGCGTCGATCAGGTGCGGGGCTATGATTCCCTTCCAGCGGGAACGAATGTTGTCGCGACGCAAGACCAGATATCCGATCAGTCCCGCGAGCGGGATCACCAAAAGCCACAGGGGACGTATAAAATGAAACTGCTCCAGGAACATTTGCATCAGGCGCCTCCTTCAGCAACATTCCCGGAACTGTCGGACGGTTGTTTGCGTTTCGGAATGGACATTATCAGCAGCATGATCAGTTCGTACATCAGGACGAGAATCGTGGCAATCCCCAAAGGCCATTGAAACAAAGGGAGTTTGGGGCGATAGCTGAACGTTTCATAATTCTTGGGCGTCATTGCGTCGAGGCTGGCATAGATGCCCTTCAGCCCTTCGCTGTCTTCACCACGGAAAAATTCCCCACCCGTTGTCTTTGCAATCCGCTGCAGAGTTTCCAGGTCGACCTGGTCATCGCCGGAGGTCGATGGGTCTCCGATGCCGATAGTGTGAATCACGATGCCCCGGCTTGCGGCAATATCGGCAGCTTTTTCAGGCGGCATTTTGCTGCCTGTGTCGTTCCCGTCCGTCAGCAGGATAAGCACACGATCGTCAACTTCGCTGGCTTCAAACAGCTTTATGGCAAGTCCGATGGCATCGCCGATCACGGTACGGGGGCCTGCCATGCCGATCTCCGTTTGCTCCAGGAGAACGCGGACTCCGTCATGGTCGAGCGTGAAGGGGGCCTGGGGGTAGGCTCCGGCACCGTAGACGATCAAGCCGATGCGGTCTCCCTCTCTCTTTGCAATAAAGTCATCGACGACGTTTTTTACGGCTTCGAGTCGATTGATCCGGTTCCCGGAACTGTCGATAAAATCCTTTGCCTCCATCGATTGGGAAAGATCGAGTGCCAGCATGATGTCCCTGGCGGACTGTATCTTCTTAATGGGGTCCTCGATCCACTGCGGCCTCGCCAAAGCGGCAACCAGCAATACCCAGACCACAACGGCAATGCTCATTTGCACGAAGGATCTTTTCAGCACCACGGCACCCTGAGAGGGTTTCAGGCCTGCCGCACGGGCTGCCTCTTCAAAAAAAGGCATGCGAAGAGCCTGCTGGTGTTCTCGAAAAGGCTTCGCGAGCAGCCAGACCAGAAGAGGAAGGGGGAGAATTATGAAACCCCAGGGGTACTCAAATACCAGCACGGTGCCTCCTGATCCAATGTCGCACTAAATCCAGCAATGCCAGGCGCTCCTCGGGCGTCATCTTCCGTTCCGCTGTTTCGGGGGGAGCATAGGAGATTGCAAGAAGAAGTCGTCCGGGGCCTGCAGTAAAACTGTCGCCCCCCAGAGTCGAATCGAGAAACCGGAGCCAGGGAATCCCGCTCAGGCCGGCGATCTTTTCCCTGGGCGCAAACCCGAGCGCAACGCGCTTCACCAATGCCGGCAGTTCGGACATCCGATCTCTACGTTCGATCTCTTCAAGCATCTGCAGGGCCTCGGTGCGATAGCGGTTGCGCCGGGCGTTGCGCCGCCAACGGATAACCAGCAGGACCCCAGCCAAAAGGGCTAGCGCCAGCAGGACATACCACCCCATGGTTTGAGGCATGTAGGAGACGGGTTCCGGCAGGGGTATTTCCCTCAGGTTCGACAATCGCGCATCCATTCTCCTAGACTCCCTGGTGTCCGAGAAAATACCGGACCTGATCCGCCGCATCCTCGCCGGTATGAATCGGCAGGATGGGAATGGCCAGTTTCTTGAGGTATTCCATGACGTCCTGAAGCCGGGCCCGGGTGAATTTTTGAACCGGCGCGCGCACCTTTTCGGAGCGAAGGTCCAGTTCCACCTGAAGGGTCCCTTCTGTTACCACCAGCCGGCCGTTTTCGCCCAGATCGAGAGCCATGGGGTCGTGGATAACCGCCGCGACCACGTCGTTGTGCTCCACCATCTGCAATATCAGCCTGGCGCTTTCGTCGTCCGATCCGGCAAAGTCACTGACGACGGCGACCAGGTGATCGTGTTCAGCCAGGTGCCGTGCACGGAACAGGGCCTTTCCCAGCTGCCTGTAGTTCGTTTGAATGGGGCTGTCCGCGTTCAACTGCCGGTTCATGGCGACAATCGCCTGAAAAATCTCCAGTATCCTGCGTCGGCTTCGGTGCGGGCGAAACTCGCGGATCTCCGAGTCGTTGAAAACAACGGCACCGACCCGGTCGTCGGAATGAAATATGGTCCAGGCCATGAGCGCAGCCAGGTGGGCCGCGGTGACGCTCTTCACGTATANNACATGGGGCTTCCTGAGCCTCGCCGTCACCTTCCAGTCGATGTTGCGAACATCGTCTCCCGGTATATACCTGCGAAGCTCTTCAAAATTCAGGCCTCTTCCTCTCAGTCTTGAGTTTTGTCTTCCTGCCAGAATGCTGTGTACGGGCTGTCGAGGCAGCAGGTTGAATCCCTTGGCCCGGTGTTCCAGCCGGACCAGGTCCTGCAGGTTCGCGTACACCATGTTGGAATTTGAAGATTCCATTTCTTTAACCTCAGGCGACTGCGACCCGCTGCACAAGTTCGGCAATGACCTGATCGGGGGTGATGCCTTCGGCATTGGCTTCATAGGTGAGAACAATCCGATGCCGCAGGACGTCCTCGATAACGGCACGAACGTCGTCCGGAACCACATGATCCCGCCCGGATAACCATGCGTACGCCCGGGATACTTTATCGAGGGAAATGGAGCCTCGGGGGCTCGCCCCGATCTGGAGCCATTTGGACAGCGGCTCTCCGTAGAGGTCCGGAAACCTCGTGGCATGAATAAGATCGATGATGTACTTCTCTATGTTTTCCGAGACGTGAACTTCGTGAATGTCTTTACGGGCATCAAAAATCACCTGTTGCGGGATGGGATCGGAGACGCTGTGCCCCGGCCCGGAGCCGTCCCGGGGCATTTCCTCTCCCCGGACAAGCCGCAGGACCTCGGCTTCACTGGCCGGGTCCGGGTACCGTATCATGACTTTCATAATGAAACGGTCCATTTGCGCCTCCGGCAGCGGATAGGTGCCGTCCATCTCGATTGGATTCTGCGTGGCGAGGACAAAGAACGGCTCCTCCAGCGCATGCCGCACGC
>DKBB01000395.1 GCA_002451015.1 Acidobacteria bacterium UBA6911
GCCGTCCCGGGAGATGCCCAGGGCTTCGGAGGAGTCGTGCGGGCCGTCCATATGCCCGAGACGCCAGAAGTAGTAACCCGCAATCGGCGTTTCCGGCAGAGTGTCCGGATCCTCAGGCGGTTTGCCGCCTCTGTTTCCTTTCGCTCCGAATGCGGGAGAAAAGACATCCAGCAAGAGACTGCCCACAAGACAGGCGATGATCAGGATGCAAATAAGAGTGAAAACACGGAGTTTATTCATGTCCGATCTCCTTTCATTTTCTCTAATGCGGTTTTGTGATTCTGAAATATGCGGCAATTCTAGACGGGTCTAGGGGATGTCTTCGAGAGGCATAGAGCGACACATACCAACTGTCATTGGAATCCACCCAATACCGACCTTTGACGCCGGGGTATGACATTGCACGTCAAAAGGATTGTCAGAACCGGCTGTGTTTAAGAGGCGGAGTGCGGGATACGGCGGCTGTTTTCAGGTAGCGGCGCAATCGCCGGCCGGGGGAGCAGAAATGCCGTCTTTTCAGGGAGATCGGGGACGGGGTGTTCTACGTTACTTATAGTAATTCTGAAAATTCCTGTCGCAACACCCGGTCTTTGTCGTGCAAATTCGAAATTTGAAGAAGGAACCGGAGCGGTGAAAAAATCTCTGTACTGGCGATGGAGGGGGCTTTGCCGCAGGGATAAAAAGAGCGGAACTTGCCGGGTGCGCAGGTTGTCATCCTTTTTCGCACAATTACCAGGGATGACAAAACCCTTGCAGGACTTCTTTCCTTACCGGTTAAAAACCGGGTTCCTGCGTCCATACTGAAAACATAATATAATGAGGGAAAAATTATTCGCCTCCACAGTTTTTTCCGTTGATTGTCTTACCTGTATCCTTTAACATAAACTCATATATTCCTAATTACTAACTTACATTCTTACTTACGTTCTTACCCGAAATTCATAAACGCTTGTCTGATTTTGTATTGGAGGGGCATTATGAACCGCAATTTATTTGATGAAGACGATCCCGAATTATTGGATATTGCATCTGAAGAGCGACTCGATTCCTGGAAGGAAATCGCCGCCTATCTCAGGCGGGACGTGCGGACCGTCCAGCGCTGGGAAAAGAATGAAGGCCTGCCGATTCATCGCCACAAGCATCTTCGCGGGAACTCCGTTTTCGCTTACCCGAAGCAGTTGGATGACTGGTGGAGCGTGCAGTCATCCAGACTGGAATTTAATGGAAATGGAAATGGACATGGATACGAGAAGCAAGCTTTGAGTAAGACAGAGGGAAGAGATTCAGAGGCAGGAGCGGCGGAAAGCGNNGAAAGCGCAGAAGCGGGAGAGGCGGCAAGTTTGGACGCTGAACAAGCGGAGGAGACAGGTGCAGCGGTAAGTCAGCCGGCAGGAAACGGCATAGCCTGGACAAAATCAAGGATCCGCACCCGGTTAACCATAGGACTTTCAGCTTTAATAGCGGCGAGCGTTTTGATTTTCGTCGCCCTTTTCGCGTACAAGCAGTTCAACGGCGAATTGCCGGCTCCCAAAATCACGCCGCTGACCTTTCACCCCGGGCATGAGGTGCAGCCCGACATATCGGCCGACGGGCGCTACATAGCCTACAGCTGGGGAGAGGCCCCCGCCGCCCCGCACCGGATTGTTGTAGAGGAAATTGAAGGGACGAACCGCTGGATCCGGTCGTCCGGCTCGGGCAGCGATTACAGCCCGGTCTGGTCGTGGGACGATTCCCAGATCTACTACCTGCGCAAGCTGGAAAACGGCATGACCGGCATCATCCGAACCGCGCCTTTCGTAGGGAAAGAGGAAGTGCTTGCCGAGCTGCGCTCGCCCCCGCAGAACTGGGGCCGGCAAATGGATTGCAGCCGTGACGGCCGGCTGCTGCTGGTCTCCCACAGTCGTGACGAGCGGTTGAAACGGTTTGCGCTATATCTGGTCTCGACCGCCGACGCCGGTATGACCCAGCTGACATATCCCCCGGAGGGGTTGGTCGATCACAGCCCGAGGTTCTCACCCGACGGAAGCAAGGTTGCGTTTGTCAGGGGACTGGAAGGCGGCACCGGGGACCTTTGTTTTTTGAATCTGGACGGTAATTACCAGCCGGTCGGGGAAGCAAGGATGGTTGAGTACGACTACGGCCAGATTTTCAACCCGACCTGGAGCCGGGATGGAAAGGCCGTGTTCCTGTCCTCCGGATACGAGGCAAGCAGCCGGCTGTGGAAGATCCAGGTCGGCGGGAAAGGAAACGCATTGATCCAACAGGTCCAGCAGGGCCTTGGAGAGCTGACAATCTCGAGGGCGGGCAGTGTCGTCAGCGTACAGCAGAGCAGTGACCTCAATATATGGCAAAGGAAATTGGAGCCGTCCTCTACCGATACCGCGCTTGCCAGAAACGTCAATTCCTCCAGGAATGAGTGGGCGCCCGTCTATTCTCCCGACGGGAAGCGAATCGCCTTCCTGTCGGATCGTTCCGGCGAAGTCAAGTTGTGGATCTGCGACGCGGACGGTCGGAATCTTATAGAACTGGCTTCCGGGCTGAGTTCGTACAACAACATCCTAAGCTGGTCCCCGGACGGCAAGTGGCTCGCTTTCGATTCTCACGTCGGGGGCAACAGCGATATTTATCTGATCTGCGCGGAAACCCGCTACGAGCACGAACTGTGCTGCCAGGGTTCGGACCGGTGCTCCCGGCGCCTGACGGAGCACCCGGGCGAGGACATGCTGCCCAGCTGGTCGCAGGACAATGGCTCGGTCCTGTTCGCATCGAACCGGGACGGTAAATTCAATATCTGGAAAGTGCCGGCGGAAGGCGGCGAGGCCATTCGATTGACTGCCGGCGGGGCCATTTACGGTAAGGAGAGCCGGGACGGCGATTATCTTATTTACGGCAACTGGCCGCAGCCGGGAATCTCCAGGCTGAATCTTCATAACGGCCAGGTGGATCTGGTTGCCGAGGATGCCCTGGGGTACCCTTTCGACCAGGACACGAACGGCCTTTATTATCTGATCCGCGTTTCTCAAACCCATGAGGGCGTCGGTCTGAACTATCGTTCCTGGGCCGGCGGCGTGGTTCAAAGAATCTTCACCTCCGACCGGTTCCGCTATGGCTTTACGGTTCTGGAGGGGATGGACAACATCCTTTTCTCGCGCCTGGATCGCGAGGAATCCGACCTGGTCCAAATTTCAGGCTTGGATCTTCGCTGAAGAAAGGTTGTACCGCTGAACGGACGCGCCCTGCACGGGCGCGCCCTGCACGGGCGCAGGCTTGCATGAAACAGCTTACAGGTTGTGCTTTTTCCCGCTTGCATCCATGAAAGAATTTTTCCCCGGACGACCGAAATCCCTGATGGGCCTGTGCCTGTCAGGATTGACGATCTTCCTGTCCCTCGCCATTTTCGCCGGTCCTGCCATTGGATTCCTTGCCGATGGCAGTTATGAGGCGGTGATCCGGCAGGAATCCCGTCCGCCATCAATCCCTGGCCAGTTTTTTCAGGGAGCGGATTTCAAGAACCTGTTCGCCGATCACTTTCTGAAGCTCTTCNNGAGAACCTCTCTGATAATCTCGAAACGCTTTTCAGCGCTCCATCGACTCGGTTTGGGCATGTTGACCTCGCTCGGAAACGGGGGGGAATACCGGTTCCGCACAATCGGGGAAAGGCTCAAAAGCCGCGTCGTCCCTTCCCGGAAGATTGAAGAAAGATCCCGGGAAACTCCATGCGCTGTTTCAATCCGGGAACCTTTTGACTTTTTCGTTTCCCGGCTGCTGCGGGATGAAGCAACCGGAAATCCATCCATCCATTATAAAATCTGCATAACCCCGTCTTAATCTTCTGATCCCTGGGTTTTGTCGTTCTTTTTCTGTTTTGTTTCCCCATAGTCTCCGATTGAGATGACGCGGATCAGCTCAACGCAATCGCTCGCCTCGAACTTATAATTATTGGATTCATCATTGAAGTACCCTTTTAAGGTAAGCTCTATGCGGGTATCCGGCAACCAATCTTCAGGCTTCATTCTTTCCTTCAGGATTTCGACGATGTCCTCAACGTAAAACTGCATCACAAGATCGGCATAACCATCGGGTGGTCCGTAGCACACACCGCATGAAAATTCTCCGTCTGTCGGCGGCGCGCTGACATTTTCAACAAAAATGTGGGCTGGAGCAAGATCGCCCAAAAGCAGCAGGCTGTTCCTTACGATATTCGTTACATCAAAATCAAAAGAACCCAGTATGGCCATCGTCACTTTTCCGTAACTGTTTATATTCAATGGATTCACGCACGATTCCGGCTTGATATCGAGGTAACGTTGTTGCACTTCGGTGAAGGCGGGTTTGACCGGCAGTGCTGGAAACAGAACCGCAGCAATGAGACATGCCAGTTTTCCTGCATTTCGTCTCGTCATTTTTAGATTCCTCCCACTGGGTTGAAAGATACCTGGCATGCATAGCATTTTTACCGGGAAATATCATGCGGGGAAAAACGACAGAAAGGTGGTGAATCACGACACCGGACGCGTTTGAAAGGAAAG
>DKBB01000389.1 GCA_002451015.1 Acidobacteria bacterium UBA6911
ATTGCGGTGTTTTTGGCATCCCCGGCATCGGATTACATGAACGGGTATACGGTCGCCGTGGACGGAGGCTGGCTGGCTCGATGAATATCAACCAAACGATCGCGCAACTTGTCCGGGACGGCTTTATCCTTGTATTCAATCAGGACGCGCTGGATGTCGTAAAGACGGCACAGGCGCTTTCAGATGCCGGGATCGGCAATATGGAGGTCACCTGCCGGATTCAAAAACCGCTGGAAAAAATTCGTCAACTCCGCAAGGCGATGCCCGGCTTTTGCATCGGAGCGGCCAGCCTGATGGATTCTCATCCTGTATTGAAACGCCATAACCGGCGAACACCCGATGATCCGTTGCCGTCGGTGGATGAAGCTGTCGATGCAGGCGTCGATTACCTGGTGTCGGCGATGAATTTCAGCGAGGCCGCCTATCAAAAATACGCCGGTCGCATCGCCATGGTGCCGGGATGCGGCTCTGTTACGGAGATTGTACGGCAATATGCGAACGGGGCGAATTTTTGCAAGCTGTTTCCCGCCAAACAGATCGGCGGTCCATCCTTTATCCGGGCGATCGATCCGGCCATTCACAAGCTCGTCAGTATCGTGCCCACAGGCGGCACCAGCACGGAAAATATTCCCGACTATATCAAGGCCGGGGTTCTGGTCCTGGGAGGATCCTTCAGCATGGTTCCCGGAGAATCCCTGAAGGCAATCATCGATAATCGGGATTATTCATTGCTTTCAAAAGAAATTANNGACATGGAGAGGTTGAACTATGCCGGCATTCGAACTCAAGGCCGAAAGTGAATGCAAATGGGATATTGTCTCGCTGGGAGAGGTCATGCTCCGGCTCGATCCCGGAGAGCAGCGTATCCACACCACCCGCGCCTTCAAGGTCTGGGAAGGCGGCGGCGAATACAATGTGGCCCGCGGCCTTAAACGCTGTTTCGGCAAGCGGGCCGCGGTTGCTACCGCCCTTGTGGACAATCCCGTAGGCCGGCTCCTGGAGGATTTGATATTTCAGGGCGGCGTCCATATGGATTATGTTCGATGGGTGCCCTATGACGGCATCGGAAGGAAGGCCCGGATCGGACTGAACTTCACGGAAAGAGGCTACGGTGTACGCCCCGCCGTCGGATGTTCGGATCGCGCGAACAGCGCGGCGGCCCAATTGAAAAAAGGTGATTTCGACTGGAATGCGATCTTCGGCAGGGACGGCGTCCGTTGGTTTCACACCGGCGGCATTTTTGCAGGCCTTTCGCAAACGACGCCGGATGTCGTCATCGAAGCCATGACCGCTGCCAGAAAACACGGCACCCTTGTTTCCTACGACCTTAATTACCGGGCCTCTCTGTGGAAGGATATCGGAGGAAAAGAAAAAGCGGTCGAGGTGAACCGCACGATTGCGCCGCTGGTCGACGTGATGATCGGCAACGAAGAAGATTTTTCATCCGCACTGGGATTTGAGATTCCCGGCCTGGATCCCGGCTGTTCCAGATTGAATCCCGACAGTTTTAAGAAAATGATTGCCGGGGCAGTCAACGTGTTTCCAAACTTTAAAGCCGTTGCCACCACCCTGCGCAATGCAAAAACCGCGACCATAAACGATTGGGGGGCGGTTCTGTATATGGATGGCAGCTTCTACGAAGCTTTGCTACGTGAGAACCTGGAAATTCTGGATCGCGTCGGCGGCGGAGACAGTTTCGCCTCGGGACTCATTTATGGCCTGATGGAGCAGAAAACGCCGGATGAAGCGGTCAATTACGGCGCGGCCCACGGAGCGCTGGCGATGACGACACCCGGTGACACGACGACGGCTAGCCTCAACGAGGTTGAGCGGGTCATGAAGGGCGGCACCGCCAGAATTGCCCGGTAAAAATACCGGTGCATCATATAAGAACCCAACTCCCTTTTTACCGGACCTGTTGCACCGGGCGAACAACTCGAAACCGGGAGGAGATTTTACATGAAGACCGTAAGACGGCTGCTGCTGGCATTGACACTTCTGACACCGGGAGTCCCGACATGGGCAGACACTCCGAGCCTTTTCATTGCGGGCGATTCCACAGCAAGCAACGGAGCCGAAAACGGATGGGGCAGCCACCTGCAGAAATTCTTTGATTCCAGCCGGTTGACCGTAATTAACCGGGCTCGAGCCGGGCGCAGCAGCCGCACATTCGTCCAGTTGTTTTATGAAGCTCTCCGAGAAAAGCTTGGCGCGGAAACCCCAGAGGGCGTTGCGCACAGCCGCCGTGTCGGGACCGATATCGTACCAGAGGGCCGGATAGTATTTCACCGGGTTAAAGCCGTGCTCCTTTTTGAAGGCCTCGTTGTAGCCAGGCGTCCAGGACTTTCCGTTGGCCACATGCATGGCCGGCTCGTCGTAATGCGTGATCTTTAATACATCGCCCCAGTACTCTTTGAGATGATCGTAATGAGCCTGGTAGTTCAGGTCGATAAAAGCATGCACGGCTTCGGAGTCAAGGTAGTCGACGTAGCCGCTTTTGACGCCCTGGCCCAGCGACGCCTTCGGGTCCAGGTAGAATGCCATTACCTTCCACCGACCTTGCACCACTTCGCAGTCCAATTGTCGACCCTCTATGGAGTCGCTGATGTCCACGAGCTTTTTGGTGTCGAGGTTCATTCTTGCAGCCCCCATCGTGATTCCGTCGGGGATCTCCAGTTTCACGAAAGCCGGACCCGTGACGTCTCGTTCGATCTTCTCGAGGCTCTTGGCCGCGTGCTGCGGGTACTTCGAGTAGAGGTATCCTCCTGCCATGCCGCTGGGATAGCCCCATTCGTCGTAGAACACCACCGGAGGGATACCGTTTAAGCGTAGCACCAAACGGAGGATGAAACAAACATCCACGCCAGTTGTTTGCAGTGGAATATTCGGCTTGAACCGGTCCAATCACGAACTTGATTTGACTGGTGATTTCATATAGCGATAGAGTAATTTTATAATTTTAGTCATCCGTCTATGCTGGTATCCATAAGAACAAATATGTAACGAGACCGCGTGAAGGAGACCGGTGTTATGAAATCAATACTGTTTCCAGTTCTGTTAGGTTTGATTGGCGCCCCGAATGCATCCGCTCAAAACGACTGGGAGAATCCTGCGATTGTGCAGATAAATCGCGAGCCGGTGCGAGCGACCTACACACCATACACAAACAGAAAGCGCGCAATGGAAATGGGAGAGTCGTTTCGGCAGATAAGCCTCAACGGGATGTGGAAGTTTCATTGGGCAGCAAGACCGGAAGAGCGACCGGCGGAGTTTTATAAACCGGATTTCGATATCGGTGAATGGGACGAGATTGTGGTGCCCGGTAACTGGCAGGTTCAAGGGTACGGTATCCCGATCTACACGAACATCACGTATCCGTTCCGGGCGGAACCCCCAAACATTATGCTTGATCCGCCAAAAAATTTCAGCCAGTTCGAACTGCGCAACCCGGTGGGGAGCTATCGACGGATGTTTTCACTTCCGAAAGACTGGGATGGCCATCGTGTGTTCATAGAGTTTGCCGGCGTGAAATCAGCATTCTACGTCTGGGTGAACGGTAAGCGGGTAGGCTACAGCCAGGACAGTATGACGCCGGCGGAATTCGATATTACGGCCTACCTTGAGGCAGGAGAGAACACACTGGCGGTGGAAGTATATCGTTGGTCGGACGGGAGCTACCTGGAAGATCAGGACATGTGGCGGTTGAGCGGGATTTTCCGCGAAGTGACATTGATCGCGCGCCCGACGGTACACCTGCACGATTTTTATATCGTGACGGACCTGGACGAAAATTATAAAAATGCCGAGGTGAAGATCGACGTCGACCTGAGAAATCAGTCGGGTGCAACGGTGAACGGTTTGACCTTGAAGGCGACTTTTTACCTGCCGGACGGGGAGGTGTTGGGCGAACGGGTGATGACGGGGCTGGGAGTGGCAATCGACCGGATCGACCGGCACACGCTGCGAATGCGAATGAACAGCCCGGAAATGTGGAACGCGGAAAAGCCGACCCTTTACATGGTGGTGCTGAGCCTGGAGGACGCGAACGGCAAGGTGTTGGAGGTGATCCCGTGGAAGTTCGGTGTACGCGAGTATGAGTTCCGGGACAAACAATTCTTTGTAAATGGAAAACCAATCAAGCTAAAAGGCGTGAACCGGCATGAACACCACCCGCGACTCGGGCGGCACCTGGATCTTGCTACAATGGTCAGGGATATAGAGCTGATCAAGCAGGCGAATATCAACTACGTTCGAACGAGCCACTATCCGGATGATGTGCGGTGGTATCGGCTTTGCGATGAATACGGGATTTACCTGATGGACGAGGCGAACCAGGAAGCGCACGGATTCGGAACCGGGAGCCGTACGCTGGGCGACAATCCGGACTGGATGCTGTCACATGTCGATCGGGGTCTTTCGATGGTGGAGCGGGACAAGAACCATGCGAGTGTAGCGATCTGGTCGCTGGGTAACGAAGGAGGGAGCGGGCGAAACCTTGTGGCGATGCGGTCTGAGATGGAAAAGATCGACGCAACCAGGCCTTATTTCTACCACGCCGACGAGTCCGTATCGGACTGGGTGGACATTGACTATCCGACGGTTGCGCAACTAGAAAGCTTCGTGTCCGAAGGGCGCGAAAAGTGGGCGAACGTCCGCGAGTACAGCCACATGATGGGTAATTCGGGCGGAAACCTCCAGGAGCACTGGGATTTCATTTATGCGCACCCGCAGATCGTGGGTGCGGCGATCTGGGACTGGGTGGACCAGGGACTGGCGAAGCCGATCGACGGAGACCGGATGCGTTATGGGGCGAACCCGACAGAGCTTTCTTTGGCTTCGAACGAGTATTTTGCGTACGGCGGGGAGTTTGGGGACATGCCGAACGACCAGGACTTCTGCATCAACGGATTGGTCGGACCGGATCGCGTGCCACACCCGCACTACTATGAAGTGAAGAAGGTGTACCAGTATGTATGGTTCAAGGCGCTGGATATTACGAGAGGTCGTCTGCAGGTGACGAACCATTATGACTTCACGAATTTGAACCGGTTCCATTGGGAATGGAGCCTGCTATCGGACGGGCTCGTTGTTCAACACGGCGAATTAAAAGCGTTGGATTTAAAGCCGGGCGGTGTCGCGGAGATAACGGTCCCGATTGTAGGGCGAATTCCGGAAGACCGAAGCGAGGTGATTCTGCAGATCGAAGTAAAGCTGCCGCAGGAAACCTTGTGGGCGCCAGCGGGGTGGCCGGTTGCGCGCGAACAGTTCATTGTGCGCGAGTCCTCCTTTGCAGTACCCGGAAACGGGCATGCACCGGCCTTGAAAATCCTGGATGGTACCGGGGCAATCACAGTGCGCGGGGAGAACTTCGAATTGACCTGGGACCGCGGCAGCGGAGCGCTGACGGGATTTGAATACAAGGCTACATCGCTTCTGTCGCGTCCGCTGGAGCCTTACTTCTGGAAGCCGGCCAACCGCAACCAGGCGCGCAACCGGTATCTGCAGCGACTGGGCCCTTGGCGCGACGCGGCGGCACAGCGCAAACTGACAGACGTAACGGTGGAGCCGAATGGAGATACCGGCGCTGTGCTCGTTCGGTTTTTTTTCCGGCTGCCGGTGGCGGATGCGGATTACACGTTGACCTACACGGTTAGAACAGACGGTGCGGTGGCGGTGGAAGCCGACTACCGGCCAAACGGCAGGCAGGTGCCGAAAATGCCTAAATTCGGAGTACGGATGGGTCTGCCGGAGAGCTGGAATGAGATTGAATATTACGGACGCGGGCCCTGGGAGAACTACTGGGACCGTAAGACAGGCGCGTTCTTCGGCGTGTATTCGATGCTCCTGGAGGATTACTGGGTGGATTACGTCTATCCGCAGGACAACGGAAACCGTTGCGATGTACGTTGGTGGCAGGCGACAGATACGAATGGCAACGGACTGCGCATAGAAGGGATGCAGGGGCTGAGTGTGCGGGCGTGGCCTTTTACTGAAGAGGATATCGAGTCGAATCGGCTGGCACACAAGCTGCCACGGCGCGATTTCATAAACGTCAACGTAGACTGGAAACTGCATGGCGTCGGAGGCGACAACAGTTGGGGCAAGCAGACCATGGACAAGTACACGCTACCCGGTGAGGCACCCTATTACTATGGATTCTTGTTGAAGCCTCTGGTCCAATGAAGTCATAAAGGGAAAGGGAGGAAAGGAAGTAGCTCGCCTTGTGCGCAGCCCCTTGTCACCAGGGAATCAGGCGACAATTTCAGAACACCTTAGCCCGCATTTCTCACAAGACTTTTATTGCGGCGACATAAACGAATGCATCTGCTGCGTTTCACTCCCTCGGACTCCTCGACGTACGCCGGAAGCTTCGCTTCAGGTTACCTAACGCGAAGCGTTAGGCCGCCTCACGGGGTCCTCGGTCGCAAGCCTTGCATCCACGGCCCTCTGCACCGTTTCGCTACGAACCTTGTGAGAAATGCGGGCTAATGGGATTGAAGCCGGAACTCATGTTGCAACAATGATTGCTGAGCCGGACTTCAGCCCTGGAGAAGAAGCTGTCAGGCGTATTTCTCCAGGATCGGCTGTGGCTTGAACCAAGGCCAGGATCAGGCCGTAAAATGCTTTGCTCTTGTGCGATCTGTAATCCCGGTGGCTTTGCATATCGCCGTTGTCCACTCCTATCAGATTTCCGGCACCTTCCAGTTCGAAGGTTACCTCGTTGTCGGCGATCGGCACGACCAATCCCTGATCATCCACTATCTTAAGGGTAAAATGCGCAACGTCGCGGCGATCGGCGGCAATAATTTCCCGATCCGCTTCCAATTGGATAGCCGCCGGATCTCCGGTTGTGGAAATTGCCAGGGTGGCAACAACTTCTCCGTCCTTGGTGCCAACAGCTTTCAAAGTTCCAGGTTCGTAGGGAACATCCCATGACAGGTGTAGATCAGCCGTTGTCCGAAGGACCCGGGCACGTGCCGGCATGTTCCCCCATCGTTCCTCCATTCCCGGGCGAGGGAAAGCATAGCCCTTAGTGCCAATGGAGCGGCCGTTGAGAAACAATTCCACCGTATCGCAGTTAGTGTAACAGGTCACCGGAACAAACTGGTTTTCTTTGCCCTTCCAATTCCAATGAGGAAACAGGTGCAGCACCGGTTTATCCGTCCACTGGCTTTGGTAAAAGTAGAAACCGTCCTTGCGGAAGCCGCAGCTGTCGATAACGCCTATGGGGGCGCCTTTGGAGGGCCAGAACGCCTCACCCAGGTAATCAATGCCTGTCCACATGAAGTCGCCGGAAACATAGTCATGGATCCGGACGAACTTCCACAGTTGTTCCACGTCAATCCTTCGGCCAGGCGAATACCCGAAAAATCCGCCCCTGGACTCCGAAGGAAACAATCCGCTGTAATCCCCCCGTATTCCTCCCATGGAGCCGCTTTCAGTGCCGATGACACGACGATCGGGAAAGGTTTCGCGGTCCATACTGAAGTACTTTTCTTTTCTCTCTCGCCAGCGGTCGACGTAGTTGTATCCGACGACGTCGAGCAGTTCGAGAAATTCCGGACGCACGCGGTTTTCAATCGGCTCCGACATAATCTGGTCGCACCCCACCGTCACCAGGCGGGTTGGATCTTCACGGTGGAAAATGTCGATGAGTTTACGCAAGGTTTCCGCTCCCCGGGGGTGCGACTGGTCTGGAACTTCATTGCCGGCACTCCACATAACCACGGAGGGATGATTTCGATCGCGATAAATGAAATTCTTTAGATCCCTTTCGTACCATTCATCAAAATAGTTGCTGTAGCCGTTGCCCCGGATTTGCCCTTTGCCGACTTTCCATTCATCGAAGATTTCATCCATAACCAGGAATCCGAGTCGGTCGCACAGGTCCATGAATTCTGCGGAGTAAGGGTTGTGGCTGGTGCGGACGGCATTGCACCCCATCTCACGCAGGATCTTCAGGCGACGTTCCCAGACAGCATCCGGGACGGCCGCTCCCACGCACCCGGCGTCGTGATGCAGGCAGACTCCGTTCAACTTGACCTGCTTGCCGTTAAGAAGGAATCCCCTGTCGGCGTCGAAGACGGCTTCCCGAATTCCTATAGGAGTGTCATACTCGTCCACTACCCTATCCGACAGGCGGACGGTACTGAGTACATGATAGAGACAAGGGTCTTCCACAGACCAGAGATTAGGCTCATCGACCATCAACTGCTGCACGAACTCGTACTCCTGCCGGGGGCCGATTTCCTGCAGGGATTCCACGGACTGGACGGTATTTCCTTCCCCGTCGACAATGCTGTTGACCAGCGTGCATACAGCCCGGGTTTTTCCGTCGTTTACAACCCGGGTTTTGATCCTTATCGCGGCTGCATCTTCCGATACACGGGAGCACGTCACGTAAGTTCCCCAGTAACCGACGTGCAGCGGATGTGTTGCCAACAGCCAGGTATGCCTGTATATGCCCGATCCGGAGTACCACCGACAGCCGGGCTGTCTGGAATTATCCACCTTGACCGCCATCACATTCTCCCGGTCGAACGAAAGGTGTGGCGTCAGGTCGTAATAGAAGGGGACGTATCCATAAGGGCGCTGTCCGAGGTAGGTCCCGTTGATCCAGACTTCGCTGTTCTGATAGATGCCGTCAAATTCAACAAGGATCTTGCGTCCCCTGCAGAATTCGGGCAATTTGAATTGCTTGCGGTACCATCCGATTCCGGTTGGGAAGTATCCGCCGGCCCCTCCGGAAGGTTCCTGTTCAGCCACCGGCCCTTCAATGCTCCAATCGTGCGGAAGATCCAGGGTGCGCCATGAAGAATCGTCAAATGCTGGATTTTGGGCTCCAGGCATGTCGCCGCGGATGAAATTCCATCCAAAGTCAAAACTTTCCCGCATTCTTGGCGGAACATTACTGATTGAATCCGGCATCTGTCCGAAAACAGGATTCGACGATCTGAGTTGAGACAAAAATGCCACTCCCACGGCCGCCTTTTTGAAAAGACTGCGTCGGCTGATATCCATTATGTCCTCTCCTTATTTATTGTCCGGCACCGGGAAATTCTCGGGTAATTTCATGATCATCAAAACATTCAGAGTTCCACCTTTTTATAAAGTATTCAAAGGTGTGGGAGTCCAAACTATAATCCTGACAAACGAATGCCGGGGGCTTCATAAAATACACCGCCTTTTTAATAGATTCGATTAAAGTCCGGCGGTTCCAAGCTAAGTCGATTTCAAGAGTTATGCAATTTGCACCATTTCATATGGTGATTTTACTATAGTTCCGGAGAGGAATTTCGGACAATCTGATGCAGTTTATCCGCTACCGGGGGGGGAATCGAGCCTACATATGCCCCTGTCGATATCCGGATTTTCAGTTGCCTGAAACGCTGAATAAGATAGGCCGTTATCAGAGTATCGGTTTCTGTTCAAATGCATGAAACGATGCTCCTTCTTCAATGGTTCATGATCGAGCCTATGCATACATGAGGTTTCGGGAAAAGGTGAGGAAAAATGTGTGCCCGATCAAGTCACTGTTTTATTAAATGATTCTTGAATTTCCGGCTTTGAATTTAATAGAGTTAGAGAAGATTTGCATAAAAGTTCGGAAATTAAGATACAAATACATTTTGTCAGCGGAAAGCCGGTTTGAAAGGAATCATTAAAATCGAGGAAGTGTCCCTGTGCTGCGGGAGGAATCGGAACTCCAATGTTAAACGACGAGAATAAGAATGAACAACAACAGGAGCAGGTTCAGAACCAATCAGATGACCCTCAAGAATATGCAAGATTGATTCTAAAGGCTGCCGAACTTGGCGATGCGAAGGCACAGTTTCGGCTTGGCTGGCATTACACCAGTGGCAGCGGAGTGACTCAAAACCATGAAATGGCCGCCTATTGGTACCGGAAAGCCGCCGAGCAGGGAGTTGCTGAAGCACAGCATAATCTTGGAGCCTGTTATGCAAATGGTGAAGGGGTGCCGCAGGATGAATATAAAGCCGTAGAGTGGTATCGGAAAGCAGCCGAACAAGGCCATACGCCTTCGCAGCTCAGCCTTGGTTTACACTACCAGAATGGCCGAAGAATAGTACAAGATTATGAAAAAGCCGCCTATTGGTACCGGAAAGCTGCTGAGCAGGGAGAAGTATTGGCGCAGTGCATTTTGGGCGACTGTTATGCAAGCGGGCGGGGAGTCCCGCGGGACGATATTGAAGCAGTTGCATGGTATGAGAAGGCGGCCCTGCAAGGAGAACCGTGGGCTCAGCTCAGTCTCGGGTTGCACTACCAAAATGGTCA
>DKBB01000330.1 GCA_002451015.1 Acidobacteria bacterium UBA6911
CGTGCGCCGACGCTCGCCACAACCCCGGTCTGCACCATAGTCTGAAAACCGGCCTGTTCCGCGGAAACGTCGTAGGTGCCCGCTGTCATATCCGGGAGAATGTAGCGTCCCTGTCCGTCGGTAACGGCGGAGTAAACAATCTCCGTTTTGACATTCTTTGCCTCGATAATGGCATCGACTATCACCGCGCCGCTGGGATCAAAAACCGTTCCGGAAAGCGTCGCTTTTTCAACCTGTGCTTGTAAGTCGCCAATAGCAAGGCTGCCCAATAAAAACACCAGCAGTAACAAAAAGACGATTCTGCCCTGCGGCACAAGAAATTTATGCATCTAGGGATTCTCCGTTTTTATATGTTAGAAACCTATACGCGCAACAATTTACTAGACTGTGTGCTAGCAAATACTACAACTCCAGACGAATGTCAACGATTTCCATGCCTCACGGAATCACTACATTTATCTTGGGATCTGAAAGAGGTTCTGTCGTGGTTGTGTGGAGAAAAAACGCACCCCGCTTTGCCAAGGGCTTTGATTGTTGAATCCTCCTCATCCAGGAGCCGGTTCGACAATTCGGATGTTTCTCCCAATTATCAGGCGAGCTCCTGGCCAAGGAATAAATTTTCTTTTAACGACCGCGATCTTTGTGCTTGGGAAAACAGTCCCTGCAATACACCGGACGATCTTCTCTAGGCTTGAAAGGGACTTCGCACTCCTTCTTACAGTCCGCACAGACAGCCTTATGCATCTCTCTCGGACCTCTTTCATATCTTCCATCTTGATAAGCCATACTGTTTCTCCATGATATTGATACCTGTTACAGGTATCGGTTGTTGGTTATGTAAAGATTTTGACGATTATTAAATTGCCTACTCCCGGTCTTTTCGCTTGAAAATAATGTTTTCTTCTTAGGAACTGATAAATCTGGGATCGGATTATAGAATGAGATTTTCAAGTAATCGATCCACTTAATCTTTCCTTGCTCCCGAGGACGCAGCGGAGTGATGTGCCGGAATATTCCCCGCGCGAAGATCTTTCACGCGATGGAATTCCGAATCCGTTCGGTGAGACGATCTAATTTCCTTAAAAGTTTTTCGCAATTTAGCTGCCGGGTGCAGGTCTCTGTAATGGGCGATATCCAGAGCGGTCACGGCAATGCAATCGAGGATACCTGAGTCAGGTCTTTCGTCGTTTAAATCCGCGAGGACTTTCTGATAGCAAAGGTCGGGTGCTTCCTGAAATTTCAAATCGTTTCGCTTAAAAAAAGCATCCTCTATCGTCAAAACTACCTGTCGAAGGTTCTTATCCTTTTCTGTAATCCGAAATCCGTATTCAATATATCCGTTCCGGGGGATTGAACCGAGATATCTCAGCTTTAAAACAAGATTCTTTAGCATTTACTGGTCTCCTACAAAGATTTCAGAGGCAGCACAAAATTGGAGCTCTATGGGAGGATGAATGTAGGGATCCGTGCACCCCCTCTTCCGGGAACCGTCGCTAAGCCGCATGAAGCGATGACTCGGCAATCTTTATGTTCGGTCCTGGCAGGCTTGACATGTATTTCCTCCTCTTCTTTGTAGACTTTTGCACAAAAATCTGTGGCCCTCACGACCATCAGTGGGCGGGTTTATAGGGCTAGCTGCTGCTACTGGAGGGCAAGAGATATAGTCATGTCCGGGAGTAGAGTTGCATTATACACCCGTTCGGCTCCAGAAGAGTAGGATAATCTGTGCTGCTATTTGTATGAAGATATACCGCTGGCGACATACAGGAGCCAGCGGAATAGAAACATTTTATTCCGCGACCATAACAGCTTTCCTGCATTCCCCTATATTTTGTCTCCAGTTGCTGGCGGATAATATCCAAGCAGGTCGGAAGAACCCCTGCCGCCGGGAAAAACACAAAGAACTTGAATACGGTGATGTATCAATCCTGTCTTAAAGAGAACACCCGCTCAGATCGCTTCGCTCCGCATCCTGCGCATTCGGCGTCATACCAGCTCATAGTCAGGCTGCACTGAGGACAACGCCAGCGCTCTTCTTCGTATTTAACCCATTTCTGAACGCCCATCTCACTAATTTTTTTAAGGTTTGGCAGGTATTCTTTACGGTGCAGATAGCGGCCCATATTTATTAAATTCGTAATGCGATAGCAGGGTAACTCTTCACAGTCGGAACAACGAGAATCATTCTGTTTGTTCAATGCGCATAGCCTTATATCGCATCTTTGGCAATGGGCAGCAAGCTGGCCGCCGCTGAGACATCCGTCGCAAAGAAGGCCATCCATCCAATTCGAAGGCGGAATCCCCTTCAGTGCCTTCGTCGGTCCGGATGAAGATCTCTTCAGCAGTTTCTTTTTGATTTGCTCATCTTCGCTGTGTTTAGCGAGGTAAGCCGGGCAGGCTCCGCAATATGTTCCGCATGCGGCTGCCAGGTGTTCTCCATTTCCGGCAGCTTCGCCTTTCGATTTCGGATTCGGGATAGCTATGGTTTCTGAACCAAGAAACGCTCCAGTGAAGGCGACTCCGGCCATTCTCTTACAAAACTTCCTTCGCGTAGTGCATTCTTTTTTAGAAATAACCATGGCTTCCTCCTTAGTCCTGTTTCTCTCCTGTTGTCCCGATCGCATGACGTCCCGAACAAACCTGCAAGCGTTAGCCTGTAGATCTTCAGCGGCAATGGGAATTTCATCCTATAAAATTAGAGGCACTTTATGCCGTTGCCGACCTGGCAAGTTTAGCATTTTTAATTCATCTCCTAGTAAGATTTTTCTCCTGCCCATGCCAATGATTTCAACGCAATTTTAGTCCCGGCAATGGACTGGCCATCATTTGAAATCCACATCTCCTTAAAGCAGTCGGGAGCTTTCCATTTCGGCACCTTCTCCCTAACGCCCATGTTTCCCTGCCAGTTCACCCTGTAAATGAAAGTATTCTTGTCGTCGGGACAGACAATGGCGGTGAAATTGCGGTTGGGAGAATCGAAAGCAATCAAAGGCAGTCTGGCAAGCGGGACTTGAAAAGCAGGCTCAATCAGTGTCGGCTCCGTGCTTTGTTGTGCATAGACATAAAGCATCGGACTGTATAAAAACACAGATATGATAAGCGCCGTTTTCATCTCCATTCTCCTACTTAGAAGTTTCTGCAGCACAGAGCTCTGTTTCACCGGTCTTATATACAAATATTGAATGACAATCTGATTCCCGTATTCTGCTTTTTTGATTGTATAGGCGGTCAAGCGCTATTTCAGCACGATCCTACATGACTACGGATAATTTTGAAAAAAGATACATTCGATCAACCCACCCGGGAGGATTCTTATTACCGAAGGAAATCCAGCAGCCCGTTTTGGAGAAGGAATATAATTTCCCTTATCATCAAAGTGCTGTGCGTCACGATGGTATAGGATGGTTCGCCATCCTTTTTCATATTTCTTCAATGTCCATGTAAAGCGAGCATGCACAAATTCCGGCTCTTTCCCCTTTATCTTAAAGCTTTCGGTATAAAAACCCCAGGCCTTTCCGATGTCTCCATCGACTGCCGTATCAATTTCATCGAGATTACGGTGATCGTAATCCAACATCTCGTAGAATTTTTTTGTAGATTCCAGGGCGGTTTTTATCTATGGGTATACGCGGAGCTCGATTCCGATAAAAGGCGTTATGTTATTTTCATTGAATTTATNNGCTTTGATTTTACTATGCTTCGGAGAAGCTTGGGAATTTGTACACAAATCCACTTATTAGAAATATGAAAATCCGCGGAAGCACGATTTTTCCGGCTCAATGGATGTGGTGACAATATGGGATTGCTCGATATCTTCAATGGGAAGGATCCCGAAAAACAGGAAGCGCAGGGGGATCGGCTTTTCGCATCCGGTGCCTATGGCCAGGCCAGGCTGGAGTATGAATCCGCCTTGGAAAAGCGGCGAAGGGATACTTCCAACGATGCAAGAATTCCGAAACTTGATTATAAAATTCGCAGGTGCAACGAAGCCCTGGCCGCGGAGCACAGGAAACGGGGAGAGAATCTTGCCGATAACGGGTATTTCGAGGAAGCTCGGGAATACTGCACTCTTGCGCTGGATTTGACTCAGGATGCGGAGTTGATTGATACGCTGCAACGCGATCTGCGTAATATCGAAACCCGACAGGCAAAAGAAGCGTTCGAAGAAGCGCCGGATGCCGACAAACTGGTGCCTGAAATTCCTCAACAGGGAATTCCCGAATTCGAATCTAAAGACGAATACGCGGAGGCGCTCTTCAATACAATGCCGGACGAAATACGTGAACTATATGAAAACTACGGCGAGAATTTTAAAAGCGGATATGTAGCACTGCACCAGGAACGTTTTGATGAAGCCGCGGACTTTCTTTCGCTCGCCCTGGAGGAGAATCCCGCGCCGGACAGTTATGTGCGGCTGGAACTGGCAACGGCGTATCTGAACCTGAAACGGTTTGAGGAAGCGCTTGCGCTGCTGGTGGACTTCGCGCCGCGGCAGTGGAGTCCCGTGAAATACAGCATGCTGTGTGAGTTGTACTGGGGTATGCATCAGTATGACCGCGCTCTCGAACTTCTGGATTCCATTAAGGATGAAAAGGAGACCGAGCTTTTTTTCTTTTTGCTTCGCGGTCAAACCCTGTTCCGTGCCGGGAAACATCGTCAGGCGGAGTCCCTGTATCTGAATTATCTAAGGGAGCACGGTTGGGATATGGGTATTGCCCAGGCGCTGGCGGAAAACTATGAAGCTTTATGCGACCGTGAGAACGCGCGTGAGCTTTACGGCAGAATCATCGCCTCCTGCAGCGGCTGCGGNNGAAAAGGATCCGGACAATGCAGCAAGCTATTACCGGAATGTATCCCGGATTTATGACGCACTGGGGCATGAAAAGGAAGCCAGGCGTTTTCAATATATAGCGCTTCGCTATGAAGACGGCAGCGCCGGAAGCTGACCAGGACGGTTTTGTTTTTCGAGCCTCCCCGTCAGTTCTTTTTGCAGACTGCGATAGACAAGCTCCAGCCATTGTTCGGAAGTGATAAATCCTTCGGTCCGGGGATCGAAACGGTGTCACAAGGTATTTCAGAGATGCCCGGGAAGCAACTGAATCAGTGTAAGTGCTTGATGGCCAGAATTTTAATGGTACGCCCGGCAGGATTCGAACCTGTCGATAGGATGAATAAAGGCCAGTTTTTAAACTATTGCATCCTACCGAAGCACCTTCTTCCTTCTGATAACAGGCATTATGTTATTTTCGTTGAATTTCCACCGAAACGGGACACGTTTTTACGAATGCGGATAGTTTTGAGGACTACCGGTCTGCGAGCGACATATACCGGCGACACCAGGCGGAACCTGAGATTCAATGTGTTTTGGACATATACTCGGAGGCTCTCCGCGGCACCCTGTTTGAGCTGCATTTCCCAGGCGCTATAGGGACTGGAGGGAAACGAGTCGATAAGAGCGCTGGCGTACGTCTGGTACTTACCCACGTTGTAAGCGACCAGCATGCAATCAGGGTGCATCATGGCTATAACCTCAGAGGTACGGCCGTACACGGCGAGTGAATGGAGCAACTGCCGCGACTCGTCGGGACGTATGGCATACGGATTCCCGAAGCCAAAGCCGGTTCCCTTGGGATAGAAGGCATAAACATCCCCTGGAATGCCTAACACCGCGACTGAGTCCACCTGCGATAGCTGCACAACCCCTGCACCGAGCAATTCGTGGACATCCTCCGGACAGATAGGGGAGAAGCCGCCGTGTCCCCAGAACCTGAGATCGAGCCGTGCGGTTGCTTTCTGTGCGCACTGTTCATTATCAGTAGTATAGGAGACATCAAGATACTGGAATTCCTTCCCCAGGCTACGCACAGGGTAGTCTGGATCGACACACGTGATGAGGATCTGTTCAAACTGGCCAAATCCGGCATTTTTCAGAAACCCGTGTAGGACATTCGCAGCAGCCGGTGGGGATTCCGGCTCAGGAGCCTCCATCGTGGACATCTGGGAAACAGAGCCGAATGGCTCGCCGCAAGACCTGCAGAACTTATTGTCAGGCGGATTTTCCGCCGAACACTTCCGGCACTGGATCATCACATTTACCTAGGAATTAAGAGAACTGAAACGATTATATGGAATCTGTGGCGGAATGCAAAGGATGTTAACGGCATTAAGGAAGCGTTGGTTATTATTGAGGAATAGGTTACGATCATTCTCCGATCGAAAGGTACTTTAACCGAAATAATTTTCCCATACTGGAACCCAGCTGCAATTTCTATATCTCTAAGTTGAAAAGTGGTACAACTATCGGGGGCTGGTCCATCGGCTCTGGTGGCATGGGTGAGGTATGGAAGGCGCGGATTACCCGCCTAAACGTAAGGTGGCCTACACACGATTAATGGAGAAAATCACATGAAAAATAATTTCATTAATGTCCTTGTTTTTATCTCTTTTACATGGCTTTGCTGTTTTACGGGTTGCATGGATGCTTCTTCCTCAAAAAGCGAAAGGAGTTCAGAGGATCTGAAAGCGGTTATGGACCGGTATCTTGGCCTGCTTGTAAAAAATGATCCGGCCGGATTGCCGGTTGCCAATAATATTAAGATCACCGAGAACGGTTACGCGATTCAGTTGGGCAATGGGCTTTTTCAAACGGCGGAAGAAATAACCTATAAACAGTACATGGCTGATCCCTCAGTCGGTGAGGTTATGGTTTTTGGTGTCGTAAGGGAATCGGTGCTTCTGGCTAATTTCATGGTTCGCTTAAAGGTTGACAGCGATAAAATCACGGAAATTGAAACTATTGTGGCAAGAAAAGACGAGGCTTCATTCGCCAGTCCGGAAGATTTGAAAGAGCCCAGGCCCGTATACGCCAGAGTCCTGTCCGAATCGGAGCGTTCTCCCCGTGATGTGTTGATAAAGATCGCAAACAGTTATTTTGAAGGCATAGAAAAAAACACCGGCGAAATAGTACCGTTTCACAAGGACTGCAACCGCTTTGAAAACGGCACGCAGACTACAAATAACCCATCCACGATCGCGACCGGGTGCAAAGAACAGTTTGATAATAAGGTATACTCCTACATCACTAAAATCAGAAATCGACGCTTTTTGATGGCTGATGAAGAAAAAGGATTGGTATTTGGAATAGTCGTTTTTGATATGCCGGGGAAAAAGGAAAACTTTGAATATTTTCCAACACCTTTTGATCAGCTGCCAACCCGGTTTTATAAACCCCGATCCCTGTTGCTGGCTGAGATGTTTAAAATTGTCGACGGACAGATACTCTCTATTGAAGCTGTAATGGTAAATGCGCCGTTCGGGGCCACTTCCGGCTGGTAAATCAACAGTACATCTCAATATTTTAATGCCGACTGTGCGCGGCGGTCGAAAAGTGAAGCACGTGGCGGTTGAGAAACGCAACACTTGTTACGAGGTTAACTGTTTTTCTTTCCCGTGTTCATTTCTTGTTGTGGAGTGAGTTTTGGTTGCCTGAGGTGCCCCCCGGCGGGGGGCTCCTCAGGCAGGATCCGATTCCATATCTATTTTCCCCCGAACGGACTGTTTTTAAATTTACATTTATTTTACCGAACCTGAGGCGAAGCGTATTAAAATCAGGATCCTAAAATTTAAGAGAACAATATTAGCAATTCAGAAGCGGTGACGGGATTTATGCCGGAAGCGTTTTCAATCCGGATAATCACCCCCCCCCTTTTCCTGCTCCAATAAGGAGACGATATGAAAACAGGAAGCAGAAAACCGATAACGTATCTTATTATTTTTGCGGCATTGATCTGTTTAATATCCGTGATTGCCTGTCAATACAGTACGGAAGGCATACCGGCTACAGGAAGTCCTGAAAGCCAGGCGAAAGCCATGATAGACGGAGCAGCCCTGAAAGGTGGGCTTATCGTTCACCTGAACTGCGGCGAAGGAACGTTGACCGAAGCCCTCAGGCTGAATGACAGCTACCAGGTCCAGGGGCTGGACAGTAACAGAGACAATGTCCAGAAAGCCCGGGCGTACATAATGTCAAAGGACGATTACGGCCCGGTCTCCGTCGACCTGCTGACGAGCGATGAATTGCCTTATGTTGATAATTTCGTAAACATGATTGTGGCCGATGATCTGGGCGAAATATCGAGAAATGAAGCGATAAGAGCACTCACGCCGAACGGCGTGCTTGTAACCCGGAAAGGCTCGAAGTGGAATATTGAAGTAAAACCTGTACCGGATGCAATGGATGAGTGGAACCAGTATCTGTACAACTCCGAAGGAAACATGGTCTCCAAGGATGAAATCATAAGTCCTATTAAGCATTATCAATGGATTGGGGGACCGAGATGGTCACGCCATCATGATACAAAATCAAGCTTAAGCGCCATGGTTTCGGCAAATGGTCGGATCTTTTATATNNTTCCCGTTAAAAAGCGGGCCGGCTTATCTGCCCCGTCGCCTCGTTGCCACAGAGAATAAAGTATACGCGACCCTTGGAAATTACACCGCTTTAAGCGAACTGGATGCTGCCACAGGAGAAGTAATACGCACTTTTCCGGATACAAAAGATACTTCGGAAATAGTATTGTCGGGCGACACCTTATTCCTGCTAATAGGAAGGCCTGAAAAGAAGGAAGAGATTTTTACAGCTAAAAAGGCAAACGTATGGGCCAACATGGACGTTGGACGTTTTGAATGGGGCTGGAATAAAGAACCTGCAAAAATAGTATCGATCAACCTGCCTGACGGAAAAGTCAACTGGTCAAAGAAATATATTGTAGCACCTCTTTCCTTAATCGCTGATTCCGGATCCGTATATTTCCATGATGGGGACAACCTTGTTTGCCTTGAAAGAAGAAATGGCGGTGAAAAATGGAAAGCTGAAGCAGCAAGAAGAATAACCGGAAGACTTGTTGTGCAGGGTTCAACAGATTTAAATATGTATGAAACAGGGTATGCTACAAGGCTGCTGGTCCATGAGGATGTTCTTATCTTTTCAAACGGGCTGGAGGAAGTGGTCGCTTTCTCTACCGTTGACGGAAAGAAATTATGGAGTCAGCGGCAACCNNGCAACAGCCATGCCGAATCAAAAAGGGAATTATATCGCATGGGATCTTCACACCGGTGAGCAAATGAAGGACATGCCGAATGATGCCGGGGATATCTACTGGTTTCATCAGAGATGTTATCCGAGCAGGGCGACGGAAAATTATTTTATACCATCCAAAACAGGGATTGAATTTGTTGATACTGAAAAGGGCCACTGGGATATTAATCA
>DKBB01000217.1 GCA_002451015.1 Acidobacteria bacterium UBA6911
CAGGGATGTCCTGCGCTGCATCCGTTGCGGCACCTGCATGCTGGAATGCCCCGCCTATCGACACGTCGGCGGGCATGGCTACGGTGTATTGTATCCGGGACCCCTGGGCGCTGCGCTGGTGCCGGTGCTGGCCGGATACGACGAGCACAGGGATGTGACGAAGATCTGCTCCCTTTGCGGTGCCTGCAATGATGTGTGTCCGGTAAAAATTCCTCTCTATGAATCCATCCTGGAACATCGACGAATCATTGCTGAAGACAGGAAATTGAATAATGGAATCGAGAATGCTGCTTTTTCACAATACGGCCGGGTAATCGGCAATCCTGCATATTATGGGGCCCTCTCCAGGATGGCGCGTCTGGCAAATTATGTGCCGCGCATCGGGCTTCTCAAAGAGTGGAGCAAAGCGCGCGAAGTGCCGGAAATTTCCGGGGAGCGGTTTCGCGACTGGTTCGCCGGACGTCCCGGGGAAGGGGTCAAATCATGACAACGCGCGAACAGTTTATAGGCGTGATCAGCAAAGCTCTCGGCCGGACGATACCGACCGCTGCACCGGCACGTCGTGCGGATCGTCATTCCGTGCATATCGATGTGATGAAGGATTGGAGCAGGGACGATCTGGCACGCGCATTTATCGAATACAGCGGAACAATCGGAGCCCGGGTAATTGAAACGACCAAAAAAGAGTTAAACGCTTGTGTCCGAAACGCTCTCGATGCATGCGGCCCCGGCCCGGTTGTTCTGGCAGACGATCCTCTGCTGGGGGATCTTCTTACGGCGGAGGCATTGGCGGGGAAACGGGAGGTTCATGTCTGGGGCAGAGGCGAATCGAGCGAGAAGAATATACGTACAGCTGAAAAAGCCGCGGTTGGTATTGCCGTCGCTAAAATGGCGCTCGCCGAGTCGGCCACCGTGCTGCTGTTCAGTCATCAAGGTTGCGGCCGTTCGGTGACGCTGCTGCCCGAATCCGTGATCTATATTGTACCCAAAAGCTGCATACGCCCCCGCCTGACGCAGGGGATGGAGTATTTACTACAGCACAAAGAAGATCTGCCCTCTTCGGTAAATCTCGTGTCGGGGCCCAGCGCCACATCCGACATCGAACTCGTACGGGTTGTCGGAGTTCACGGCCCGGTCAATGTTTTCCATATTGTGGTGAACGATATGTAGAAATTATTGAGGGCTGCATAAAATAGTGATCTTGCTGCAAATTTTTACCCTCGAAGGGGCGTGAGCCCACGGTATGGATAGCCTTTGGAAGAAGCCCCGAAAGGGCGGCAGATATTTCTTTGGTACGGTCACAATATTATGCGTGACAGAATAGATTATCTGAATTTTACACGACGGGACACATTGAGAAATCTAGAATATTGGCTGACGCATTCCGGATCCAGACCGCTGCCAGACTTCGCCTTCAGCTATACCCGGTAGGCCTATTTTCCCGGCAGTACAGGAACAATATTTCGATTGTTGGGGGAATTTCTTATAAGCCACCGGTCTTCCAAAACTCTGGGGAAAATGCCTTTGTGCAAATTCCAAGTTTTTAGCCCCGATTTCATCCACCCTGGTGTAAAATCACAGCCGGGAATTCAGGTCAAATCAACATTATGGATCTTATCGGAAGCACAGGGGAAAGTTCGACAGGTAACGATNNTCCCAAAAACAGGCGTTCATTCTTCCTATTAGGTCGGAAGCCAGTGTACGAATTTTGAAAACTACGTTCAAGCGGTATCTACCTCAGCTGAGGTAATGGAAGAAGCGGAAACCCGCGGTTTCCATCTCAGGCTGCTCGATATCGGAGGGGGGTTCCCCGTCAGGTACGATCCCCACGTCCGCCTTTTCCATGAGTTGACCGGAATTCTAAGTAAAGAGCTGAATCGTCTTTTCCCAAAGAGCCTGGAGATTCTGTCGGAACCTGGCAGGTTTATGATCGGTTCGGCTGCAACCCTCGTAGCGGAAGTCATCGAGAAATCCGAACGGGACGGCAAGCGATGCTATTTTATCAATGACGGTATTTACAGTACTTATTCCGGTATATGATTTGATCATTGTCAGTATCCGATAAAGGCGTTCCGAAAAGGTCCCAAGAGCCTCTCCGCCGTGTTCGGCCCTACCTGCGATGCCCTCGATACCATTTCACAGGCTGAAGCGCTCCCGGAACTCAGATTGAGCGACCTGGTTTACAGCGAGAATATCGGCGCCTACAGCAATGCCTCTTCAACCCGTTTCAATGGATTCCCTCCTGCCAAGGTCATTCATGTGAATCGTTAATAGTTAACAGTTGATAGTTAATTGAAGCGTTGCGCCGTGAACTGACTCATGCGATTTGGGGATTTGTATTCTCTGATATCAGTCGAACGATATTCGGGCGGATTTCCTGTATCGGTATGATTCTTTCGAGAGAGCCGACCTTTTGGGCTCGTTCAACGGAATGAATGCTGTCGAATTCAGCTGCCAGTTCCGCCCGCTTTTCAATCGTGACTTCGTTATAAATGCGATCGAACTCCGAACGAGTATCCGCGCTGGCTGATTCCTGTAATCGCACATGGAGTGCCTCTATTCGAGGATCCGAAGATACGCGAGTGCGCACTTCTCGGGGAAAAACAACGGTCGCTGCCGGCCCGCCACCGATCACCGAGGCATACGCGCCTTCCAGCGCGAGAGCACGGAGCCCCGGATTCAACTCCCGCGAAAACACAACATAGGCGCCGCCGTGGTAACGCGACACTACCATGAACACAATGGGACCACTGAAGTTAACTACAGCGCGAGCAATTTCTGCACCATATTCAAGTTGTAGTTTGTGCATCGATTCGGGAGAGCCGTCGAATCCTGACAGGTTTGCAAGAATTACCACAGGTCGATTGCCGCTCGACGCATTGATTGCGCGAGCGACTTTCTTGCTGGAGAGCGGAAACAAAGTGCCACCATTCCAATCCTTGGGACCGTCGAACGGTCTGTAGCCGATGCGTGGGATATTCTGGCTTTCGATTCCGACCAGACATAAAGGAAAACCGCCAATGTGCGCGTCCCACACAATTGCGGTCTCCGCCCCACTATGACTGCTCCACCGTTCCAGGTATCCTCCATCTTGATCGATCACCGCGTGCATAAGTGCCCGCATCGCGAAAGGGTGTTTGCGGCCCGGATTCTTTTCGTTGTCGAAAATATCTCCTACATTTACAAAGCCATGTCGGGAACCGTAATCGGGAGTATGATTGTACGGAAACAGGCACACATCCCTCTGGACCGGATCTTCCGTACATTTTTGTCGTGGTCCTCTTTCTCCCGGGACAACATAGGTGAAATCATAGTGCCGGTGGAGAATATAGAACGCACTGAGTATGTCCTGTGCGAAGTACTGGGCCTGACCATTTGGTCCCATAACTCGCTCGTGCCCCCCGATAGTAATTTCGTCTTCAGCACTGACCGAACCCGAAGCCGCCAGAGCGGCTCTTCCGGTTAAAACCATCGAAGCATTAGGAGTCATGATCAGCGCACCGCGTGTGTGCATCAGCATGGTCGCCAGGTAGTTCCAATAACTCTGGGCGCCGACATTTACGCCGGCAATAATCAGGTGAATAATACCGCCCGCCTGGGTAAAAGTTATAATGCGGCGCGCGACACGCGCTGTCGCATCCAGGTTTTCAGTACCGCTGTTCAGAGCGATGCGTGCACCGCTCGAAATCGGAATCCACTCGATCGGAATGCTAAGACGCTCAGCGAGATCAATCGCCGCAACCACACGGTCGCATTCGGCGGGCCCAAGGGCGCCCATACCATGAGTCGGATCGGAAAGCACCAGAACCCTCTGCATTCCCTCCGGCACCTTCCCGCTCGGTGTGGTAATAAGTCCGAACACAATCGCACTGGTATTCTGTCCGGGTTCGCGTCCCGCAACGCTGACAGCAATTGGAATGCCGTCCCGCATCTCAATATCAAATTCTTCAAAATTGCTTACCGGAAGTACGGAGCGCGGCTTGCGTTTGTTCCGTCCTCTGTCCTCCACGGCACGCTCGCGTCCCGCGTCGTCGCTTGTGAGCATATGGATAATTTCGTAGGGATATGCCAGCCCTTTGCGGCGGGCATAGGCAACCTTACGCTCATAAGGAGAAGCAGGTTCCAAT
>DKBB01000099.1 GCA_002451015.1 Acidobacteria bacterium UBA6911
TTCCATTCGGAAGACGATCGTGATTCCGAAAAAAATGATCAATATCGTCGCTACACCCATTAAGGATTGAAGATTCAAGACTGAAAATTGCGGATTAAAAAGCTCAAAGCCGGCCTGTATCTCTCGGAAGTCCGCAAGCGAGGCAGCAGCAAGCGGGGGGTTTGCGCCCCCCTGTGTTTGGAAAGTTTACGCCAGAAGCTCCTGTGCCCGGACAAGCCGGTTCCGCACATGGACTCCGTTCGGGCATTGAACGGCGCAGGAGGAACAATCGCTGCAGCGCACATCCCGAANNACGGGCAGGCCCTGGGGACATTGTCCTCTGCATTCGTAGCACATACGGCAGTAGTCCGGCCGGATCTGTTCGTTCATTGAGAACAGCGTCTTTTCATCTTCCGGGGTGTACGATTCCGACATTGCCCGGAAATTCATCTCGAGCTCTTCAATGGTCCTCATAAAAGGGACGGTTGTCCCTATCGCCTGATTTTGCAGAACCCACTTAATGCCGGCCAGCGGGCCTTCGCCCTGTGTTGCGGGCGGATTGTCCACGGTCTTCAGATTGAATCCGCTCAAGGCTACGACAACTTTCATTGCGATTATACCGATCCCCGCTTCATGCATTTTTTCGATCGCCCGGTTTCTGTAAATCGCTCCAATTGGGAAACTATAGGTGGTTTGAACGACGTCGAACTTTCCGGTTTTTATCGCGAAATCCGCCATGTTATTGGGATCGTGACAGCTGAAGCCGATATAACGGGTTTTTCCGGATTCCTTGCAGGCCTCCAGGCCTTCAATGGCTTCATCCGGAATCTGTTCCGGATTGTCCCTGCCGTGCAGGTGCAGAATATCGACGTAATCGGTACCCAGAGTCTTAAGGCTGGTATCCAGATCTTTGACGATATCATCCTTCTTGCTGGAACCCGACTTGGTGGCGATCACAATTTTATCCCTCTGCCTCCCTTTAATGACGCCGGAGAATATTTTTTCGCTGTCGCCGTAAGTACGCGCAGTGTCGTAATAATTAACGCCCATATCGAGGGCGCGCGAAACCACTTCGGGAATCGGAACGAATCCGATTCCGTAACCGACACCGGTTACGCGCATTCCCGTCTTGCCCAGAGTTCTGTAAACAACTCCGGGAGACGATTGGACTGCTTCTTCCTGACGGCACGATGAGACCAGGCCGGCAGCAGGCAGGGCAAGTCCCGCTTGCAGAAATCGCCTTCTCGAATGATCGAGGCCCATAAATCCTCCTGTTCTTAGTCGTTATCGAATATCAGTCCGGCCTTCAGGATCCCGGATTAGAGACGGTATTTCCCAATCCTTTTTCCAGTCAGGCGTTTCCGGCATTTCGGATATCGTAAAATCATTTTTGAATTTCCGGCTCCGATTCTACTACAGGCAGGGATAAATAACGGGGAAATTTTACAGGACCAGTCTACTCAATCGCATCCTGGATTTGCTGTTGAAGCTTAAACAGCAGGAACTGTCAGGCCACGCCGTAAAAAACTTCGACAGAAACCGGGACTCGGTCGCGAACAATTGCGGCGATACGGTCCAATTCTTCGTCGGCGAGTGCGGTCACGGATTGCCCGGATGTATGGCGCGCAATCGTATAAAGCTGCAAACCTTTTAAGCGGCCCCCCGAAGCAATCAGATTATTCAAACGGCTGCAATAAGCTTCAATTTCATCAGAATGCGGTACGACGCCCTGCATGCGCAGCCACAGCGACTGAACTATTATTGGCCTTACGGAAGCGGTCTTCAGGATATTAGCCAGGATTTTATTCAATGGAAATTCCGACCGGTTAATCTTTCGGAAATACCCTTCCGTGCCGGCATCCAGTTTGGCCCAGATCTCCCCGTTATTATCATCCAGGAGGTCCAGAGCAAGCCGGACCGCAGGATCGTCCAGGTGGGAGGCATTTGTAATCAGTACGATTTTGGTATTGTCCAATTTGAAAAGACTCCGGGCCCGGGCGGCTATGCGGACCGCCTCTCCGAAAACGGGAGAGGCGGTCGGTTCACCATTTCCTGAAAACGCGATATCGCGCACCCCCCTACTCGCAGGAGGAAGCATGTCGAAGGGGGCGGTTTCATATAAAGATCCGTTCTTTTCTTCCCGCAGTATCGAATTGAGTTCCGCAGAGAGCAGTTCCGTGTCCACGGTCCGGNNATTCCAATGGAAATCCCGCGGCTTCTCCTGGACAGGACCGCATAGACGTATCGGTTGTCCTTCCACCGTCTTTCATGTTTGCTGTATGCCGCTTCAAAATTAACTGATTTCTTTCTTCCCGGTTCTGACATATTCGATACCGCAAGCCTTCCATGAACAAAAAATCCTTAATCCGCTCGAATACAGGATTATACCATTCAGCCGATACATCAAGACAATGCCAGCCAGTCACGCACATGCCGGCTTGTCAAACATGACCCCAAGCCGAATCTGAAGCCGGGTTTGCGCGCCTCCGCTTGCCGATTCGATGAATCGCCTGGCAAAAGCAGAATCGTAATTTCCATTGACATCAACGGACGGGCCTTGATAGGCTAAACAATACTTTTCGTCGCGTTTGGGTAACTGACAAGTCGGAGGATTGATCAGGAAATGTGCTCTCCGGGCATACAAAGCATAAACAATTCCCCTAGAAGCACTTTTCTGCCCGTCATCGTAGAAACCGTACTCATTATTACTGTAAACATCCTTACCGGAATCTCTCGGTTCGGATGATGGCACCACAACTGGGTATCCCAGAGCCGTCACCCGAACCGGGATGACGGCTTTATTTTTTTGGGCGCACTATTGAGCGCAGGAGACAGGCACCATGACAGACAGTTCGTTTCAGGATTCAAAATCCAATAACACGCAGAACACACGAACTCTTTCTATTCTCGTTGAGAACCGGTTCGGAGTACTCTCCCGAATCGCAGGGCTATTTAGCGCGCGGGGTTACAATATCGAAAGCCTTACGGTTGCCGGGAGCTCCGATCCGGGTCTTTCACGCATAACCATGGTAGTACGATGCGAAGCACTCCTGGCTCAACAGATATTAAAACAGGTAAATAAGCTGCCCAATACGGTGGAAGCCTTGGATTTGACGGACACAAATTGCGTAGAACGCGAACTCGTCCTTGTCAGGGTTCACGCTCCGGAAGAGAAACGAACGACGCTACTAACCGAAGCGGAGATATTCCGGGCCCGCGTAGTAACAGCGACTCCTGAAAATTACGTATTCGAAGTAACGGGAGACTCCGGTAAGGTTGAAGCATTCCTGGATGTCGTCCGTCCCTATGGAATCGATGAAATGGTGCGCACCGGCAAAGTCGCACTGCATAGAGCTCTTGGAGCCAAAATATTCGAAAACTAGAATCCGGATCATCAAAGGAAGGATCTAATAATTATTGAGAGGGATAGAAAATATGAGGGCACATATGAATAAACGGCATCCGCTTGCTGGAAAACGCATGACCGGTGCGGAAATGATCATTCAGGTTCTGGCGCAAGAAGGAGTCGACACCGTATTCGGCTATACCGGAGGAGCGATTCTCCCTACATACGACGCAATTTTCCGTTACAACATTGAGCATGAAACAGATAAAAGGGAACAAATTCAATTGATCGTTCCAGCTAATGAACAGGGAGCCGGTTTCATGGCGGCCGGCTATGCGAGGGCCAGTGGCAAGGTAGGTGTTTTCGTCGTCACATCAGGACCTGCCGCAACCAACAGTGTCACACCCATTCGCGATTCCATGGCGGATTCGGTTCCCGTAGTGCTGATATGCGGTCAGGTCGCACGCAGCGCCATCGGCTCCGACGCTTTCCAGGAAGCCCCGGTATTCAATGTGATGAGCCCGTGCGCCAAACACGTATTCCTGGTTGAAGAGCCGGAAGACCTGGAGGCCACCGTACGGACGGCCTTCGGCATCGCGCGAAGCGGCAGACCGGGGCCTGTAGTCATCGACGTTCCGAAGGATGTGCAGAACTGGGAGGGAGTTTTTAAAGGAGAAGGTGTCCTCCGCTTCCGGGGATACGAAAATCGCATGAAGGCGCTGGCTGAAGCGCGCCTCCTGCCGGAAGAATGCAACGAATTCCTGAATCTGCTGAAAAAAAGCGAACGCCCCCTCATTTGTGCCGGTGGCGGTGTTATCAGCGGCGATGCCGCGGTACACCTGCGCCAGTTCTCCGAAAAGTTTCAGATACCCGTAGTGACGACTCTGATGGGAATCGGGTCGGTTGATACGACGAATGAGCTTTCACTTCATATGCTGGGTATGCACGGCATGGCATATGCCAACTACGCCGTTATGGATTGTGACTTTCTGATAACGATCGGCGCGCGCTTTGACGACAGGGTTGCCGGTAAAGTACAGGAATTTGCGCCTAATGCCCGTTTTCTGGCACATATCGATATCGATGCCGCTGAAATAGGGAAGGTAAAATCCGTCACGTGGTCCCATGTCGGAGCGGCGCGCGAAGCGTTGATTGACATCATGCATGCCGGCAAGGACTTCAAAAAGGATTACTCGAAATGGATCGAACACATACAGGGACTGAAACAACAACACATCCTGAACTACGATCGGGAAAGCGAGAAAATCCAACCCTACCATGTCATCGAATGCCTGAACGAGATCACTCGGGGAGAAGCCATCGTCTGTACGGGTGTGGGGCAACACCAGATGTGGGCGGCACAGTATTTCGATTTCAAGAATCCGCGTTCCCTTCTGACCTCGGGATCGATGGGTACAATGGGCTTCGGTCTCCCGGCTGCCATTGGGGCGCAGATTGCTTTCCCGGATCGCCTGGTGATCGACGTCGATGGCGACGGCAGCATGCGGATGAACCTGGGCGAACTGGAAACTACCACGACCTATGAACTGCCGGTCAAAGTCATGGTTTTGAACAATCTCGGGGACGGCATGGTACGGCAGTGGCAAAGGCTCTATTTCGGAAACCGGTTTTCCGGATCCGACAAGTCGCTTCGCCGGAAAGATTTTGTGAAAACGGCTGAATCGGACGGATTCGAGTATGCCGTCCGCTTGAGTGATAAAGCCAAACTAAAGGAAACATTGCAGGAATTTGTCTCCTTCAAGGGACCGGCATTCCTTGAAGTTATGGTCGATCCCGAAGCCAATGTATATCCGATGGTCGGGCCGGGAATGGGATACAACGAAATGATTACGGGTGATTATATTGCCGGCCGCACACCGGGAGATGGTTTGTTCGAAAAGACTTCCCAGAAGTCCGACTCGTTTTGACCGCCCCGGACGCAGCTCCCTGTTCTCGAGCAGGAATGTGCAGTTTTCCCCGTTCTCCATTCCCGCTAAAACAGAAAGCGGGGAACCGGTAAAGGTCAATGTCCGGCACACAGGCTCAAGACCGGTCCAGGTCAATGGCGGAATCCCGTAAATTTTAAAAGAGAAAGGACAACCTATGGCACAGATAACGTTCAAAGGCGACACCATACACACAGCCGGCTCTCTCCCGGAAATTGGAGCCTCCGCTCCGGATTTCAGGATCGTCAAAACGGACCTTTCCACCATGTCTCTAAGCGATTTCAAAGGCAAGAGGGTCCTATTGAATATCTTTCCAAGCCTCGACACTCCCGTATGTGCCGCATCTTTAAGAAGATTCAACGTCGAAGCCTCCGCTCTCCCTAATTCCGTTGTTCTCTGTATTTCAAAAGACCTGCCGTTTGCACAAAAACGTTTCTGCGCCGCGGAAGGTCTGGACAATGTCATAACCGGAAGTGAATACCGGGATGCGAATTTCAGCCTTGCTTACGGAGTATTAATTACCGACGGCCCGCTGGAAGGATTGTTCTCAAGAGCGGTTCTGGTTATCGATGAGGAAGGTAAAGTCCTATATACGGAACAGGTGCCCGAAATCGCCCAGGAGCCCGATTACGAAAAATCTCTTGCGGCGGCGCGCAGCCGGTAAGGACTAAACCTTGGCTGAATTTTGCCGATAGATCATTCGTGATTCTAAAAAGAAGTGAAGACAGGGAACTTTGCGCAGATCTTGTCAAAGTTCGATGGAAAACCAAATCCGGAACAGCCCGCGACGAATGGGGTATCCTGGAAGATATCTGTGCTTCGGGCGCGTGCCTTGAAATGGAAAACAAAATCCATCCGGATACTGTCGTATCCATAGAATTTCCTACGGATCACTGCCAGGCACGTGTCATATACTGCAGACTCGACAAGGTAAAATACCTTGTCGGTGTAGAATTCACGCAGGGATACCGTTGGTCCAGGCGTAAATTCAAACCCCGTCACTTAATTCAATTCCGTCTTCGAAAGGTCTCTAAAAGCGAGTGAAAACCCGGCGATGCAGCCCCTTCAGACCGGGAGATAAAATAACACCCGTACTGCCGAAAACACGGATATTTCTACAAGCACTGATTTCGATCCCCGCATAAAAATGTTTGTCGACTTAAGCTTAAATTGATATCCTAAGGGCTGTTCAACGAATATATGAACCTTAACTAACAGAAAATCAGCAAGATATAGAGACCAACATGCCTTACAAACGAAAATGGACCTTATTGCCGATCCTGTCCTTACTTATCTTTTTCACACCGGCGCTTATTTCAAATGAAATTGATGCCCCGGGTCAAATTCTGGGCGGCTCCTTGAATTCTCCGGTACGGCTGGAAATATTCTCGGATTTCGAATGCCCTGCCTGTCGCGAATATTATCTTGGGACGATCAAGAAAATACTGGAGGAATATTCCTCAAGGGATAAGGTTTGTGTTATTTACCATGAGTTTCCTCTGAGAATTCACCGATATGCCCACAAAGCTGCCCTTTACACCGAAGCAGCTCATCGGCTCGGCCGGCAGCAATTATTGACGCTTTTCGATGCCCTTTATGCCAATCAGGCTGAATGGACACAGGACGGGGATTTGGAAGGAACCATTTCGAAAGCATTAACTCAGGAGGATTTTAAAAAAGTGAAGGAGTCGATAGAGGATCCAGATATCAAGCTGGCTATCGACAATGAAATAGCGCTGGCTGAGCAGAAAGAGGTAATGTCGACGCCTACGACCTTCATTTACTACATCGGCAAACAACAAAAAGTGGAAGGAATCCTTACACATCTTGTCCTGAAGGGCTTTATCGACAAAATTGTAAAATAACCCATGATCCTGACAATTTTTCAATGGTTGAGCCGTCTTTTTCTGGCAGGCGTCTTTTTTTACAGCGGGTACATCAAAATCCGGGAACCATTGCAGTTCGCCGTGGCCTTATCCGGATATCAGCTGATCCCCGAATCCCTTATTCTGCCGATTGCGACCTATTTCCCCTGGATTGAGATTCTGCTGGGCATCGCCATCCTTATCGGATGGAAATTGCGCTACTTCGCGGCGGGGGCAACGGCTTTATTATTGTTTTTCAGCCTGCTTTTAGCCATCACCTATCTTCGCGGCATTGATGCGAACTGTGGCTGCTTCAGCTTCGACGATCCCATTACGCCTCTAACCATCCTGCGAGACGGACTAATTGTCATTCCGGCCATCTATCTTCTGCTGGAAGGCCGTATCCGTATGCGATTCAAACCATAATCTGTAAGGTTCAATATGGCGGGAGAAACCGGATTCGACAGGACCGGTTATTTTCCAGGTGCCGGAATGTAGGCCGACCCTTCCGCTTTCGAGAAGAAGATCGAGCACTGCTGTTTTGATTTCTATTGCAACAGCAAATAATTTTTTACGCTTTCACTATTTCCGAAGTTTCAGTCACGTCGAAATGCCGTCTGAAACCGAGGCAGGAAAAGCGCCGAGGAGCCATGTTTCGACTGCCGATCCCGCCACGGTCTAATGCGTTCTTCTTTTGGGTTACCCGGCGTGCGTTTCTTCATGAATAGCTCTATTTGTTATTCCCAGACATTCTCTTCCCTGGTGTCCCCGGATCCCTGTTCTGCTGATACGCACATATTATTTCTAACGTTCGATCCTGGGGGGGATTTAAAAAACTATTCGCCGGGCAAGTGTTACTTTGTTTTTCGCCTCTTGGCTGCTGAAGCTTTTTTGGTTGCAGCCGCTCTTTTAGTTACAGGAGCTTTTTTGGACGCAGTCGCCTTCTTAGACGCCGACACTTTCTTCGCGGCTTTCTGTTTGACAGGCTCCCAGCGACGAGCAATATTCTCCCGTCCCATCTCCTTGAGTCTCCGGGCTCCCTTTGCTAAACCCAACCGATGCCCTTTAAAAACTACGGAAGAAACCTTACGGCCAAGGATTTGAGCGATTTCGGCGTTGCTGTGAGTCTTGTAAAGACGCTTCAAAAGCGCCACTTCCTCTTTTGTCCATCGAGGACGAACTCGAGAGGTTGTCGTTTTTTTCTTTGCTTTGGTTTTTGGCAATTCTCTAACTCCTTTATTCTTAAAGATCCTATATATTAGGAACTTGCTTCTTTAAGCGTAACCTTTTTGCAAATACATTTCAATCAACATTTTCCCAAACTAACTATTTAGTATTTTATACAAATTTATAATGCAAATGGAAGTAATAGTTTAAGAACGCTCCTTAAAATGCTAAAACTTACGTGGTAAATGTTTGGAATTATGGATTTTCGGGAAAATTACATTTTCAAAATTCCACGGCGTATTCCCGTTATTTTTTACCAGCGCCACTACGAAAAAGGGTAAATCGGCAAGTACGATCCTCCGGCACCGCAACGCAGCGCTTCGGCCGGTCCTCAGCCAGGATACGATATCGCATGAAACCGGAAAAGATTGAGGGATTCAGAAACAGCCTTCTGAAATGGTACCATAAACATCGAAGACCCCTTCCCTGGCGTATGAATCCAACACCTTATCGAGTCTGGATCTCTGAAATCATGCTGCAGCAGACCCAGGTAAAATCGGCAATACCTTATTTCAACCGATTTGTAAAACGCCTCCCTGACATCGCATCCCTCGCCCAGGCACCTGTAGAGGAGATCCTGGCGCTCTGGTCCGGCCTGGGATATTACAGCAGGGCCCGAAACCTTCACAAAGCTGCCCGTAAGATTTTGGAGTATTGGGGCGGGATTTTCCCAAACGAATATAAAACGGTTCTTTCCCTTCCCGGCATTGGGCGGTATACCGCCGGAGCCATTTGTTCCATAGCATTCAATCAGCCGCAACCCGTGGTGGATGGAAACATTCGCCGGGTAATTGTGCGACTAAATGGGATTCGAAGTTACATACCGGAAAAATATTTCTGGGATCGAATGACCGAATGGGTTCCGTGGGAAAAAGCATCCGAATTTAACCAGGCGATGATGGAACTTGGAGCCACGATCTGCCTGCCGGCTCAACCACTCTGCCCGCGATGCCCGGTTCGCCGTTACTGCCTGGCGAAAAAGCAAAACCTGCAAAGCACCATTCCGCTCACAAAGCCAAGGAAGGCGATCGTAAAGGTAGGTGTGGTAATTCTGGTAATAAGGTACCGGGGAAAAGTCCTGCTCACCCGCCAGGATGACAGCTTTATCCCAGGAAAATGGGGGCTTCCCGTCCGGATTGTCCCCTCAGGGCAGTCGCCGGAAGAAACCGCTCAATCCCTGAATAACAAACTTTTTGGCGGGCGGCTGCCGATCGAGAGTCTGGCTGTCCTAAAACACAGCATCACACATAACCGTATTTCGGCCCATATTTACACAGGCAACGCGACGGGAATAATCTCTGAATTGTTGGAAGCAGAAGGCAGGACCTATTGGGCAAACGATTTGCAGCTTGATGGAATGCTTACATCGTCTCTGTTTCGAAAAGCGGTTCAACGATGCAGGAAGTAGATAGACGAAAAATTGTGGATTACATTCTTCCGGGTTTTCTGCGGTTCTCCCTCGGCTGTTCGGGTCTTATGCGTCTGGATGCCCTGTCCAACCATTCGTTCCACTTTGATACGAAGCTGTCGAATTTCATTTTCTGATCTTCATCTAGGATAGCACCAACCTTGCGATTGTGTTCGGTTAAGATCACATCTCTCCTTTTATCGAGATCGATCATCTGGTCCCTCTTCAGCGCCTCAGTCTCTTCAAACTTCTTTCTTGTTTCCGCCATAATTCCCTCAAACTGCTTTTTCTGCTCCTCAGTCAGATTGAGTTCAGGGAATGGCGGGCGTGTCATCTCCGTCTTAGGTGGAGGGGGCACATCATCAAAAGTCCTTACAGCGTCTGTAGATGGCTTTAACCAGAAAAATGATCCGGCTGCGCCGATTATTATACCGACAAGGAATACAGCTACCAATACGGCGAGCGCTCGGAGACGATCTTTCATTGAGATTTAACCTCTTGCTCCATCAAGAAAATCAGTTCGGTGTAGTTCTGGGTCTGCAGAGTGCCGGCATCCAGATTGATCGTTTCCGCTTTGTCCATCAGCTTCTCGTACTCCGAATAAGCGCTCGTAGGCTGGTAATTCGGAACTAGCCAAAGGGCAGAAAAAAGAACGCACACCAAAGCCAGTGCTGCAAAAGCAGGCCCCGGGCGCAGCCAGCCGATCACAAGAGCGTCCCAGGTCTTGTTCTGCCGGAACGCCTTTTCGGCTATTTGTTCCGACAGGTCCATCGGCATAATTATCGAATCCTGTTTGAGAATAAATGCAAGATTGTCGAGTAGAGATATTTTCGCCCGGCAATCAGCACATTCGGCCAAATGGGTTTCGAAATTTCTGATTTCATTCGGGCCGAGTTCCCCATCACGATATTTATCGAACAGATTGCATAATCTCATCAGTTTACTTTTCGCTCCTTCCTTTTATCCCGGAAAGATAGGCGCGAAACTTCCTCTGCAGTTCTGCACGCGCGCGGGAAACGCGAACTCGCGCAGCCACTTCAGAGGTTCCCAGGCACCTTGCGACATCCTCATAGGGTTTTTCGTCTACTTCTCTTAAAATGAACGCCACCCGATATTTTGGATTCAAACCTTCCAAAAGAGCTTGGGCTACTTTAACATAATCCGCCGTCCCTTCTGCAATACCTGATTCAAAATTGCTGTCATTGGACAAATCGGCAAGCAACCGCTCCTGGTCATGTTCTCTGAGTTCCGACCAGAGCTGTGTTTTTCGGCCCTTTTTTCTGCGAAGCTGATCGATGCAGTAATTCGTAGCAATCCTCATTATCCAGGGTCCGAATGGATACTTAAGGTCGAAATTATTCAACGCGGTGAATGCCCGCAAAAAAACCTCCTGAACGGCATCCTCATTATCCCGGGAATTACCCAGGGTTCTGTGTACCACAGCCCAAACCGCGGACTGATACCGCCTCACGAGCTCGGCAAATGCCTCTTCATCCCCATTGAGCGTGCTTTCGATCAGAACGGAATCTGCCGAATCCATAATGCTCATCTTTTATTTACGAATGAATTACTACTTGTTACAGGAAATGCTATAACCATCGTTTCTGTCCAGCTTCCCGTTGAAGAATGAAAACCTGGAAGCGTATTCAACTTTCCCTCTATAAACCATAAACTATTTGGCCGGAATCGACAAATAAGCCCCTGTTTACCGTGTTTTATTTTTTGAGATGGACGGAGGTCACATTCTTGTTCTCATAAAGGACATTATGGACTCGGCCGGGATCAGGTCGGGAAGCACCAAATCCGGCCCACAAGCCCGAAGCTCGTCGATACCGTATCCGCCGCTGGCAACGGCAATGGTGAAGGCACCCGCATTACGGCCGTGCATTACGTCGAACGGCGTGTCTCCGATCACAAATGCACCATCAACGACGCCCGGGGAGGCATGATGCATTCCGCGCAGGATGGCGATACGCGTCAGTTCCGTTCTATCCTCGGAATCCGAACCGAACCCACCAAAATGAAAAAAACCGTTTAATCCGGCGTTTTTCAGCTTGATTCTGGCTCCACCTTCAAGATTTCCCGTTGCCAGGCCGAGAGCAAAATCGGATTCGGAAGACAAAGCCTTCAAGAAGGTACTCACCCCCGGTAGAATCTGAATCCTCCCCGATTTCATGATTTTCGCTATTTCGTCTTCTAAAAATTCGAGATAACACGAAAACATCTCTTGCTGTGAGTCACTGCACAACCGGTCGTCTAAGTGATTTTGCTCCAGGATCTCCCTTAAAATCAAAGGATCTGTTTTGCCATCCGGACGAATCAGTTGATTTTCAATCCTGATATCGAAAGTCTCCTGCAGCGCCCTGTGAAATGCACGCATTCCTGCACCATCGGTAGATATCAGAGTCCCATCAATATCAAAAAGTACCAGTATCATTCTATGCACTTACTAAATAAACCATTTCTAAGATAAACGATTTCTTGTTCTCATATTCCGGCAAAGTACTGTCGAGAATCGAAGCGCTCTATATTCCAATCTGCACCGACAACGTCATTGTGCATCAAGGCACCCCGGATTCCAACATTGCTTTTCTCCAGAAGCCCTTACCGTTGAAGGACTGATCCGAACGATACTGAATGTCCTTGACTTCTGATTCACGTAGGACATATTTGGTTTTTCTTCAGTATTATAAAAAGGGGAATTGTAGCCTGACACTATTTTTGCCTGCCACACTCACCTGCTCTTGTATTAGTCTAGAAAGCGGGAGGTTTGATGGCGGCGCTTTTACGGCTTTTTCGTTTTCTGCATAAATCCGAAGGCATATTGACGGTATCCTTCATTTTCCTTCTCGCGTCCACCGGGCTTGTTTTAATTCAGCCCCGACTGATCGAATATGCCATCGACAAGGGGATTGAAGCGGGCAGTGTCAACGCAATTCTCCGGGGCGCCGCAGGCATTCTTTTCGCGGCACTGCTGGCTGCGGGACTCCACCTGGCGTCCGGATACATGCTGATCAAATCCTCCCAGGCAATGGGCTATTCGATGCGCAATGCCCTGTACCGCAAGGTCATGAGTTTTTCCTTTGAAAACCTGGACCGCTGGCGCACCGGCGAAATAATGGTGCGGTTGAACTCGGACGTAAACACAATCCGCATGTTTGTCCGCATGGGCGTATTTATCATCGTCCAATCCGTCATCATGATAGTGGGGACTATCGTCGCCATGTACCTCAGAGATCCCGGGCTCGCCGGCGTCATGGCGATCTTCATGCCGCTGACGCTTGCCCTGTTTTTCATGGTCGCGACCTTCATACGCCCTTTATTTATGAAAGCCAGAACCGCCCTGGATGAACTGAACAACACTCTTCAGGAAAACCTGGCCGGGGCCAAGGTCGTCCGCGCCTTTGCCCGCCAGGCCCAGGAACTGATCAAGTTCGGGATCCGCAATAGGAGCCTTTACAAGATCAGCCTGAACGTGGGGTATAAATTAGCCCTTTTCTTCCCGCTGTTCTTTTTTATAGCCCAAATGGCGACTTTGATTGTGATATGGGCGGGAGGAACAACCATTATCGCAAACTCCACTTCCGGAATAGACGGCAACCTGACGCTGGGCAAACTGGTGGCCTTTAACAACTATGCCTCGATGGCCATGTTTCCCCTTTTGATGCTCGGCATGGTACTGAATTTTATCAGCATGGCGATGGCATCGGCCCTCCGGCTGGATGCGCTGTTTCATGAAAAATCCACCATAATGGAAAAACAGGATGCTTGTCACCTCATGCGGCTTGAAGGCAAGATTGAATTTCGCAATGTGTCCTTCCGCTACGGACACGGCGAGAAAGCCTTAAGCAATGTTAACCTGACCGTTCAGCCGGGTGAAAAACTGGGTATTATCGGTGCCACGGGATCCGGAAAATCCAGCCTGGTGAATCTGATCCCCAGGTTCTACGATCCCGAAGAGGGCAGCATCCTGGTCGATGACATAAATGTGAGGGATATTGCATTCGATACCCTGAGAACCCGGATTGCCATAGTGCTTCAGGAATCAGTCCTTTTCAGCGGGACAATTCGCGACAACATTACTTACAGCGCACCGAATGCCGAACGGACACACATGGAAAAGGCTGCCGAAATCGCCTGCGCGACGGAATTTATCAACGACAAGCCGGAAGGTTGGGAGGCTCTTGTGGGAGAACGGGGCGCCGGGCTTTCGGGAGGGCAGCGTCAACGGGTCGCCATTGCCCGGGCTGTCGCCGCCGATCCGGATGTGATCATATTGGACGACGTAACATCCTCGCTCGACCTGGCAACGGAAAAACACATCATTGAAGCCCTGTATCGGGAATTCAGCGATCGTACGGCCATCATTATCAGCCAGAAGATAGAAACGATTCGCAAGGCCGACCGGATTGCGGTTATGGAAAACGGCCGCATCACGGCCATCGGCAATCACGACAAACTGCTGCAGTACAATGAAACATATCGCACGATTTATGAAACACAATCGGGTTCCGCTCGGGGGACATGGACGGCATGAGCGATGTAAAAAATCCAGCCCGGAATCCACAGCCCCCTGGCCATCCTTCCGGAGGGACGGCGCATAGACACCAACGCGGCCCGGCGGCGATGCATTCCACACCTATTGAAGCACCGAAGGACTTTCGCAAGGCTTTCCGTCGTTTTATTCGTTATTTCGGACCCTTCCGAGCCCTGATCCTCACAGCCACCGTATTTATCGCGGTAGGTACAATACTCAGGAATCTTGGGCCGATATTGATTGGAGACGCCATTACACAGGATCTGGAACTGTCTAAGAACCTTCCGGATTTTGTATTCCGAATGAAAATCATACTGGCAACTATCGTGGGAGCATGGATTGCGGACGCCGTCTCCGGAATCCTTCTGACCCGTCTTTCCAATAAGATCGTATACCGGCTACGGGCCGATTCCTTCGCTCATGTCCAGACTCTCTCGATGGGTTCTTTCGAAAAGCGGGGCATCGGGGATTTTATAAGCCGGATGACGAACGACATTGAAATGATCTATAACGCACTGAACAACGGCTTTTCCAGCCTGGTCGGCGGTCTTCTTTCCATGGGGACCATTCTGGTCATCTTGTTGACCCGCTCCGTTCCCCTATCCCTTGTGGTCATAGCTGTAGTACCCGTCATGGCGGTTCTGACCGGGATCATCGGCAAAAAAATCCGCGCGGCATTCCGAACCAACCAGGAATGGGTCGGCCGATTGACCGCGAACATTGAAGAATCGGTCTCCGGCGTCCGGGTAATCAAGACCTTTCGGAGAGAGGAGGCGGAGTTTCGCAAGTTTGAAGCCATCAACGATAAAAACCGGCGGGTGGGTGTAAAAGCCGAGCTAATTTCCTATTCTTTCATACCCCTGATGAATTTCATGACATCGCTGACCCTGTGCCTGATTGTCGGTGTCGGGGGGTATTTTGCGCTGCGGTCGGGGGCGGGCCAAGCTATGGCAGGTGGCAGCGCGGCCGCCGGAGGTGTATCCATCGGTCTTCTGACCGCATTTATTCTTTACTCTCAGCGTTTCTTTGAACCTCTGCGCCAAATCACCCAAGTTTACAGCATGTTGCAATCGGCCATGGCAGGAGTAGAGCGTCTTTTCGAAATGATGGATATGAAATCCGAAGTAGCAGACAAGCCCGAAGCCTTGCCACTTTCGGATATTCGCGGCGCAGTGGAGTTCAACCATGTCGGTTTCTCATACGAAGAGGGCAAAACCGTTCTTGAAGACATACATTTTCAGACACAGCCGGGCCAGGTCGTCGCCGTCGTCGGTCCCACGGGCGCCGGCAAAACTACTCTCATCAACCTGCTGAGCCGCTTCTACGATGTAAAAGAAGGATCTATCGCTGTTGATGGCAACGATATCCGAGACATTAAAGTAAACGACCTGCGTACCTCCATGGGAATCGTGCTGCAGGAACCCTTTTTCTTCGCAACCTCCATCCGGGAAAATCTTTTATATGCCCGCCCAAATGCCACGGAAGAGCAGATAATTGCGGCAGCTCGGACCGCCAACGCCCACTATTTTATCTCCCGTCTTCCGGACGGCTACAACACTGTTTTATCCGAACGGGGCAACAATCTTTCTCAGGGACAGCGGCAGCTCCTGGGCATTGCGCGAGCCATCTTGGCTGATCCCCGCATACTGATTCTGGACGAAGCGACCTCCAGCGTCGACACCATGACGGAGGCGCACATCCAGGAAGGCATGATTCGTCTGATGAAAGACCGCACCAGCTTCATAATTGCGCACCGGCTGTCTACAGTTCGCAACGCGGACCAGGTATTCGTTCTTCACAACCGCCGCATCGTTGAATCAGGGACGCACGATCAGCTGATCAAAAAACCGGGGGGATTTTACGCGAAGCTGTATGGACTGCAGGAACAGAAAGCTGAGGTTCTTGAGACGGATTTTGATTAATTGGAGTCAGAAGTCAGAAGTCAGATAAATGATGAATGTTCAGGTTTTGAAAATTCAAGTTGATAAAATCCCTCCTTCCCTTATGCATCTATAAAAATAAACNNGTAAATATCCTATTTCTAACCGACTATCCTTCAGCCGACTGTTTACTGCTATTTGGTTCCTTACCCTGGGAGATGGAACTGTCCGGGGGCACGCTCTGAGTGAGCCATACGTTGCCTCCGATGACCGATCGCGCGCCGACCGTTATCCTGCCAAGAATTGTTGCGCCCGCATATATGACCACATCGTCCTCAATAATCGGGTGTCGATCCACTCCTTTTATGGGATTCCCGTTTTCATCGAGCGGGAAACTCTTGGCGCCTAACGTCACGCCCTGATAGATGCGCACCCGGTCGCCTATGATGGTCGTTTCCCCGATTACAACACCAGTGCCATGATCGATAAAAAACCTCTTGCCGATTCTCGCACCGGGATGAATATCTATACCCGTTACATTGTGAGCATTCTCACCGATAATACGGGGAATCACCGGCACTCCCAACCGGTAAAGCTCATGCGCCACTCTTTGGTTGGTAATCGCAAAAATTCCCGGGTAACAGAAAATCGTCTCTGCGGGGCTTTTTGCAGCCGGATCCCCTTCGTAGGCCGCCCGGACATCTTCGCAAAGAAGAAGCATGATATCCGGAATCCGCTCAAGGAATTGTCCTGTAATGTTTTCCGCGCGCGCGGTGCAACTCTGAAGATCCCCTTCTTTATTACAGTTAAAGCAGAATCCTCTCCGAATCTGCTCCTGCAGGTTGATGGCTATACGATCCATCATGGCTCCGACATGAAAGCCGATACGGTCGTCACTATATTCGTAAAGCTGAAAATAGCCCGGAAACAGGACGGACCGCAACTGGTGCATGATATCGACACACTTGCTTCTAGAAGGCAGTTCGATCTTGCAGGACTCAGGTCCTTCAGGGTGAAATGACAGTTGTCGGCTTGCTGCAACCATTCGATCAACGATGGACAATAACGAGTTTTCTTTAGAGTTGCTCATAAATTTTCTCTTTCACCTTTTGTCAGAATATTGTTCTTGTTACTCAAATAGTACCTCCCGGTCCGGACAAGAGCAACTGAGTGCTGGTTCATGTCTATCACTTAATATAAGATGGAAAAACCGAAAAGCGAAATAAACCAACCGTCTGAACCGCATGCCCCGAAAGGATGATCCGAACATGATTGTTGGAATCCCGAAAGAAATAGCCGTTGGACACGCCGCCGATGAAAAGCGCGTCAGTCTCTCCCCTGCCGCCGTCGGCGAACTGACCGGAAACGGCATATCCGTCGTAGTGGAAAAAAGCGCCGGCGAAGGTGCCCATTTCAGCGATGACCAGTACCGGGATGCCGGTGCGACCATCGTATATTCCAAGGAGGAAGCCTACCGCCGCGCCGACCTCGTATTGAAAGTCCAAGTTCCGCAGGAGGAAGAGTGGCCTTTCCTGAAAGAAAACCACTTGTTAATGGGTTTTCTCCTCCTGGGCGTGGCTCCCAAAACGTTGCTTCAGCTGGTTCTTGACCGAAACATAACCGCCATCGGCATGGAACTGTTTGTGACCGAAGACGGTTCTCACCCGGTACAGCGTGCCATGTCTAAAATCGCCGGCAAAATGGCTCCTCAGATTGCAGGACGCCTCCTTCAGTCCAACAATCGTATGGGACGGGGGATTCTGCTGGGAGGCATCGAAGGAGTGCCTCCCGCGGATGTCGTTATTCTGGGCAGCGGAACTCTGGGCACAAACGCCGCCAAATCCTTCACGGGTCTCGGATCGACGGTATATGTGATGGATAAGGATTTTCGCCGGCTCGAACACGTATCGAAAGAAACCGG
>DKBB01000059.1 GCA_002451015.1 Acidobacteria bacterium UBA6911
TACAGGTCTTTGGTGCTGCGTCATGCAAAAGGCGAACCCCTGCAATACCTGACCGGAGAAAGGGAATTCTTCGGGCTTGATTTCCATGTAAATCCTGCGGTCCTGATACCGCGTCCGGAGACTGAATTATTGGTAGAGACTGCGCTCGGGATCATACGGAAAAGGCTTGACTGCAGGATGAAGTTTTTAGATGTCGGGACAGGATCCGGCTGCATAGCGGTCTCGATAGCGCATGAAATCCCCGCATCCACTGGCTGGGCGACGGACATTTCGGAGCCGGCCCTCGGAGTCGCGAGAAGAAATGCCCTGCGGCACCAGGTTTCGGGACGCATTCAGTTCGTCCGGGCGGATCTTCTCGACTGTTTTTCCCGGGGATGGGTGTTTGACATGATTCTGAGCAATCCCCCGTATGTCCCGCTTGAAGAGTATGATACCCTGCCCTCCGGTGTCAGGGACCACGAACCGAAGCGGGCTTTGTTCGGTGGACGGGACGGGCTGGACTTTTATCGACGGTTGGTGCCTGCGGCAAAGGAGAGGCTTAAGCCCGGAGGATACGTTTTAGTCGAGGCAGGGGCCGGGCAGGCGGATCGTATCGGCCGGCTGATTGAAGAGGCAGGGCTGGTATTGCTGGAGATTCTCAACGACCTGCAGGGGATTCCCCGATGCATCCTAGCCCAAACACGCAGAGATTAATGGAGAAGTGATGGATAAAATTCGAGTGGTCGGGGGACGGCCTTTATCCGGATGTGTAAGAATCAGCGGTGCGAAGAACGCTGCTTTGCCGGCAATGGCGGCCTCGCTGCTGACTCCGGACCGGATTGAACTGGAGAATGTTCCTTATGTGAGGGACATACTGACCACCCGGAATCTTCTGCGGGAAATGGGCGCTGACGTTGAAGTTCTCGAAAACGGAACTGCAGTGCTGCAATCCTACCAAATCCACTCCCGGGAAGCGCGGTATGAGCTGGTGAAAACCATGCGGGCTTCTATCCTGGTTCTTGGACCGCTCCTGGGCAGGTTCAAGAAGGCGCGGGTCTCCCTGCCGGGAGGATGTGCCATTGGGGCGCGTCCGGTAAATCTTCATCTTATGGGACTTGAAAAGATGGGGGCGACATGCAATATCGTACACGGGTATGTGGAAGCCTCCGTTAAACGGCTTCGCGGCGCCCATATTCAGATGGAAACGGTGACCGTTACCGGTACCGAAAACATGATGATGGCTGCGACCCTGGCCGAGGGTGAAACGATCCTCGAGAACGCGGCCTGTGAGCCCGAAGTGAGTGATCTGGCGGATATGCTTCGGAGTATGGGCGCACGGATAGAGGGGGATGGCGGGCGAACCATCCGGATCCAGGGAGTTGAAAAGCTTCATGGATGCCGGCACAGGATAATTCCGGACCGTATTGAAGCCGGAACATTTGCGATTGCGGCGGCGATCACCCGCGGGGATGTCGAGATTGAAAGCTGCAACCCGAAGCATCTTACTTCTGTACTGGAACAGTTAAACGGTACGGGAGTGAAAATAGATGCAGGTAAGGACCGATTCCGCGTCCGATGCGACGGGCCGATCGTATCGAAGAATGTCACTACATTTCCGTATCCGGAATTCCCGACTGATATGCAGGCTCAGTACATGGCCTTGATGACGCAGGGGGACGGCGACTCGATAATTACGGAAACGATATTTGAAAACAGGTTTATGCACGCCCTGGAAATGATTCGAATGGGTGCGGATATCACGGTAGAAGGCAGGAAGGCGGTAGTCAAAGGAAACGGTCCGTTGAGTGGCGCTCGGGTTCTGGCGTCGGATCTGCGCGCCAGCGCTTCCCTGGTTCTGGCTGCCCTGGTTGCCAGGGGAGAAACATGGATCGACCGGGTATATCACCTGGACCGCGGATACCATCGGATAGAAGAGAAGCTGGCCCGGTTGGGGGCGGATATCGAGCGGATTCGTTAAACATCCGCTGTAAGTTACAGCGGATCGTTTTGATTAAGGGAAAGGATTATCCTGGGATGTTCGATTGTATTTTCTGCGGGATTGCAGCGCACAAGAAACCTGCCGCCATTATTTATGAAGACGAGCTCTGCGTTGTGTTTCGCGATATCAAACCGCAGGCCCCGATCCACCTGCTGGTAGTTCCGCGGAAGCACATCGCTTCCCTGAACGATGATTTGGAGGACGACCGGGAACTTCTCGGCCATATGCTGTTGGTTGCGGGACGCACGGCAAAATCGCAGGGAATAGACGGTACGGGTTTCCGAACCGTAATCAACACGAATGCGGAAGCGGGACAGAGTGTTTTTCATCTGCACATTCATATACTGGGAGGCAGAAAGCTCGGATGGCCTCCCGGGTAATGGGATTGAATGCTTTTTAAAACAGCCGTTTTGGTTGATCCGCAACTGGTGTCCTGCTGCAACTGCGGAATCATTTAAGGAGGAAATGATGGAAAAAGAAGAACGCCCCGTCCAGATTATTGCGGATCATACCCAGACTTCTTCCAGAATATATGCCAATTATGTCCAGGTCAGTGTTTCCCCCATTGATTGTACACTCACCTTTTGCGATGTTATCGGCCCGCAGAGTGAAGAGGAAGCGTTGAAGATGCAGAAGACCGGCACATTGCCCGCCCCGGTAAAGGCTGTCATCGCCATTCCCACCCAGATTGTCGACGGGTTGATACAGGCGCTCCAGGCGCAACGGAACAAGCAGTCCGGAAGCGGCAAACCTTCGAGCGGCACAACGGTGCAGTAGTATCATATTGAGGACATTGGCGTTCCGGTGCGGATTTAACAATTGGGATGTCCATGAGGTCTTCTCCGTGGCGACGAATTTGGAGAAAGCTCCTTGACTACAGTCCTTACTATTCGTGACTCACAATGCCATATCCCTACAAAACAACTTGAGACATACGGGTTGGCGTATTGCCGGCTGTTCCTGTGGGCGGGTTTCAGGAACGATCCCTGAAACCCGCGCCCACAGTTTTTTCAAAGGAGAGAGCTATTCAATTTCTTGTTGAGGCAGAGAAGACAGGGCAGACCTGTTATTAGTTCCGAACAACGCGTAGGTTGCTACCGGCAGGTTGGACGATAGGATAACATGCCCTCCCATCTGGCTGGCACTCTGAAGAGCGCCGAAGTATTCGGACAGGGAACGGCACAACTGCTGGCCGGCAGGAACAGAAATCCTCGATGTATCTACTAGAATTCCTCCATCGTTGTATAATTTCAGCATAACGGTAGCGTCTGTACTTCCGGGATTGACAATCGCTATTTCGGTGAAATACAGGTCGTCGGAAGCTATATGGTGAAACACCACATTCTCATATAGGTTGGACGCCAGTGGTAGGGTGGCGATGAAAGACTGGTTCTTGGATCCGCGATACGATGCATTGCCGACAATTCGGATTCCGTCGCTTACAATCTCGACATACCCGTCAATCTCCGGCGACGATGCGCCTTGGTTCCCTTTGCCGGGTTTACCGGGCTGGTTGTTGCCAGGGCGATCATTCCCACTACTGGAAACATCAGCCGTCAGGGCTTCAGCATAGGCCGGGTCCAGGAAGAAATCCAGGCTGTCTATCGTCAGCTTTCCGGATGCATAAACCTGGATATCTCTTGTAGCGCCGATCTGCACGCCATCGTTGCCCACAAGCCGGATCTGGGCGTTGCCCGCCGTGGAATCCAGGTTGACGATTGTGAGAGCCGTCAGAGAGTTCTTGTTGTTAATATAATTGGGTACAAACGCTTTGGTCGAAGCTGTGGATAGTTCCTGACCATATCCAATTGAAATATCTCCCGTTCCTTCCTGCATCATCTGAAAAGGTACAATGCCGTTGTCGGCGGATATCCGAATGTAATCCTTGGGTTGTGGCGTAATTTGGGGGAATATGTCGGTATACAGATCGGCGATCAAGGCCGAATGGCCTGCAATCGTATAAGTAACAGAACTCCTGACATCCCCGTTTTCCTTTACAAGATCTATTGTCAGACCGCAGGTCTCAGGATTCCGGTTTATCAGGTTCAGTCTCGTTCTGCCTTCCGATTCGATGTCTGTGAAGACAAAATCCTTCAACGGTTCCGATACGAGATGGACGGCATCCACCAGCCGCCTCTGTTCGTCGAACATCATGAAAAAACCGTGGAGTTGATCCGTCGTACTGTCCAGTTCGATCCACCCGTTTGGATGGATATTAGTCAAACTATCCCCGAATATTTCCACATCGACGATTGCAATCTGCTCACCGGGATTAAGGCTGCGAACCGTCGGGTTTGTTATGGTCGTGCCTGATATTATATTTCCTTCTTCATCGAATGCGGTGAAATGCACCGTTGCAGGAATGGAATCCATGTTCATGATTGCCATGCCGCTATATAACTCGTTGTTCCGCGAGACGAGCCCCTCGCCAAACATTGGCATTATCAGAGTTGAGGCATTTTTCATTGAAGCGAAAGAATAGTCTTCCGATTTGGCCAGGTTTCCTGATAGATCCCTGGAGAAAACCCTGAAGTGATAGTCGGTGCCGGATGTCAGCCCGTCGAGTGTCTGAACATGAGAAGTTGTCAGGGAAGAGTTAAGGGTTGTGACGTTGCCGTACTCGACAGTCGGTCCGTACTCTATCTGAGTATCGGAAGCCTCATCCGTGGTCCAGGTTATGGTCGCTTCCGTAAGGGTCTGTCCTGATACGATTACTGAGCTGATCTTAGGCGCAGTGGTATCAGGTAGTGTTTCGAAAGTGTAATTACCTGAAACGGAAAGATTACCGTCAGCGTCTCTGGACCTGACTCGATAATGATACAGTGTATCGATGGCCAATCCGTTCAATATTTGTGTATGTGAAGATTGCATCGAAGTGTCGAGTGCCGTTGTGTTGCCATATCCTGTCGTTGGACCGTACTCTACCTGGCTTGTAGATGCCTCGTTTGTCGTCCAGTTTATCTTTGCTCCGTCTGTTGTGATTTCAGAAGCGGACACCGAGCTGATTTCCGGCGGTGTCGTATCAGCGGGAGTGGAAGTCGTGAAGGTGTAATCGGTTGATGCCGCCAGGTTTCCCTCTTCATCCATGGATAATACCCGATAATGATATAACGTTTCTCCGACCAGACCGTTCAGTGGCTGGATGTGGGATGTCTGCATGGCGGTATTGAGGTTTGTCATACTGCCATAGGCTGTAGTGGTGCCGTACTCCACCCGGCTTGTGGACGCTTCGTTCGTTGTCCAGCTTATGATTGCCCCGTTTTCTGTGATGCCCGTAGCGGTAAGCGAACTTATTACGGGTGGAGTAGTGTCGGACGGAGGAAGGACGGTGACGCTGCCTGAGGTGTATGATAAGGCTACATAATTTGCCTCTGGATCGGCAGCGACTAAATTCTCAAAAGTGATGGGTATGTCTCCTACGGGTGCTTGAGCTGCAATTTGCAATTGAAGGCTGCAGAGGCTGCCGGATCCGATGAAATTATTGTTGGCATTGAAGATCAGTATTCGTAATCCATTGGTTATAACGTTCGAATAAATGAATTTGCCTGCTTCAAGGGTAGCATTTCCCGGTGTTCCAGAGATGAAAGAAAGTGATGCAGGAAACTTCAAATCAAATTGCAGTGAGCTGATTCCCGTTGCCCCGGGATTAAATCCTAAGGAAAGAGTGACATTGGATCCTTGGAGCCCTGAAACGGAACTTGCGGAGATATTCGGTGTTTGTGCTAATGCATGATTGGCCAGGATTGAAACGAAAATGAAAGCGGCTATTAGATGAGCCATTCTCTTTAGCTGATTGGAAATAGCTCTTTCCCTTTTAACAGGGATTGTCTTTTTATTTTTGATAACCATAGCCATCTCCCGATGCTTAAAAAATATTTCAAATATTCTAATCAGGCACAATGTAGGAAATATTTTTATGTTACAGTCTTTTTAATTCATAATAATGACCACTTTTTTCAGAAGCCTAATCCCATGAAAATTGCCGCAGCAATAGCAATGTCTGCGCGTAGTAACTGGTAATAGTGTGTGATGCTCGCTTTCCATTTCGATCCAAAGTATGTTTGTTTATTCTCTTCTTACAGGTACGAGTATCGGGTAAATCAGATTTAAATACAGTGATTGGAATCACTCATCTGCAGGAATTCCTTTTTAACATTATTAATGAAAATCTGGACACCCACTATTTCGTTTGAGGGTGGAAACAAGGACACCCATTAATCTGCTCCTGG